>JAUIHQ010000249.1 GCA_030432155.1 bacterium | reverse complement strand
GGTGGCGACAACAAAGATATCCTGCGCCTGGATGTCCGACGCCTGGGGCACGGTCCACAGCCCGTTGTTATCGAAGGAAACGGACACACGGCCGTTGAGGAAGCCCGGCGCATTGGTCTGGAATACCGGGGGACTACCGCCGACGCCGGTGTGGTCGAGGACGATGCCGTTGCCGAGAGAGTCGGTCCACTCGGTGACCGGGTCGCCGTCCGCGTGCGTCAGCAGGTCGTTGGCATTGAACCAGGCGGTGAGCCCGTTGGTGACCGGGGGATCGGCGTCCGGCGACCGGTATTCGGTCACGCTTTCGATGCCGTACTTGTCGGCGAGGTACTGGTTGATGGTGTTCCGCTCGGAGATGCTCAGCTCATTGCTGTAGATCAGGATTTCCGCGACCTGCCCGAGCCACGGGCGCCCGTACTGCACGTTCCATCCCACGAACAGATTGGTGTAGGTGTAGAGGATGTCCTCGGTGCCGTTGAAGATGTGCGGTACGTCATAGGTGATGGCATTTCCTTCGCTGCCGTTGATGCGAACGACGCCGTCGGCGCCGCCGCCGAAGTCGTAGGTGGCAGTGTCGCCGTAGGCAGTCGCCAGGTCGTAGCGGCGGACTTCATTGAACGGGAAGACGCCTTCACGGCCGACGCTGAGCAACACGTTGGCGATGTCGCCGATGCCCGAAGCCATGGTCGCCACGACGAAGACGTCGCGTGCCTGGATTTCCGGGTCGCTTGCTTCCGTCCACAGGCGCGAATCGGTGAACGACAGGGTCTGCTGACCATTGAAGAAGTCCGGTGCGTTGGTCTGAAGGGTGGGGGCGGCGCCGCCGGGACTGCCGGTACGGTTCAGGGTGATCCCGTTGCCGGAACCGTCTTCCCATTCGTCAATGGAGTCGCCGTCGGCTCCATCCAGAATGCTGTTGGCGTTGAACCACGCCACAAGGCCGCTGGTCACCGGGGGCGGATCGTCGGGTGTCCGGTATGCCAGCACGTCCGGGATGCCGTACTTGTCGGCGAGGTATTGGTTGATGCTGTCGCGGTCTGCGGTGCTGAGCCGGTTGCTGAAGATCAGAATTTCCGCGATCTGGCCCTTCCAGTACCGCCCGTGAACAACGTTCCATCCGAGGTAGATATTCGTGTAGGTGCCCGCCGTATACTCAGTGCCGTTGTAGAGGTGGGGTTCATTCAGGGTGATGTCGGTCCCGCGGGCGCCGTTGATACGGATATCTCCGTCGGCTCCGCCGCCGAAATCGAAGCTGGCGTCATCGCCATACGCCTGCGTACCCGGGAATCCGCGTATCTGTTGGAACGGGGGATAACCTTCCGCGCCGAGCGTGAGCATGGTGGCGATGCTGTCGGCGCCGGTGTCCAGCGTGGCGACGACGAAAATATCCTGCGCGTTGATAGCGGGTCCGGTGGCATCGGTCCATATCGTATTCCCATCAAAGGAAACGGATACCCTGCCATTCAGGAAATCCGGGGCGTTGGTTTGAAGGGTAGGGGCGCTGCCGCCGAGTCCGGTGCGGTCGAGGGTAATGCCGTTCCCGAGTGAATCGGCCCACTCCTCGACCGGAGCGCCGTCGGTGTGTTCCAGCAGGTCGTTGGCGTTGAACCATGCGGTCAGTCCGTTGGTCACCGGCGGAGGAGCGTCGGGCGAGCGGTATTCCGGCACGTCGGCGATGCCGTACTTGTCGGCGAGATACTGGTTGAGGGTATTTCTCTCCGTCGTGCTGAGCTTGTTGCTGAAGATCAGGATTTCCGCGACCTGTCCTTTCCACGGGCGCCCGTGGGCCACATTCCAACCAAGGAAAAGGTTGGTATAGGTTGCGGCCGCGTTCTCGGTCCCGTTGAAAATGTGAGGCTCCGCGAAGGTAATGGCGGAACCGAGTGCGCCGTTGATGCGTATGTCTCCGTCGGCGCCGCCCCCGAAATCGAATGCGGCGTCATTGCCGTAGGCCTGGTCGGTGCCGTTACGCCGGATTTCCTGGAAGGGGACCGTGCCTTCGATGCCGAGGCTCATCATGGTCGCGATGTTGACCGAGTCGTTGGACATGGTGGCGACAACAAAGATATCCTGGGCCTGGATGAGCGGGTTGGCACCGTCGGTTCGAAGTGCGGAACTGTTGAAATAGACCGAGGCCTGTCCGTTGATCGACTCGAGCTGCAGGGTCGGCGCCCCGCCGCCAACCCCGGTGTAATCGAGTTCTATGATATTGCCGAGGGGATTCGTCCATGATGTGACATTCTCGCCGTTCGAGAATTCGAGCAGATTGTTCGCGCTGAACCATGCGGTGAGTCCGTTGGTGACCGGGGGAAGCGGATCGGCCTCGCGCGGGGCCGCGACGGTGATGCCGTACTTGGTGGAGAGGTACTGGTTAACCGAATTCCGGTCGGCCGCACTCAGCTTGTTGCTGAACACGATGATCTCGGCAACCTGTCCTTTCCACGGGCGTCCCCACACGACGTTGTAGCCCAGGAAGATATTGGTATACGTCGCGGGTGCGTTCTCGTAGGCGTTGTAGATGTGCGGCACATCGTAGGTGATATCGGTTCCGCCCAGACCATTGATGCTGATGACACCATCGCCGCCGCCGCCGAAATCGAAGGAGGCATCATCGAAATAGGTCTCGCCGGCCCCGTTCGCACGAATCTGCTGGAACGGAGCAACGCCCTCGCGTCCGAAGCTCATCAGGGTGGGGAGGGATCCGGGCGAGCTGCCGAGGGTGGCCACCACGAATACTTCCTGGGCCACGATTTCCGGGTCCGCATCTTCCGTCCACATGGTGGAAGTGGAGAGGTCGAAGGCGAGAGATGGCTTCCCGTTGAGTGTTCCGGGGGCATTGGTCTGGAACGTCGGTGCGGCGCCATAGCCGAGGCCGATGCGATTCAGGCTGTTGTTGTTGCCCGAAAGGTCGGACCAGACGGTCACATCGGCGCCATCGGCGAGGTTGAGATCATCCGCCTTCAACCACAGGACGCTGCCGGCGACACCGGCCGGGCCTTGCCATGCCGTGCCGTAGACTTCGATTTCGTCGATGGCCGTGCCGCTACTGAAGACATCGCCTTCCGGAACGGTGATGCGGATGCCGTTGGCGATGACGCTTCCGCCGCCGGTTGTCTCCACCTCGTATTCGTGACGGTAGTAGGGATCGAAGGTTCCTCCCGGTGCGCCGTCGCCCGCCGGTGTTGCCTCATAGGTGATGGTACCGGCCTCGAACCAGGTCGAGCCGCCGTCGGATGTGAACTCGATCGTGTAGGTGCCGAGGCAGCGGTCGTTGTATTGTCCGGCCTCGGAGTTGTTCCCGTTGTCGCGGCCGAAGGCAAAGCTGCTGATCTCGTACATACCGTCGAGCAGGACGCCGGCGTTGGCGGGATCGGCCGACCCGATCCAGCTGTTGGCGTTCCCGTAGTAGCCGTCGTTCAGCTTCACTGCGGTATGACCGAAACCTGAGGCTTCGCTGCTGGCGAAGGCTGTTCCGTTCAGGGCGAGATTGGCGGGTACGATGGAGCCGCCCGCCGGAGCCGCCGCATCGAAATGAACCCCGTCATTACCGTCCCACGTGATCGCGTATCCCGATGCATTGGTGATTACCGGTTCCGGGTCGCTCACATCCTCGAACTGCCATGCCGCCGCGGTGAGGTGGCCGCCGACGGCGTATACGCGAAACTCGCTGTCGGCAGTAAGTTCGAACGTACCGAGTTCGAAAAGTTCCGACCACACGGGCCCCCCGGCCGCGGTGGTCTGGTCTGCATACTGCGTGAAGTTGACGTTGGCGACCACGGACACCTCTCCGGCGCCCACGCCGTATCCGTCACTGTCGAAGAAGTACTCCACCGAGGAGGCATGGGCGGGATGTGCGCCCCAGGAAGCATCCACGATATAGGTTCCGGTCAGGCCGGGCTTCCATGTGTATTGCTGAGGCGAGTTGGGAGCGGTCGAGTAGACATATGCGTTGTTTCCGCCGGCAACTTCGGTGATCGGCGAATACGCTCCGGTGCCAACCGACCAGACCGCCTTCGCCGAATCATCCTGGACGGTGATCTGTCCCTGGGCCGACCCGGCTGCACAGAAGGCGAGTCCGCCAACACCTATCAGGTACGCCCGTATTCTCCGAGGAAGTGAACGCTTCATGAGAACTCGCCCTTTCGATATGGATAGAGGAAGGTAGTGGTTTGCCTGATAGCGCAAGGATATGCAGCAATGCTGCCTGTTGCTTTGTCGTCCGGAATCATGGTCACGTCGTTATCCTCTCGGCTGCCTACAGATACATCATCGCTAACGCGCGTTACCGATGCAAGGGAAAAGTCACGAAACTCCTGCAATGAACCGCGTTAGCATGCAATGCAGGAAGGGATAGATGGTTACGCGGCTGTGTTAGCAGTCCGGATGCCCCCGGAGAACCGTTTTTCAGGGCAGGATCAACCGGTAGACCCGGTGCGGGACGGGGGTGTTGGTGTCGCTGACACCGATGACGGCGTTGGTCGCAAGGGTGGTGGTTAGATGCTGCCAGGCACCGGTCGAAACGAGATCATCGCTCGCCTCGAGGCGATAGAGCCAGCCGGGCCGCGCTCCTTCCCAGAAGAGCGCCGCGCCGGACGCGGCCGTGTGCATGAGTCCGGCAAGCGGCAACGCATCGATGAAGATGTTGTCGATGCGATGCGCCTCGGCCGCGAGGCCGCCGCGCATAACATGGATCCGTACTGCGGTGATATTGGTAACGACGCTCTCGAAGATCGCGTCGTCGGCCGGGCCTGACCACGGTCCGGCATCGCGGCTGACCAGGGAGACGATGAGGCGGTTGGTGATACCGGGGGCGCCGAGACGGGCGGCCAGCTCAACCTCGTATGTGCTGCCGCTGCCTTCCATCTCGAGCAATAACGAGGTTGGGTTGACGTCTTCCGCGATGAATTCGAATCCGATCGCCCACATATCCGCGTCTCGGTAGTTGCCGACAAACGCGCCGCCGGAAGCCGACGCGTCTCCGAGGAGAATAGCCGTCTGGTTTGCCGGTGAACCGATCGCATCGAACTCGGTCCGCAAACGTCCGCCCGCCGCGTACCACTCGCTGGTTCCTCCGTCGTTTGTCCATCCGTCCATGCTCGAGGTGAATGCCGCCGTTACCTGTCCCGTCGCACCGGCGGGTGAACCGTAGACCTCGATTTCGTCGATGGCGATCCCGTTGCCGGTGATGCCCGAGTGCGATACTTGAATAAGGATGGCGTTGGCGACGATCGGGGCGCCGCCTTCATGGCCAACCTCATACTCATGACGATAATAGGGGTCGAAGGCATAACCGCGCAGACCTTCACCGGGAGCACCAGTATAGAGGAGGGTACCTGCCGTGAACCAGTTGGTCCCGCTGTCGGTGCTGAACGCGATGGTGTAGGTGCCGGTGGAGCGGTCGGCATACTGGGTCCATTCGACCAGGTTTCCGTTGTCCCGCCCGAAGGAGAAGCTGCTGACGGCGTACAGGTCGTCGAGAAGGATGCCGGCGTAGGCAGGTCCGGCGTTGCCGATCCAACTGTTCACGTTCCCGTAGT
>JAUIHQ010000248.1 GCA_030432155.1 bacterium | reverse complement strand
GGATGCAGGTTCATGATGTCGGCGGTGACAAGCAATCGACACGAATCTCCGTGGAGGGTTGTCTCGGTCCGCACATCGTCGATGCGCAGCTTGGAAAAGCCGCGCAGGTAGACCGGCCGCCAGATCCCGATGTTGGGGAGGGCGTCAACCCAGTCGTATCCATGACTGCACTGCGGTTTGCGGAGCTCCACCAGTCCCCTGAATTTGTCCCGGTGGCCGCGGATCGGATCGTCCTTGTTGATATCGACGGTCTGATTCTTCGCCCGCTCGGTCCCCACGGTGATCCGGACCACGAGATTGTTGACCCCTTCGCGGAGCTTGTGTGTGACATCGAACACATGAGGAATGAATGCATTCTCGGTTTCACCGAGCAGCGAGCCGTTCAGGAAGACCTGTGCATAATAGTCCAGTCCCTCGAAGACCAGCTCCTGTAGATCTTCCCGCAGGAGGGCGGCGTCGGCCGTGATTTCCGTGCGATACCACCAGGACCGTTCTTCCGGCCAGCGGCATGACGGGGCGTTGGTGCTGAACAGCGGTTCCTCCATGCGGCCGGCGGCCATGAGATCGAGGTGAGCCTCGCCGGGAACGATGGCCGGTGACCACTCGGCGCCGTCCGACGATACCTTCCCGAGGCCGGAGAGGCCGGATACCGAGAGAGCCTCTCCCCGGAATTCCCAGGCGTTGTCTACCTCGTATCGGATCATCTTCAGGGTTGGAAAAAGGTTTCGAACAGCTCGCGCGGGGTTCCCTCGAACTCGGCGAGATGCAGGTCGCCGGCCCGTGTGATTTCACCCTGGTTGCCGCCGTTATAGTAGACGATGGTCTTTCCGTTCCAATAACACAACTCCGCATCCGAGGCATTGGTCTCCGCGACGCCGGGGAAATTGTCGGGATCGGTGATATGGTCGGGGTTGTAGGTCACAAACGGCCGGTCCCCGGGGGCGTCTTCCCAGTGTATGCAGTCTCTCGAGCGGGTGATCCTTGTTTCGTAGTGGCTGTTTCCCAGGGAGTGGAGGAACAGGGTGTAGTAGTAGCCGCCCTCAAAATATAGGGCCGGGCCGCCGACATACTTGTCCGTGCCATAGAGACCGCCGGGTATTCGCGTCCAATGCACCAGGTCGTCCGATGTGCAGTATTTGAAGGTGAAAATGCCCCACTGTTTGTCGTCGGTTTCATACAGAAGGACAAAGCCTTCCGGACCGCGGCATACGCCGAAGTTGAAGATATGCTCCCCGTTCTCGGCTTCAAGGACCGTCACCGGCTCCGTCCAGTTTACAAGGTCGTCGGACGAGATCATGGTGACCCGGGTGATCCTCCAGAAACCGTCACTCGATTGGTGATCGCCGGCGAAAACGTACACGCGGTCGTTCCAGACGAACGCCATCGCGAAGTAGTGATCGCGCAGCGGTGTGCTGATCAGGGTTCCGGTTTCGACATCCAGAATGCGTGTTTCATCCTGGTGATACCCTCCGGCGTGATGGTTGGGGTCGATGGCGGGGTAGGCGGGAAAGGAAGCCGGTACATTCTCCAGGCGGTACAACCGGTCGGCAAAAACAAACGGCGTGGTTTCACCGCATATACGTTTGACCTGGCCTTTGGGAATAAGCGGATGTGTCCACGTCATGGATTGTCTCGTTGGGTTCGTTCGGGTTGCGATGATCTGCCGGCCCATACTCAGGGCTTCAACACCTGGTAGTAAAAGTTGAAAATATCCTGCGGGGTTTCGGGACGCTTCGTCCATTCCTCGGGTGGCGGAGAGTGGCGGCGCGGCAGCACGGCAAGAGCGAGGGCGTCGGATGCTTTCCAGCGTTCGAGGTTGGTTCCGGTCGTGATATTGGCGGCCAGCACCAGCGTTGAGGACCCGTCGTTGAATCGTCGGAGCGTGTGCTGATCCGACATGGGGGTACCGGCCATGGACACAACGACGTCCACGCCGGGATGCTTGTTGAGCGCATCTTCAAACGCCTCGGCCGACAGATTGTGCCCTTCGAGCATGATGGTGGGTCCGAAGATTTCGCTGCTGATGGCTTCTTCGGCTATATTGTCGAAACCGATAGACTTCAGCGACGCGGCTAGAATGGCAGCTTGCCGGGCCAATGTAGGGTTCCGCGGGGAATCGAGGCTGATCACGAGGATGCGGGATGATAGCGGCACAACCTGTGCGATCTCTTCCGCGACGATCTCTCCGTAGCTGTCGATGAGATTGATTCGTTTCTTGCCCGAAGCACCGGTGAGCGTTCTGAACATGGATGTAACCGCAATGACGATGGCTATCACACAGATCACGGCGATGATCAGATTGCGATGGCTGCGAATACTCTCGTTCATCAGTAGTACTCCGGGGGAAACCAATCGCTTACATCGCGCGGAGTCGCCGGCGTGTCACGCCCGTAGGTCAGTGAATAAAGGTATGGCAATTTGACTTGTTCAACATGTCCGTCGACAAAGCCCATGTTGATACCTTTGTTATGCCGGTCGATGCAGATACGCTGATTGTTCCACCAACCGCCATCGACATAGGGGAACAGTGCCGGGGATCCATCCGGATATCCTTGATAAATACTCAGGATACTGTCGGAGAAGGTCGGAGTCCTGGAAGGTTGTGCCACTGCCGACAACCGATGGTAATAGGCATCCTGGCTGACATACCAGGCTCCGTTGGTTCCAGTGCGCAAAAGGCGGTCGTTCAGTGCGTAGCTGCCGTGAATCAATCGGATGCTTCCGTTTGTCTCGTAATATACAGACTGCCATGTTGTGTTGGCTGTGCCCCAGTCGCCGCCAAACAACTGGTTGGCCCCGGGCGCAATCCTGGTACTTGGGCATCTCAGGACCTCTTCCTCGGTGAGAACATCGATGTAGGGCTGAAGATTGCCGCGCCAGACGATGTCATAGATGTGTTGCATCTTCGATCCGTCAATCGACCATCCGTCATTGTCTGAGGCATACTGAAAGAGTGCATCGGTGAACTGACGCAGATTGGATCGACAGACAGCGGAGCGGCTTTTCTCCATGCCGCCTTGAACCGCAGGCATTAAAAGGGCAGCCAGAATCGACAAGATCGCGATGACCACCAGGAGTTCGATCAGGGTGAACGCGCCGCCGTGACGCCGTCTCCTGCCCAGCCTCCGAGAGGCTCGTGCCAACCTCTCATCCATGCCGCACTCCCGATGCGTTGCGACCGGAGAATCTGAGATTGTAGCGTTGCCGTTCATCCTGTGACTTCCGAGCGATCCATGTGCATAAACCAATATGCTAACACGCGTAACTTAACCCGGGTTGCTTGAAAAGGAAAGTCATTTTTCTGTGTTGTTTTCATTTCATTGCGACGGGGTCAGGGCGGTGATCCGGATTGGTTTGTCGGTTTCTTTCGAGGTCTGTTGGATCCGTCGGTGACCCGGAAAACGCGGCGAATCCCGCCGACAAATACCTCGAACAGGCCCGGTTCCACCACGCGTTTCAGATCCCGGTCGAGAAGGCTGATCGACTCGGGGGTCAGGGTGAAGGTCACGGATTTGCGCTCGCCGGGCTTGAGCAGGATGTTGTCGAAGCCTTTCAGGGCGCGGACCGGTGTTGTCGTTGAGCTGATCATGTCGTTCACGTATAGTTGTACCACTTCCCGCCCTTCGCGCTTACCGGTATTTCTGACGTTGACGCTCACGGTAACGGATTCGTGCGGTCGAATTCTCCTCGGGGACACCTGGAGCTGGCTGTATTGGAAGGTCGTGTAGCTGAGGCCATGTCCGAACTCGAAAAGCGGGTCCGGTGACTCGAACACATAGTCGCGGCCCGGACGGGTCGGGGAGCCCGGCTTTTTATAGATCCCTCTCGCCGTGGGTTTGTGGTTGTAAAACACCGGCACCTGGCCCACGCAGCGGGGGATGGATACCGGAAGCCGCCCCGAGGGGTTTCCCCGCCCGAATAGAATGTCGGCCATGGCATGACCGCCTTCCTGGCCGGGGCACCAGGCGAGGAGCAATGCTGCCGCCTGCTCGGCGATGGCGGGCATGGACGGGGGCCTTCCGCCGACGATAACCACGATGACCGGCTTACCGGTTGCCATCAAGGACAGCGCCAGTTCCTCCTGAACGCCGGGGAGACGCAGGTCGGTTACATCGAAGCCCTCGCCGCCGGTCATTGGCTGATCGTCGGTCTGGATGCCCCAGCCGATGCCGTAGGGCGTCATGCCGGAACCGCCGACGAGAAGGATGACGGCATCCGCGTTTGTTGCCGCCAGCTCCGCTTCCCGAAAACCTTCGCGGGAGAGTCCGGTCAGTGTGGCTCCCTCCACGTGGTCAATCGTGATGTTCGCGCCCCGCAGTGTTTCACGGATGCCTTCAAGCGGGGTTACGCCTTTGGATTCGGGCAAGGCATAGTCTCCGTACTCCACCCGGTCGGCATGGGGGCCGATCACGGCAAGACGCTTGAGCCGGCCGGGGTCCAACGGCAGGATCCCTTGATTTTTCAGCAGGACCATCGACTCGAGAGCGGCCCGGCGGGCGAGGTTCCGATGCCGCCGGGATTGAATCACAATCCGGTCCCCCGGTTCGGGATGCGGGTTCTCAAACAGGCCGGCTTTGAATTTGACGGTGAGGATCCGGCGGACCGCCTGGTCGATTTGGGGCATCGGCAGGTCATCCGTTTGGGCCAGGGCCTCGAATGGTTCGCCGAAACAGGTCGGGGCCGGCGCCTCCATATCGAGGCCCGCTTCCAGAGCCCGCAGCCCTGCTTCCGCAAACTCACCCGCGGTTTTGTGCAGGCTGACCGCGAACTCCACCCCTCCGTAATCGGAGAACACATACCCGTCGAATCCAAGTTCCCTGCGCAGGATGTCGGTGAGTAGTGCGCGATTCTCATGACAGGGAATGCCGTCATACTCGCTGTATGCCGGCATCACCGAGAGTGCGCCGGCCCGGATGGCCGCAGCAAAGGGCGGAAGGTAGGTATCCCGCAGCTCGCGCGGGCCCACGGCCACGGGGGCGATGTTCAAGCCGCTTTGCGGACTTCCATGGGCGGCAAAATGCTTGACGGTGGCGATCAGATTCCGGGGACCGATCCGGGACGTTCCGCCCTGGAGGCCGCGTACATGGGCTGCGCCCATCTCGCCGACGAGGTGGGGATCCTCACCGTAGGTTTCCTCCACACGCCCCCAGCGCGGATCGCGTCCGAGATCAAGGTCCGGGGAAAGCGCCTGGTTGACCCCGACGGCCCGGGCTTCCCGCGCGGCGGCCGCGGCGATGTCCCGCATCAGCCGGGTGTTCCATGTGGAGGCCAGTCCGATGGATTGCGGAAAGACGGTTGCATCCCCCGACATGTGGCCGTGGGAACATTCGCCGACAATCAGCGCAGGAATCCCGAGGCGCGTGTTTCGGATCAGGAAACGCTGCAGCGACGCGATGAGTGAGGCATTGGTTTCCGGGTCGCGGCGAGGATCCTGAAGCGAGCCGATCCCGTCACCGAGCCGCTTGCGGGCGGCGGCAACATCATAACGTGCGTTTTTCGCACACAAGAGAGAATCGCACATGACCATCTGCCGGAGTTTC
>JAUIHQ010000008.1 GCA_030432155.1 bacterium | reverse complement strand
ATCCAAAATGTAGTGGAGAAAATCGGGGGTCAGTAACCGAGTTCCTTAGCAAATCGGCAATTTCGGTCGCGTAACTGTCGAACTTGGGCTAGCCGGTGTCGCCGAGGGTGCCCATCCGCTGATAACCGCACCGTTGGTTGCGTCGGGTTCACCCCTCAAATCTATATGATTAAGCACTGCCCATCAATTGTTTACAAATCAAGCAGAATCGTTTTAATAAATTGCTTGACCGGCCGGGCCGGGCGGCATAGGGTCTGCATTGTACTCAATGCCGGGTTGTGTCGGCAGGTGCATGAAACCATTGAGAAAAGGGGAACAAGAATGAAAAAGCTTCTGAAGATGTTGGCGATGGGCGCAGTTCTGGGTCTGGCCGCGGGTGCGGTTCAGGCGGAGACGATCTGGTTCAAGAAGGTCGATGGACGCTACGACTACACGAAGTATGCGACATGGCTCGCAACGCAGTTGAAGGTGGACTTCGGTGTATGGCCGGTTGCCCCGGGTCACACGGCTGGAACCGTGTATACCGATGACGGTTGGCAGAGCGTGATGTGGAGCCGTCCTGCGGAATGGCAGGCCAATGTGCAGAATCCGTACGGCGGGTATGACGAAGCCTGGTCGGTGTGGTTCTCGGCCTCGGGTGAGAACGGGCAGTACATGGGTCAGCCCTTCACCCCGTTCACCATCGAATACGCCCTGTATGTCACCGATGCCGGCGGGAACTGGTACTGGGACAACAACGGCGGTCAGAATTACTCCTATTACGTTGATTGATCGAATCCACTCTTGATGAACAAACGGCGTCTGGAAACGGGCGCCGTTTTGTTTGTGGGGGACTCGACTTCCGGCGCCGGCCCTGCGCCTGCCCGCATATTCGCGATGACGGCTGGACTCATACCAATAGCAAATACGTATCGGTATACATGTGCCAGACGATTTGGTTTCAGGTTTCAGTGTTCAGGTGTCAGGAGGACCTGAAACCTGACACCCGAAACCTATTGAGGAAGACTGAAATAATACCGATACGTTCTTCCGACTGGACTCAGCGGGACAGGCGTAGGATCTCAACCCACGGGAACATCACAAAATCGCGGTCCTCGGTGAGGATCTGCGTCACGCCGTGTTCACGCATCATCACCGCGATGTGGAAATCGTGCTGCAGGTTTCCGTGGATGCGTGGTGATTCGGCCAGACATTGATCGAAGACCTCCCGGTAAAAAGTGTGGACATCGTGCGCGATAAGGGCTTTATAGGGGAAACCCCTATGGGGGGCGGGCCTGCATTGCAAGCGAATCAGAGAACCGAGGGGTACACAATACCGATGACGAAACAGTCGTTGCATCGACGATGGATCATGACGGGCTTCAGCCTCCTGTTATGCGGGTACATCACGACGGAAGCTCCCGCGATCAACAAGGACTACTCCGTGACTCTTAAGTGGATTTCCCATACGGAGTCGGGGTGCGGCGAGGTGGGGAGTGAAGAATACACCGCGATCATCGTGGTGGATGACGATGCCGGACCCACCATGGAGAGCGGTTGCTTTACCGCGGACATCGACGGCGATTCCTTCGTCGCCTACAACCAGGTGATTGTTGTTCGCACGAATATCGACGCCAACTTTATTACGTTCGGCATGAGGGCGTGGGAAGATGATGATGCCCCCCGCTGCTCGATCAACAGCGGTGACGATTGTGTATTGAACGACGCATCGATTCTTGAAACCAACTTCTTCGGCGCACAGCCGGGTTTTGTTCAAACGTTCTCAGGCATCGGCAACGGCCGGCACAGCTACGCGGTGGATTTTGTCTGGACCTACACCACACCCTCGGTTCCCCAGAATGTAACCGCATCCCGGCAGGCCGGTCCCGGTGTCCTCGTGGACTGGTCCGCGGCGGATAACGCGGATGAATACTTTGTCTACCGCGCATATCTGAACAGTTTCAATATTGCCACCTACCTGGGCAGCACCATGGGCACGGATTGGCTGGATACGACGGTGTCCTGGGGCAACTACACGTCCGCGTATTACTGGGTTGTCGCGGGTAATCCCAGCGACGTGAGCAGTGAGTCCGCAGTCGCCCAGGCGGATATCCGGCTCGACTACGGCGATGCCTTCAATGGCTACCCGGTACGGTTCGCCGATAACGGCGCCCGCCACGTGCCGGTCGGCCCGCGATTGGGGACGCGCGTGGACGGCGAAGCCGATGCGCCGAACAACGGCAGCAGGAGCACCGCCGACGGCGATGACCTTATCGGCGGGCTGGACGACGAGGACGGGCTGAAGTTCCCGTCATCCTTCTCCTGGGGCGCGGAGACCGCGATCACGATCCTGGTCTCCCAGACCTCGGGCCGGCTCAATGTATGGATCGACTGGGACGGTGACGATACATGGGAAACCGGGGAACGGATCTTCGACGCGGTCCTTGCCGCCGGCTTCCACACGATTCCGATCACGCCGCCGGTCGATCTGTACCTGACATCCAACACGGTTCATGCCGTGCGCGCCCGAATAACGACCAGTTCGAGCGGTACCCAGGCGGTGGACGGCTTCGGCGGCGAGGGCGAAGTCGAGGATTACGTGATCACGGTGCAGGGCACACCGGAGGGGTTGACGGAAATTTTCGATACCGGCATGACCAACCTGTCGTTTTCCTCCATCACCTTCACCCCGGACAGTGATTCGCCGCTGTACTACGAGATGTGCTCTCGTGACGTTTCCGGCTACTTCAAGGATCCGACCGGAGGAATGGCGCTCGACTTTTCATCCACGAATGAAATCACCATCGGCCCGTTCCGCGAACCGGTGCCTGTGTGGAATGCCGGAGGTACCGAGACCTTTCATACCTCGGTGCGCGTCGGTCGCGACGGGTATATCCGTTTCGCTACTTCGCCCGAGCCGGAGGATTTCGTTACGCTCGACCGTCATTTCGACGGCCTGCGCCTTTCCGCCCTGTTCAGTGACCTCGATGGAACCGTGGATCGTGTGTCGTGGAAGGAGCTGTCCGACCGGGTCGTTGTTACCTGGGACGAGGCAACCCGAACCGTCGTGCTCTTTGGAACCACCGTTACCACGAACTCCTTCCAGGCCGAATTGTTCTTCGACGGCCGCCTGCGGATCTCCATGCTCGAGATTGGGAACGGGGACGGCATCGTCGGCCTGTCGCGCGACGACGATACCCCGTATCCGCTGACCGACCTCAATGCTCTTGCCGCCTGCTGCGGCATTGTTCCGGACAACAGCGACATCTCCCTCGTCCCCGGTTCCGCCGTGATCACGGCGGGCGGGTCGCCCAACACCGCCGGCGACAACTTCGATCTTGATACCACCGGCGGCGGGGCGGATATGACCCTGCAGTGCGGTTTTGGAGACCTCGGCAAACTCTTCCTGAATGTCGACGCGACCAACCTCTATATCGGCGCCACCGGGGTCGACCCGGAAGGCCCCAATGCGATGCTGATCTTCCTCGGCCTGTCCAGCCTCACCGACAATCACACGAATCTTGCGGCCAAGACCGGCGGTCCCGGGGCGCTGGACAACCTCGACAACCTCAGCTTCGGCCAGCCGATGGACCTTGCGCTGATCGTCGGAGACGAGTTCGGCGACGGCAACTTCACCAGCTTCTCCATCGGCGGGAACGATTTCGGGCAGGGGGTCTTTTACCTCGGCGGCGGTGCTTCCGCTCCTTCCGCGATCACCGGCGCGCAGTTGTCGCAGTTCGACGGCTTCGGGACCTCCGCGGTGACGAATCAGAACATGGACGGCGACCAACAGGTCAACCGGTGGGAGGCGTCCATCCCGCTCAGCGCCATCAATGCGCCGGCCGGCATCGCCGACCTCGGACAGGTCTCGGTCCTCGGTGTGGTGGTCGGCGGGAACATCGGGGGCGATCGCTACATATCCGGCAATTACCTCGGCGCATCGGCGGCGGGTACGCTCGGAGGGGATAACAACTACGGCTTCTCGTCTGTTACCATCGAGCCGCTGATCTTCAATTCTGACGGGAACCGCTATGTTGCCCCCGGCGGCGGTCACCTCTTCCCCTTCCTGACCTGGGCCCACGCCGCGACCAACATCCAGGATGCCATCGATGCCGCCAGTGCCGGCGAAACGATCTTCGTGTCCAACGGCGTCTACAACACCGGCGGACGTACGGCGACCGACTCGACCACGACCAACCGGGTCTTCGTTGACAAGCCCCTGCATCTCGTCGGGGTGAACGGACCGTCCGTCACGATCATCGAGGGCAAGGGCCCCAACGGCGACGCGGCCATCCGCGGCATCTGGCTGACCAACGGCGCCTCGCTGACCGGCTTCACCATCACCAACGGCGCAACCCGAACGGTTGGGGGATTGATCACCCATGAAATGGCCGGCGGCATCTGGGCACAGTCCACCTCGGTCATTGTCAGCAACTGTATGATCACCGGCAACACCGCCGACTTCTCCGGTGGTGGTTCTTGGCAGGGTACATTCTACAACAGCAGCTTCATCGCCAACATCAGCACCGAGGGTGGCGGCGGGCCACGCAACGGCATTCTCTACAACTGCCTCGTGAAAGGAAACCGGGCCACGATCTTTGATGGCGGAGGCGCGGCCGGCGGGACGCTGTATAACTGCCTTGTTGTCGGTAACCATGCGGGACGTTTCGGCGGGGCGTCGCAGAACACCCGTATGATCAACTGCACCGTGGTCAGCAATACCGCCGGAGACAGCGTGGGCGGCGTGTATCAGAATGCTGCCACAAACAGCATCATCTGGGGCAACACCGCGCCGTCCAACGCGAACCACTATTCCATGTCGGGTTCCTACAACCTCACAACGCCACTGCTGCCTGGCGCCGGGAATGTCGACAGTACGCCGGTCTTCGTGAATGCGGCGGGCGGCGACTTTCGGCTCCTGTCCACCTCACCCGGCATCAATGCAGGCAACAATGCGGATGCTCCGGCCGGCTCCGATCTCGACGGCAACTCCCGCATCGCCTTCGGCACGGTGGATATGGGCGCCTACGAGCTCCTGGCCTTGACCGTCGCCGCCGTGGTGACAAACACCAGCGATGGTGATGCCGGTTCCCTCCGGCAGGCCGTGATCGCAAGACCGGACGGCGGCTTTATTTACTTCGACTCGTCGCTGTCCGGCCAGACCCTGACGCTGGAATCGCAACTCGTCATCGACAAGGACCTGACCATCGACGCGTCAGGATTGGGCGTCGCGCCCATTCTCTCCGGCGGCAACAGCAACCGGGTGATTTTCATCACCAACGCCACCGTGGTGCTGGACACGCTCACCATCGCCGACGGGACGGTCACCAACACCGATTCGCTCAACCGGGGCGGCGGGATCTCTGCCCGCGATGCGAACCTGACCGTGCGCAACAGCACGATCCGGAACAACGCCGCAACCTTCGGCGGCGGTGTGTCGGTCATCAACGGCTATTCGTTCTTCGAAAACGTCACCATCGCCGACAACGCCGCGTTGAGCGCCTTTCCCGACGGCGGGGGGGTGCTCATGGACGGCACGGCCATCGTGCATTTCGTTCACAGCACCATCGCCAACAATCAGGCCACCGACGAAGGCGGCGGGATCAAGGTGAATGGGGGACAGTTGATTCTCGAGAACACCGTGGTCGCCGGGAACGGACCGTCGATCGAGGGGTCGGACATCCGGTTCGCCGTGGATCAGCTCATCGGCACCAACTTCATCGGCATCACGTCCGGCGCAACCCTGCCCTCGGGAACGGTCCTGACTGGCAACCCCCTGCTCGGTCCGCTGCAGGACAACGGCGGTCCGACCTGGACCCTGGAACCGGCAACGAACTCCCCGCTGCTGGACGCGGCGGGACCGAGTGGGATCGACCGCGATCAGCGCGGCGCACCGCGGCCGTCCGGGCTCCCGGATATCGGGGCGGTCGAGGTGTTCACCAACACCACCTATTTTGTCGCGATCGACAATCCTTCACCCCAGTGGCCCTACATCACCTGGTCTACCGCCGCGACCAACATTCAGGACGCGATCGATGCCGCGGCCGCGGGCGGCAACGTTGTTGTGTCCAACGGCGTCTATCAGACCGGTGGGCGGACCGTGCCTGGCTCCCTGCTCACCAACCGGGTGGTAATCGACAAGCCGATCACGGTCGAGAGTGTCAACGGCCCCGAGGTCACCCTCATCATGGGCGAATCGGTAAGCGGTGATGCCGCGGTTCGCTGCGTATGGATGACCAACAGCTCGACGCTGGTTGGCTTCACCCTCACCAACGGCGCGACGCGGACCTCCGGTGATATCTCAACCGAACGATCTGGCGGCGGGGTCTGGGCGCAGTCCACGAATGCCGTGGTCAGCAACTGCACACTGACCGAAAACTGGGCGAGCAGCGACGGCGGCGGATCTTACGGCGGCACGCTGAACAACTGCACGCTGACCGGCAATTCGGCGGCTTTCGGTGGCGGCGCGAGTTTCTACTTGAATCCAGGCACGCTGAACCACTGCACGCTGACCGGCAATTCGGCAATTGAAGGCGGCGGCGCGTGGGGCGGCACGCTGAACAACTGTACGCTGACAGGCAATTCGGCGAACAGAGGCGGCGGCGCGTGGGGCAGCACGCTGAACAACTGTACGCTGACAGGCAATTCGGCGAACGAAGGCGGCGGCGGCGCGTCTGACAGTGCGCTGAACAACTGCACGCTGACCGGAAACTCGGCGTCCTTTGGCGGCGGCGCATCGGGTAGCACACTGAACAACTGCATCGTTTACTTCAACACCGCGCCGTCTGGAGCCAACTATGCCTTGAGCACGATCAACGACACCTGCACCACGCCGATGCCCGGCAGCGGCACCGGCAACATCACCAACGCCCCGATGTTCGTCAACGCGGCGGGAGGCGACTACCGTCTCGCTCTTGGCTCGCCCTGCATCAATCGCGGGAACAACGCGATAGCCGTGGGCACGACCGATCTTGACGGCAATCCGCGCATTGCCTTCGGCACGGTGGACATGGGGGCTTATGAATACCAGACACCGGCACTCTCCGGTGCGGTACACTATGTTGTTCTTGATAACCCGAACGCAGGCTTCCCGTATACGACATGGGATATTGCCGCGGCCGGTATCCAGGACGCCATCGACGCGGCGGTTGACGGCAACACCGTGCTTGTGTCCAACGGCGTGTACCAGACCGGCGGACGAACGGTGGCGGGTTCCCTGCTCACCAACCGTGTAGTCATCGACAAGCCGATCACCGTCGAAAGCGTCAACGGGGCGGAAGTCACGATCATCCGCGGGAAGCAGCCGAAAAGTGATGCCGCCGTTCGGTGTGTCTGGATGACCAACGGAGCGACCCTTGTCGGTTTCACACTGACCAATGGTGCAACAAGGGTGGACTTCTCCGCGAGTGAAGGTTCCGGTGGTGGTGCGGTTGGCGGCACATTACGTGACTCCAGGGTGACGGGAAATGCCGCAGAGTTTCAAGGAGGCGGCGTCTACCAAGTTGTGGTGATCAACAGTGTTCTGTCGGGCAATTCCGCAGAGTATGGTGGTGGAGCGCAATCGAGTACGCTGAACAACAGTCTGCTTGTCGGCAACACGGGGTGGTTTGCCGGTGGTGGCGCACGCTTTAGTACCCTGAACAACTGCACGGTGGTTGGTAATACGGTGGGGGCCTTCGGCTTTGCCGGTGGCGGTGTGGAGGGCAGTACGTTGAACAACTCCATCGTGTTTGACAACACCGCACCTGATGGCGCTAATTATTTTGCTGGTTCAATCAACTTCAGCTGCACCACACCGCTCCCCCCGGGCCCCGGCAACGTCACCAACGACCCGATGTTCGTGGACGCCGCCAACAGCAACTTCACCCTGATGGCCTCGTCACCCGCCCGTGACAGCGGAAACAATGCACTCGCGCCATCCGGCCCCGACCTCGCCGGCAACCCGCGCATCGTCCACGGCTATGTCGATATGGGCGCCTTCGAGTTCCAGGGCGGAACGGGACAGGGAGATTTTGATGGGGATGGGGATGGAAATGGGGATGAACGTGTCGCCGGGACGGACTTTATGGATCCCAACGACGTCTTCCGCACCTCGGGTGTCATGGGTGGCGGTGTTCTGATTGACTCTGTTGCGGGTCGCCTGTACGCCGTCGATTACAACGACGACCTTTCCGCGGAACCGCAGGTCTGGACCGAGTTCACGAACAACATCGCCGGCACGGACGGACCGATCACGATCCATGATCCCGATGACGCGACGAACCGTAACTACCGGGTGCGGGTGGAGTTGGCTCCTTAGGGACGCGGTGAGGGCGCCGCCTTCTCCGACCCCGGCGGTTGGCCGCGTCGTTCTATTGACGGCCTTGCATATCGGGGTATGATTCCGCCAAAGGAGCGTCGGTGGTGCGGCGATGAGGAGTCTTGCCCGTTTATCACAATTCGTGATGGTGGTGTGTGCGCTTGCGTTGCCGGCCGTCGGCCTGCCCGCCCGCGCTGCGACCTACTACGTTGCGCCGGGCGGTGACGATACCGCGGCGGGCACGAACTGGGCCACCGCAAAACAATCCATTCAGGCCGCCATCGATGTGACAACAGGTGGTGATACCGTATTGGTCAGCAATGGCGTGTACGCCTCGGGCGGGCGGGTGGTGCACGGTGCGATGACCAACCGCGTGGCCATCACGAACGCAATCACGGTCACCAGCGTCAACGGCCCCGCCTTCACCACCATCCGGGGCGCCTGGGATCCGGTCACGACGAACGGCGATGCGGCGGTCCGCTGCGTCTACGTCGGCGGGGGTGCCACGCTCGCCGGCTTCACCCTCTCCGGCGGTGCGACCCGTCTCGCCGGCGACATTACCTTTGAGCAGGCGGGCGGCGGCTCGTTTCATGACAGCTCAGCGGTGATCAGCAACTGTGTCTATCTGAACAATACCGCCTACAACGGCGGCGGTTCGTGGGGCGGGAACATTGTTGATTGCGAATACCGGAACAACCGCGCCGTGTTCGCGGGCGGGGGTGCACTGTTCGGCGTCTTCGACCGGTGCAGGTTCATCAGCAACCATGCGGCCTACGGCGGTGGAACGGACGGTGCGACGGTACGCAACAGCCTGTATAGCGGAAATCACGCGACAGTGTCCGGGGGTGCGAGCTATTTGAACACCCTGGTGAATTGCACGCTGGTCGGCAACTCGTCGGCCATCGAGGCCGGTGGGTCAGCGTTCGACGCGCTGACCAACTGCATCGTCTACTTCAACACCGCCCCCGTTTCCCCCAACCACACCAACAGCACGTTCGCCTATTCCTGCACGACGCCCGATCCGGGCGGCGTCGGCAACACTACGAATGATCCGCGGGTGGTGACGCTGGATGATCCGCATCTCACCCCCGATTCACCATGCATTGGCCAGGGCAATACCGCCGATGCCTTCGGTGCGGCCGACCTCGACGGCAACCCTCGCGTCTTCAACGGCACGGTCGACATGGGTTGTTACGAAGTCCAGGCCACATCACCTTATCGCCTCGTCTGGACCAACAGTCCGTCTCCGGTCGCGCCGTATTCGACATGGAACACCGCGGCGCACACGATTCAGGATGCTGTCGACGCCGCGAGCAACGGCGACATCGTCGTCGTCGCCGACGGCGTTTATGCCACGGGCTCGCGGGTCGTACACGGCAGCATGAGCAATCGCGTCGCGATCACCAACGCGATCACCGTGCGCAGCGTGAACGGCGCGGCGAGTACGATCATCGTCGGCGCGCACGACTCCGCGTCGGTCACGAACGGCGATGCCGCCATCCGGTGCGTCTATCTCGGTGCGAACGCGACCCTCGCCGGTTTCACGCTCACGAACGGAGCGACGCGCGCGGCGGGTGATGTCGTGCTGGAGCAAAGCGGGGGAGGGGTTCTGTGTGCGGACGGGTCCTCCGTTCTGCGGGACTGCATCCTTGATGGAAACAGCGCGGCCGGCTTCGGCGGCGGCGCGGCCAACGGCTCCCTGACAACCTGCATTCTTCGAGGGAATTTCGCGGCCCGCGCCGGCGGCGCCTACAATGCCACCCTCGATTCGTGCCTGTTGTCGGGCAATACGGCGAGCGACAACGGCGGCGGCGTACAGGCGGGCACGCTGTACGGGTGTACGTTGCTCGACAACCGTTGCGCCGATCAGGGCGGAGGCGCCTACGCGGCCACGCTTCATGATTGCGTCCTCGTGGGTAACAAGGCGACGACCCTGAACTTCTCCCGCGGCGGCGGCGTGGACTCCAGCGCGGTCTTCAACTCCATCCTCACCAGCAACACGGCGGCATCCGGCGGCGGAGCTGCTGCGAGTACGTTGCACGGTTCGCTCCTGAACCGGAACACGGCGGCTAATTTCGGCGGAGGCGCGTACGAAAGTACCCTGAACAACTGCACGCTCACCGAGAACGCGGCCCCGGGCGGATTCGGGGGCGGCATCTATTCGGGTACGCTCATCAATAGTATCGCCTACTTCAACACCGCCCTGGTGAACGCGAACTACTACATCCCGATCAGCATCCAGTCGTCCTGCACGGCGCCCCATCCGGGCGGGGACAACTTTGATACGCCGCCGCAGTTCGTAAATGCCGCGGGCGGCGATTACCGCCTCGCCCCGTTGTCGCCGTGTATCGACCGCGGGAACAACGGTTCCGTTTCCATGGCGACCGACCTCGACGGCAATCCGCGCATCCAAAACACCGTCGTCGATGTGGGCGCCTATGAATCGCCCGCGGGCATCGGCATCTATTCGACCAATGGTATTCTCATACGGATCGGCTCCGCGAGCCCGTCCGTCACGGCGGGGACGGACTTCGGCCAGGTACCGGTGGCGACCGGTGAGCTCGTTCGTGTCTTCACGGTGTCGAACGCCTCGGAGTCCGTCCTTACAATCGCCGGCGCTTCCATCACCGGAGTGAACACAGGCGACTTTTCCGTGCTGTCGTTCCCGGCGATCCTTGCCCCCGGTGCGGTCTCCAATCTGCCGGTCCGTTTTGACCCAACCGCTTTCGGATCCCGGTCGGCCGCCGTGGTGGTTCATAACAGCGACCCCGTAAGAAGCAATTACGCCTTCGCCGTGCGGGGTATTGGCTCCGCACCGGTCCTCGTGGTCAAGGGGCAGGATGGGCTGGCCATGACCAACGGAGACGCGACGCCTTCGCGGGTCGACGGCACAGACTACGGCGTGGTGGCGATCGGCGTTCCCGATACGCACACATTCACGATCGCCAATACCGGTACGCTGGATCTCCATGTCCAGTCGGTCACGACCTCCGGGCCCGGCGCGTCGTCCTTCGACGTGCTATCCGCGCCGATGCTGGTAAGCCCGGGCGGTGAATCGAATCTTCTCGTCCGATTCGAACCTGTCGCGATCGGCGATGTCACGGCAACCGTGGCCGTGGTAAGCGACGACCTGGTGCAGACGAACTTCACGTTCACGTTGCAGGGCCGAGGAACGGTGGCAGGCGCCCACTACGTCGCTACGAACAGCCCTACGCCGGCGGCGCCCTACGCGAGCTGGGAAACCGCGGCGCATACCATCCAGGACGCCATCGACTGGTGCGCTCCCGGCGACGAAGTTCTGGTCACCAACGGTGTGTACGACACCGGCGGTACCGTGGTTTACGGAACGCTGTCCAACCGCGTGGTGGTGCGGGCCGGCGTCACCGTCCGTAGCGTCAACGGTCCCGACCACACGACCATCCTCGGTGCAGGCCCGCCCGGTCCCGCCGCGGTGCGATGCGTGCTGGTGGAGTCGAATGCCTCGCTTTCCGGATTCACGCTCACCGGCGGCGCGACCCTGGATGTCGGCGACAATATCACGCTGAGGAATGGCGGCGGCGTCTGGTGCGAGACATCGGGCATTGTGTCGAACTGCATGATTATCAGCAATGCCGCGTTCAACGTGGGCGGCGGCGCCGCGTTCGGGACCTATTTCAATTGTGTGTTGGCGAATAACTCAGCCGCCGGCGGCGGCGGTGCGTACAGTGCCACCCTCGATCAATGCACGATCGCCGGGAACCAGGTGACCGTACACGGAGGCGGGGCGTGGGAATGCACGCTGCACAACAGCCTGGTGGTCGACAACACGGCGGCAGGCGAAGGCGGCGGAGCCTACAGGTCATCAGCGATAAATTGCACCATCGCGAACAACACCGCCGGGACATTCGGCGGCGGCACGTATCAGGGCACGAACCGGAACAGCATCGTGTATTTCAACACCGCCGCCACCGGACCGGACCATTACCAGGGCCTTATCGAGTACAGTTGCACGACGCCCGACCCCGGCGGCACCGGAAACATCACCGGAGATCCCGGATTCGTGAACCTTGCCGCGTCCGACTTCCGGCTCGTGTTCGCCTCGCCCTGCCGCGATGCGGGCACCAACCTGTACGCCTTCGGTTCCGTCGACCTCGCGGGTCAACCGCGTTTGATCGGACCGTCCGTGGATATGGGGGCCTACGAGCGGCAGACCAACACTGTCTGGTTCGTCACGACGAACGGAAGCGACGCGGCGAACGGCGAAAGCTGGTCGGCGGCGAAGCAGACGATCCAGGCCGCGGCGGATGCGGCAGTGGACGGTGATTCGGTCCTGGTCAGCAATGGTGTCTATGACATCGGATCGCGCATCACGCCGGGCTACGATACCTCAAACCGCCTGGTCATCGCCAAAGACATCACCGTGCATGGTGTCAACGGACCCTTCGTGACCATCATCAAGGGCGTCAACGCCGGCGATACCCCCGCGTCCGTCCGCTGTGTATACATGACCGCGGGCCTGCTGTCCGGCTTCACCCTCACCAATGGATATGCGCCCGCCATCGGACTTGCCTACGCGCACGAGAATCGAGCCGGTGGCGGGGCCTTCGCGGTCGGCGGAAGCCTGAGCAACTGCTTCATCTCGGGCAACGCAGCCGCCGGGGTTGGTGGCGGCGTGTTTGCGGGGTCGTTGCACGGGTGTCTGGTCTCCGGAAATCTCGCCCCGAACGGCGCGGGCGCCTACAGCAGCGGTCTTGACGCATGCACGATCAGCAACAATACCGCGACCGCCGGCGGCGGAGGCGTCAACAGCGCAACGCTGACCAACTGCACGCTGATCGCCAATACCGCCCAGATGGGCGGGGGGGCCTATTCCTCCGTGCTGGCCGGCGTTACGATATCGGGAAATAGTGCCTTCCAGGGAGGCGGCGTGTATGCATCCACGCTGGAGAACTGCCTGCTCGCCGGTAATCAATCCGGCGACCGGGGCGGCGGCGCCATGCTCTCCACGTTGATCCAGTGCACACTCACCTCCAATTCCAGCACGTTCGCCGGTGGCGGCGCCAGCGATTCAACTCTCAGCAACAGCCTGGTCGTCGCGAATTCGGCCAATTTCAGCGGCGGGACGCATCTGGGAACCAACATCAACACGACGCTGCGGGGCAATGTCGCCGGCTCCAGCGGAGGCGGTGCAGGTTTCGGCACGCTGGTGAACTGCGTGGTCGTCAGCAACCGGGCGCAGGTCGCCGGGGGGACAGCCTTTTGCACGATCCAAAACTCCCTCATTTTCTATAACAGTGCATCGTTTGCGGGAGGAAGCGACGGCGACACCCTGCGGAACTGCACCGTGGTCGGCAACACGGCATCCAATGATGTCGGCGGGTGCCGTGGCGGGGCGCTGTATAACAGCATCGTCTTCTTCAACGTCGCGCCGAGCAACGCCAACTGGCAGGACTCGGTTTTCCACCACACCTGCACCACCCCGATGCCCACCCTTGGAACGGGCAACTTCACCAACGATCCGACGTTCGAGGATGTAATGAATGGAGACTACCGCCTTGCCTTCAGTTCGCCCGGCCGCGACACCGGAAACAACGCCAACGCTCCCGCAGGCCCCGACCTCGACGGCAACCTGCGTTTCGTGAATGTGTATGTGGACCTCGGCGCCTACGAGTTCCAGGGCGCGGGACAGGGTGATTTGGATGGCGACGGCATGGGGAACGGGGATGAGGGGGTCGCGGGCAGCGACTTCGCCAACAGCAACAACGTGTGGGAGGTCTCCGGCCTGGGTTCCGGCGTCGTCGCCTTCGCATCCCTCACCGGCCGCGTGTACGCCGTGGACCGCAATGACCACCTGTTCACCGTCCCGCAGGTCTGGACCGAGTTCACCAACAATATTCCCGGCACCGGTGGCCCACTGATGATCACCGACCCGCTCCCCGGGACCAACCGCAGTTACCGGGTGAGGGTGAAATTGCAGTAGCAAACACCCGATCTCCCGAAGCCGGATCTGCCCGAACAGGAGGGGCCGCGTGCCGGGTCTTTTGCTTCGACTCTCTCATTTTCTTGTGCGTAGACTGACGACATGCCCACGGTTCAACAGGCCAACTTGGGAGGCGCGGTGAGGCTTCGACCGGGGACGCTCGTCCTGGGCGTCGTGGTGATGCTCACCCATGTTCTCCTCGCGACCGCAGCCGCCCAGATCTGCCCGCTCGATGACTACCGGAGCGGCAAGATCGAGGAGGGGGCCAGCGTGCACACCTACAACAACGCTCTTGTCGCCGGAGCCGAAACGGCCGCCGGACAGCGGCTCATCGTCGGCGGGAATGAAATGGTGATCGTGGGTCTCAAGCGATACACGCCGTGGTTTGGAAAGGCCACGCTCCGGGCCGCGGCGGTCTATGGGGGAGGTGTCCGGATCCTGATTTCCTGTGATGAAATTTCCAGCGGTACTGTCCGCGCAGGTTTCCCGGATCTTCGACTCGGCACGCCCAAGGGCGTATTCGTGTCGTATGACAACGTTACCCAGAGTCCGGTGCCGCAGGGCGTCACCAACCATTATAACGGCATGACGGTGTATTACAGCTCGACGAATGTCGTGATCACCAGTCCCCGGTATACCTATCTGTGCCAGCCCGGTTTGAACCTGCCCTACCAGACCCGTTCGCGGGTTCACTTTAGCGCCCACTTCAGCTTTCATCCGTCGGACTATTACATCAATCTGAATTTTACCAGGAATGGATGGTTCTTTGACGGAAATTATCCGGTCATGGCCACGCCTGGTGAACTCGGTTTCTTCGACGGTAATTTGAACACCTTTGCAAGTGTCCTCAACTACGAAACCCGGCCGGTGATTCAGAGTATCGACTATGATCTGTTTCCCCGGACTGATGTGCCGTGGACGTTCAGCGCGTCGGCCACGTCCACCCCCGCGTATACCTCGGTCAAATACGCATGGGATACGGATGGGGACGGGGTGTACAACAATTCTTTCGGAGGCGGATTCAGCGAGGAGTTTTACGCTACTCCCGGCGTGAAAACCATCGGGCTGATCGTTTCCAACAGCCTCGGCTTCGCGACGGCCACGAATTTCCAGATCTGCGTGGCCGACAGTGAACTGGACCGGTATGCCTATGAACTTGGCGGAGGTGTCACCGGAACGCTTCTCTTTGCCGAGCAGCCCCCGGCTGACGGAACGAACAGCTTTACGGGTTCTCCGGGAACCGGCTCGACCCTCGTGGTTCACGCCCATGGTACGGAATTCGCCATCAACCCGGAATACGCTCAAACATACGTGGCCACGTCAGGCAAGGTCACGGCGCTTGATTTCAGCGTGACCGGAACGAATGCCGAACGGCTCACCTTCCATCCCGACAACGCGTATGCGTACACGAATCCGGTCAGCTTCCTTTCCGCGACGGGTGCGTATACATTGACGCATGTCCCGAATTACCTGGTGCGGACGCTCATCCTGCAGGGCGATCTGGAGGGCGTGGTCAAGGTGCGGGTGCCGCTTTATGCCGCGGACGGAACCCGGTCGTTCTATTGTGAGGGCGAGCCGGCGACCCTGGTTTCGGTTACAACCGGAACGAACACCTTTACCGCGCTGCCTCAGGAGGGCGACCAGCTTACCATCACCAGCAACCGAATCTCGGCGTTGAGCCTGACCCTCGCCGGCACCGGACAGCTCGTCCTGCATCCGGATGGCACTTTCGCCTGGGTCGATGGCGTCACGACCAACGGAAGCGGAACCTATGCGTTGTCGGCGCTGGATGATTATGTGTTTGATGCGTTCACGACGAACGGGATGACTGTGGGCGTGCAGTCGCTGGACGGCCTGACCTATGCGTTGGAGGGCGGCCCGGATCCCGACGGGTTCGTTCCGCACGGAAACCCGATCCCCGGCGATGGCTCCACGATCCTATTCGAGCCGCCCATGACCAATAATCACTACTTGATGCGCGTTCGGGCTGAGTAATGCCAGTTTCCAAATCTTATCGGTACAAACTCGCGGCCGGCGAGGCCGCCGTCCCTCCCTGCAACGTCTGATTCATCATAGAATTGGGAGGGACGCGGGCCCCCGTGTCCGATAAGGAGTTTATGCCGATTACGAACCGAAACTGGTATAACTCTCCTGTACGCGCCGGTACGCCATGCTCTCCTTCCATGCTCATGTCAAAACCCGGTTGTATCGCCGACCGGGTTTTCTATTCCACTTCCAGGAGATAGACCCGGGGCTCCTCTGTGGACGGCAGGGCGACGGTATTGGTCGGGGGTGTCGCCAGGACGTTGTTGGTAACGTTGACCCAGGTCTCGGAGAGCAGGTTGCTTGTGCTCCAAATGGAGTAAAAGCGATTGCTTGCACTGGGCCAGGCGATGGATGCTTCGTTCACGTTTCCGACGATGGAGGCAACAAAGAGGAAGTCGGCGTCGTCAAGCGGATCGGTTCCGGCGGCGACTTCCGCATCATCGCCCACGGTGTCGCCGTCGCTGTCGGCCTTCTTGGTGTTGGTACCGAGGGCCTGTTCCGCGATGTCGGGCAGTCCGTCGTTGTCGTCATCGATATCGAGATAATCGGGCGTACCGTCCGCGTCGGCATCGGACCGGGCGAGGTCGTCCAACTGGTCATGCGGGAGGGCGCTGTCGAAGATCCTCACGTCATCGATCAAGCCGTCGAACTGGCGGGTGCCTTTGTTGAAGGAACCGAGCTCGATGTCGTGCAACTGGGCATTGGCGTAGTGGATCCCCTCGGTGAAGTACCAGCAGGTTCCGTCCCAGAGAGCAAAACGGTGTTTCATGCCCGCACCGAACGCGGATGCGGAATTGTCTCCCTGGATCACGACAAACACATTGCTTGCCAGCGGAATTTCGAAATCCGCGGTACGGCGGGTGCTGTTGAAGTCGAATTGAAGCGTGGGCTTCCCGTTGGCGTTGTTGACGAACCACAGCCACCATGCGTTCCCGTCACCCGCGTTTCGAGACGAGGCGATGACCCGATCGCCGCTCGTTCCCTGCGGGTCTTCCAGCCTGATCCAGGCGGTCATGGTCCATGCGCCGGACAGGATCCGGAAGTCACTGTTGGTGCCGGCGACATAGGTGTTGCTTGACGTGAGGGTGCCGGCCTCGATGTAGCTCGACGGCGTATCGATATCGACGTTGATGGATGCGGTGCTGTCGGTCGGCGCGACCGCGCTGTCCCATGCGACCGGACCGACGAAAACGGCCACATTGGTTTCTCCCGAAATGGCTTCGACGGTGGTGGCGCCGGCGCCCTCGTCGAGCGGCCAGTGCAGCACCGGCGCCGTGATGGCCGGGACATAAACCTCGTAAGCGCCGATATCGATGAGCCCTTCCGAGATGCGAGGAAACCCCCGTTGGTCGAAGGAGGGAGCGGCGATAATAGCGGGGTCGCCGGCGTTGCGGGCCGGGCTGGTCAGGGGGTACGCCTGGGTGGGGGTGGGGCCTCCGTTGTCGGCAAGCGGCTCAAGCTGGGGGTCCACGCCGGTCTGGTTCCCGATCGTTGCGCCGAACAGGGCATACCCGTTGGTGGTTTCCACCAGGTTGTATCCCAGCGAGCCGAATCCCCCGCTGATGTCGGAAGGGGATCCATCCCCGTCCAGATTGTCGGCCATCAGTGTGTGACTTACCTCCACCGACCCAACGGAAAGGGTCATGCCGCCGGCGATTCCGCTCGCACCGGTACCCCCGGGCGATCCGTTCGCTCCACCCCCGGTCCCGTTGCCACCGCTTCCGCCGCTTCCTCCGACCCCGGCCTGGTTGCCGGCCAGGGTGACATGGGTCAGGTGCGTGGTTCCCAATGAACTGAAAACAGCGATGCCGGCGGGACTGCCGCCGTTTCCGCCATCACCTCCGTCGCCGCCGTCGCCCGTACCGATGAAAAAGCCATTACCTCCAATGCCGCCATTACCTCCCATGCCGGCGCGGTTGCCGCTGACCGTGACGTTCGTGCAGAATAAACTCCCGGCGTTATAGATCGCGGCTTCTCCGCCCCGCCCGCCACCTCCGCCCGCGGTTCCATCGGTGATCGGTCCTCCGGTACCGCTCGATCCGGCACCGCCATTGCCGCCTTTCCCGTTTACATTGCCGACAATCGCGGATCGAAGCAGGGTGGCCGATCCTAGGTTGTGGAGGGCGGAGCCGTTCCCGCCGTTGCGGGAGCCGCTGGGATTGCCCCCATTCACCCCGGCGCCGCCATTGCCGCCGCGTCCGGTTCGATTGCTTCGGAGAGTACTCTCGATCATGAGAATGTCGCCGGTATTGTATATACCGCCTCCGGTGCCGGGGAATCCGCCGTTGGGGTGTCCGATAAGCGCAGCCGATGCCGGATCACCGCCTCGCCCGGACTGGTTGGCCTCGACCAGGCAATTACTCAAGGTCAGAGAGCCGGAACTCCAGATGCCGCCGCCGTCACCACCCTCGCCGGGATTGTTGGCGGCAAAATCCGGGTTGGGCCGATCCGATCCGTTTCCGGCGGCATTGCTGACGATGCAACTGTCAAAGATCGCGAGCGTTCCCTGGTTGCGAATCCCGCCGCCTTGCTCTCCGTCGTCCGTCGGGTCGGCCTGTACGCCATCCGGAGCCCTGCCGTTACGGATGGTCAAACCGTGAAGGGTTATGTCGGCGCCGGGCTGGATGTCGAAGACCCGGTCGATGGCGCCTCCGTCGATGATGGTTGCCCCGCACCCGGCGCCGCGGATCGTAATGGAATGTCCCGTATTGTCGGTCAGATCCAGGTCACCGCTCGTGGAGGTGTCCTCGGAGGCGCCGGCGATCGACAGTGTGTATATGCCTGCGGATACGATGATCGTCGCATTCGTTCCGCTGCCATTGGCCGCCAGTACGGCCTCACGCAGGCTGAGCACGCCATTGGTGCCGTCGAGCTCGTCGGCGGTTGTGGTCACGGTGAAGGTTGTCATGGCTGGAAGGCCTGCGTGAGCGGATCCCAAACCAAGAAAAAGGAACGAAAAAAAGCATATTGCTTTGCACATGCGTGTGCCCTCCGGTTGATGCGCCTCCCTGGCAAGCTTGGTCGCAGCGACTCGTGCAACCTCCCTTTCTTAAAAATGCCGGGGATTCTCCGTCGTGTCAAACTCTACGGCCATTGAATCCGTGAAGACATGCACCCCTTGATATTGAATCTTTCGGTGCTATGGTCTGCTGATTTTCAATCAAATACAGGATGGAGCATGGTGATGAACGTTCGTGTTATATCGGTCTGGGCTGCTTTCGCGGCGATGGCATATGGGTCGGCAAGTGCATTCGATCCGGCCTATGATCCGGCATTCAATGCTCATCGGTTTGCCAAGCATTATATGTACGGCACATTGACCGATCGGGCGGCGGCGAACGTGTTCAAGGGCACGGAGCAGCCTCTATTGAAGTTTGCCGTTCTCGACGATCCCCAGCCTCTTTTTGTGAACTACGAAATTCTGCCCGACAAGATCGATGACCTGCTGGCCTATCTTGACCTTCCTCCGGGGTTCGCATTGGCCCCGATGGCGATCCTGGAAGGGGAGCCGGCCCGCTACTACATTACGCTCAACATCTACGCGGTGGACGCCCTCCAGGGCCTCCTCTCCGGTCTCCGGGCGGAGTGGTCGATTTACGTCTCGAAAGACGGCGGACGTGCCTCCTACATGATCGTGGATGCAAAACATGACAAGTTCTCGCTGGATGCCGTGAACTGGTTCACCCGCGGCACCGAGCTGCGCCACGCGCGCACCCCCGACGGCCTGCGCAGCTTTGTCGCATCCGATAACGGTTCCTCGTTTCAGTCGCTGGTCAGCGAGGCCGGCATCCAGGGCGCAGCCTGGGTCTATCCCGAAGTGGCATGGATCTCAGCCAACGACCGGATCTTCTGGCGAAATGGCGTGGCCGACCGGACCTACTATGACGGTGATTTCGTCGACACCCCGGTCCTTGCCGTTGATCCGTCCGCCCTTACCTTCACCGATACCACGGTGTGGAGTCAGTTCGTCGACCCCGACCCGGTGAGCGTGATCGTCTACGCCCACGGCTTCGAAATCATCATCACCCCCTGGTACAACGTCGATCCCGAATAACAGAGCCATCCCCGCCTGTTCACAAAACGGGTAGGGATCCAGGCCCCTGCGTCCGGCATGCGATGCTGCCGGGCCGGGCCGCCGGTCAGGCATCAAATTGACGCCTGATCTCGTCCATGGTCCGGGCGATGGCGAGGGATTCATCCAGGGGCATGAGGGCGCATTCCTTTTTTCCGGCCCGAATCGCTCCATGCACAGCCTCGATTTCGAATCGAAAGCCTTCCTCATCGTTGAACGGATGTTCTTCGACTTCGATGACGCCTTCGCGATGCAGCTCCAGCTTCGGGCTGCGGTGAAATGAATCCGGCAGGATGATCATCCCCTCGGTTCCCGCTACTTCCAGCCGGTTGCGTGATGGGCTTGATACGGCCGATGATAGTATGGCGATCCGGCCATCGTCATACTCGAACAGGTAGGCGCCCTGTTCATCCACGCCGGTCTGTCCGATGTCGGCCGCCACCTTGATCCGTTCCGGTTGCCGGCCCATCAGGAAGCTGGCTGTCGACACCGGGTAAATACCGACATCCAGCAGGGCGCCTCCCGCGAGGGCGGGGTTGAACAGGCGGCCCTCAAGGTTCCAGGGCGCGCGGAAACAGAAGTCCGCCCGGATCATCCTGATATCGCCGATGACCCCGTCATCCACCAGCTCCTTCATCCGGCGGAACGCGGGAAGGAACCGCGACCACAACGCCTCCATCAGGAAGCAGTTCTTCGCCCGGGCTTTGGCGATGACGGTTTCCGCCTGGGCCGCCGATACCGTCAGCGGTTTCTCGCACAGCACCGGTTTGCCGTGATCCAGCGCCAGGAGAATGTTCTCGCAGTGAAAGTTGTGGGTGGTGCCGATATAGACCGCGTCAACCCGGCCGCTCTCCAGCATGCGCTCATACGAGTCAAAGCGATGCTCCACCCCGTGGCGGTCTCCGAATGCCTCCGCACGCTCCGGCGATTGAGATGCACAGGCGGTGATGACCCCGTCCGCCACCGGCGCCATACTCCGGCAGAACTTCCCCGATATCCGCCCGCAGCCGATAATGCCCCACCGGATTGATTCGCCGGAATCCATATCGATGACACGGTAGCGATACTTCGTGTACCTGGCAACCAGGCGGTGAGTGGAGCCATTCTCTTCGGGGACAGGCGCCCGATCTCATACCAGTCGGAAGAACGTATCGGTATGACTCCAGTCTTCCTCAATAGGTTTCGGGTGTCAGGTTTCAGTCCCTCCTGAGACCTGAACACTGAAACCTCAAACCAACTCGTCAATGCACGTCGTCCATTTGCATATACAAAGGAGAATTTCCAGAGATATTTGAGGGATCTTTCTGGATGCACTTGTGGGCTCCGGATCACCAGAGTTCTCCTTCGGAGAACACGGTGCCCGGCTCAGTCACCTAAATCCCGTTTAATCGTCTGGCTACGCCAGTCACCGTGCCGAGTGAAACATTTTCCGGCCCGACAGATTCTGCTGGTATTTCAGGTTCAGGTCCGTTGTAACGATGGCGTCGTACTTTTCCGTCTCGGCCTGGTCGATCCGTTCGCCGTTGAGCAGCTTCGACCAGCTCTTCTCAGCGGCAGTATCCACCGTATGGTGGTAAATGACGGCGGAGAGGAACCGGGGCGCCTTGATCAAACAAGCTCTTCACGCGACCGAAAGGCAATCATACTCGGCGCAAGCCCTGTTTGACCAATGAATCAGGGCTAGTCTTGCCCGAAGCCATCGAGGGCAAGATAGTACCGCGTGTGCCTGCGCTGCCCCGTGCGCGTTAGAGCGCCTTTCTCGACCAAATCCTGCAGGTCACGCGTGGCCGTTGATGCGGTGGCTCCGGTGATACTTATGTAGTTGCCTGCGCTGAGACCGCCCTTGAATCCGGCGGCCCCCTCCCGGAACATGCGGGCCAGGACTTTCTGCTGCCGATCGTTCAGCTTGCCCGCCAGGCGTTCGTAAAGCCGTGCCTTGGCGATGAGAAATTCGACCATGGCGATGGAATGCGCCTGGGCCTCGACCACAGTCTCACCAAACCATACGAGCCAGTTCGTGACGTCGAGTTCCTTATTGTTCCGCTCAAGGACATCGTAATAGTGCTTTCGCTTCTTCTCGATGGTGGCGGCCAGAGCGATAAGGGACGGCCGTCCCAGGCTCTTTGCCAGCGCAACCTCGGAAACGGCCCTTCCGATTCTGCCGTTCCCGTCTTCGAACGGATGAATGCTGACAAAATACAGGTGAGCCAGTCCGGCACGGGTCAGGGCCGGAAGACTTTGCTCTCCGTTAAACCACGACAGGAATCTCTTCATTTCACTCGGGACGTTCTTCGATGCGGGCGCCTCGAAATGCACCCGCGGCTTTCCGAGTTCACCGGATACGACCTGCATGGGGTCCGTGTGCGTGCGGTAGCAGCCGACGTCCGACAGATCCCGCCGTCCTTTCATAAGCATGGCATTCCAGTCGAACAGAGTCCTGTCCGTCAGCGGTTCCTTCCAGCGCTTGTGAACATCGACCATCATCTCCGCGATGCCCGACTCTGCCGGCGGGATCTTCTGTGTGTCTGTCTGCAGGCCGAGTTCCCGCCGGATTGACGACTGCACGCCGTCGCGATTCAGAATTTCACCCTCGATCTCCGACGTTTTATAAGCCTCTTCGCTGATCAGGGAGACGGTCAGTTCGGACCTGTCGTCATCTTTAAGGTGCTTGTACGTACCCTGCAGAAGACCGGACGCCCTCAGAAATTCACGCTCCAATCCATCAAGCACCCCGGAATCAAATGTAAATTCAGGCCAATTTCCCTGCTGCCAGCTCCACTTCATGGGCTATAGAGTATGCCTCTATTGCTCATATATCAACATGTTTATGGGCTATAGGGCCGGTTTCTATAGCCCAAAGAGCCCGATTAAGCGCTTCGCGGCGGAGGGCATCGGTGCGGCAGCGGTGATATTCGCAGTAGATGAGTTCGAGTGGACGGCGGGGAGCCGTGGCATCGACATGGCCGTTGAAGTGGGCGGTGAGGCGTTGTTTTCCACCTTCGCCAAGGCTACAGCGGACAGGCAGGACGGCAAGACTTAATCAGCCGCAGGCGCGTCGCTCTGTAGCATAAGCCGCAAAGCTCGTCGTCCTTTTGCTGTCTTCAGGTAGTTTTCCCTTCGCAGCGCACCTTCTTTGGCCGCGTATAGTTCAGCGTGAATCAACATAAACGGTCGGCGGGATGCGGAGGAGGTATTGCGGCCCTGTTGGTGTTCCTCGAACCGGCGCTTCAGATCCGTGGTGAAACCGACGTAGAAGTTGCCGTCTTTCTCGGAGAGGAGGACATAGACGCAGTACGGGAGGGAGTCGGGGATATGCATCGTTTGTGTTCCTTATAACTAGTTGAAGTAACGAGACGGGATGATGTCCGGGTCATTTTTGATGTACCCGCTCAAGCACCGGATCACCAGAGATCTTCCCTGCGGTCAGATCACGGTGACCGGTTTGCCAGTCACCGTGTTTTGCTTCGCAAAACTCTGGTGACTGGCACCCCCTAGGGGAATCGAACCCCTGTTTCCAGGATGAGAACCTGGCGTCCTGGGCCACTAGACGAAGGGGGCGTGGCCACGAGTCGCATAGAGGGGAAACAGGGCGTTTCCCGGATGTGCGAAGCGGACACAATAGGGAAACGAGGCCCGGGGATCAACCGGAAATTTCCGGGTGAAAATATGGGGGTATATTATCTTTGAAACCTGAAACCTGAAACCTGAAACCTGAGCCGACCGAAGGGAGACGGGCTGCCCAAAGGGCAGCAGCGAAGCGGCAAACCTGATGTCTCGTTGGTTAAAATACCGAGGAGCCAGCATCGAGCATCCGGTCGGGGAGCGATTACGAATACGAGCATGAGTAGGATTACGATCGGATCTGAATCGGGAAAGAGCCGTTCTGAGGCAGGCCTGACACCCGATACCTCTGGACCTGACTCTGCCATCCGGCTATTTCGACAGGCGCAGGGAGTCGAAGGGGGCTTCGACGATGCGGATGCGGCGGGGCGGGCGGCCGGCGGTTTTTTCGCGGATGAGGCGGAAGTTCCGGCGGGCGAGGAACCGTTGCATCGCCCGGTCGTCGGCATAGGTATACAGGCGGAGCAGAGGGATGCCGCGCCGGCAACCCTCGTTCACGGCGTGGGCGATCAACAGGCCGCCGGCCCGGGCCAGGCCGCCTCGCAGATCGGGATCGACCGCGGTCCATGCCCCCCACGCGGCTTCATGTCGGTCCCTGCGCATCATATACAGACCGGAGATCGCGCAGACCCGATCCCTCTCCACCGCCACCCAGTACATCACATCGGTCAGTCCGGCTGCGGCAAGGAAGCACCGCGCGGGGAATCTGCGCGTCGGGCGGGGATCATGAATGGCGAGGCTGAGGGGCAGGGCAATGTCGGACCTCTCCCACCAGAGCTGTTCGGGAAATACCCGGTTCAACAACCGCTTCGCATCATCAAGCCGCGCCCGGCTTAAAGCTTCAATCCGCATGCCGCCAGTAAACGATATTCCCAGGGCCATGCAAAGACGGGAAGGGACGCGGGCTTGACACCGTACACCCAGTGCAGAGAATCGACATGAGGAGATGACAGATTCCCCTACAGCCATGTTTCTGACCGGGGCGACCGGCCTGATCGGCGGTGAAATCCTGCCCCGCGCGGCGAAGAGCATGAGCAAGGTCTGGGCCCTGGTGAGGGCGGATGATGACGAGCACGCCCGCCGTCGGCTTGAGGAAAGGGCCTTCCGCGGCGCTTATGCCCTTCCGGATGCGGCTGTTCCGGTCGCCGGCGATATCTGTGCGCCCGGCCTGGGCATACGGCCGGAGCGGCTGGAACAGGTTCGCGATGAATGTACCGACATTCTTCATGTGGCGGGCCATACGTTTTTTGATGATGAGGATCTCAGCGACGCGGTGAACGCGGGCGGCGCCCGCGAGGTTCTGGCCTTTGCCCGTTCCTGCCGAAATCTGCGAAGGCTTTTCTACATGAGCTCGGCCGCCGTGAATTGCGGTCCCGCCGGAACGGTTATTGAGGAAGATCAGCCGTTCGAGGGATTTGCCAACGGGTATGTCCGATCGAAGCGGCGGGCGGAGAAGGTCTTCAAGGTGGATGACCTTGATGTCGTGATCCTTCGCCCCAGCATCGTTACCGCCCACCCCCTGACCGATCGCCGGTTCAACCGGGAAATCGCCTGGGTGATCCCCCTGATGGAACGGCTGGGTATCGTGCCCCTGACCGGCGGGGAGCGGGTTGACCTCGTACCGGTGGATTACACTGCGGATGCGGTCGTCCGCCTGCTCGCCAACCGATCACTCGAGAAGGCCTGTTATCACATTTCCGCCGGTCCGGATGCCTGCGTGACCACCGAGGCTATCCGGAAGGTCCTGGAAACCCGCGAAGGTAATCAGCGAACCATCCGCTATGTAACGGATGAGGAATGGGCGGAGGAGAAGGCGCGGACCCGGGCGAGCCGTCGGGCCCTGATGACGGCCATTGAGTATTACCTCCCGTTCTTGCGGGCGGGTGTCGTCTTCAGCAATCGCCGGCTGCAGGAGGAACTGGACGGTAATCTGCCGCCGTGTCGCCCCTTCACCGACTACGTCAACGACATCATCACCCGTTTCTCGATGCGGGATGCGCTCGAGCAGAGCATGATGCCATGAACCCGCCCGGCGCCGCGTGGGATATCCGTCCGCTGTCGCGTGCGGACCTCGCCCCGGCGGTCGCCCTCGTCAACCGGGTTTTCGAGCATCCGGTGTGGGACACACCGGTCATAGCCCTGCGTGCTTCGCTGCATCCCCGCCTGCTCGCACCGGTGCTCGCCATCCGCGGGGTGTCGCGGTACCGGTGCTGGGTGGCGGAGGTTGGCGGGGAGGTGGTCGGTGTTACCGGGATCTACGACCAGCGGCGGGACCGGCATGAAGCGGCTTGGCTGGGTTGGTTCTGCGTTACCCCGGAGATCCGGGGAAAGGGATTGGGGGATGCATTGATCGAGACCGCGTGTCGTGCTGCGCGTGACGATGGCAAGCGCTATCTTCGGCTCTATACCTCCACCCATCCGATCGAGAGGGAGGCCCAGGCGTTCTATGCGTCGCGGGGATTCCGCGAGACCCGCCGCCGCCGCGGTACGATCTGGCGCGAGCTTCGCCTGGATCAATGTTGAACGGCCCCTGTCGGCGGACAAATTGCGCATTCAGGCAAGCCGGCAAACCACCCCGCCGGTGTAGGGGGAATTGGATATTGGCGGGATCAAGTCATTGAACGCTGGATGTTCAAAGGTTGCGCGTTGAGCGTTCCGCTCCGCAACCACAGAGCGGCGGGTCTATTCCCTGAACCGCCACACCCGGGCGGCGGGGTCTTCCGTTTCGTGCAGGATCTCGAAGGATTCGGGAAACATCTCAAGCAGGGGTACGATGATTGCTTCGCGCTCCTTGCCGAATGCGGTGTCAGTGGTGAAGGAATCCTCGACAAGGTAAACCCCGCCTTCGCTCCATTGCCGCATGTCCTCCAGCAGCTTTTCACCGGTACCGATCTCGAGGTAGCGCTGGGTCTTCCGGCCTGACGCAAGATACATCTCATACGGTTTACGGCAGTAAACGACCGCGTCCGGGGTCGCATTCGAGCTGAGCCAGAAGGCGCACTCGAAATAGCGGCCCCAGGCGCGGTCGTTTTCATTCGGATGATCGGCATACCGGGCCGGGTCCATGGGATGCTGTCCGCGATGGGCGGACTCATAGGTGTACCGCGACAAGGCGGCGCCTCCCGCCGTGCATGCGATGTAGAGCGTGGAAAGGGCCAGCACCGCCGTCATGCCATGGCGCACCCAGGGCACGTGGGCGAATCGCTTCGGGCGGAGCGCGTCCGCAAAGTAGATCGCAGCCAGCGGGATCACGGGGATTACATACCGGTCCTGAAACAGAAACTGCCCCCGATCTGCGTAATCCGGCTGGTTGAACGAGCCGATGATGACAAAGTATGCGCCCCAATACAGCTCCGGCATATCCAGCCGGAACAGCTTTTTGATGAATCCGAGCAGGATGAGTCCGCCGATCAGGAATCCGGCCGGCCGGGCCAGCACATCCAGGCCGGCGACGTGAAAAAGCCCGTCCGCGCCGATCAGCCGGTAGAACATCAGATCGGGCAGGCCGTAGAAAAGATAGTGAGGAATGAAGACCAGCATGGTGTGGATCTGGCCGGCCAGGCTCGAGATGCCGGACGACTGAGAGTATCCCACCGGGGTCCCCGCCAGTTGCATTGTCCGGATGGTCAGGGGAAGGTTCACGGCAAGAAACGCCGCGGCAAAGACCAGAGCTTTCTTCCATTGTTTCCGGAACAGCAGAGCGAGAATGCCCGCGGGGAGCAGAGCCAGCCCCACGGTCCGAGTGAGAAAGGCCGCCCCGGCGAGAAGACCCGGTACGAACGCCGCCCGGGCCGGTCGGTCGCGGTCCGGCCAGAGTGCGATGGCGGTCAGGCTGAACAGCATGTAGAGAATCTCGGTATGGATGCGCCACGCAGAGCTGACGGTAAAGACCCCCCACAGGGCGAGGATGGGGATGCAGATGGTGGGGAGGATTGGAGATGGGGGATTGGGGATGCGGGATTCGGGAGTGGGGATTCGAGATTGCCCATCGCCCATCGCCCCTTGCTCCTGCCGGGTGATCCAGCGGGTATAGATCCAGGCGAGGAGGATCAGGACGAGGGCGGAGAATGCCATCATGGCCTTCAGGTTGTCGGGTCCGAAGATCCTGACCACGGGTGCGAGGACGATGGAGAGGCCGGGGGGGACCACGACCACCGGTTCGGGTTCGGGCAGGTGGATCTTGGTGATGCCGTCGCCCCGGGCAATGGAAATCGCCCAGACCGCATAGCGTCCGTCATCGCCGTCCGGCCAGGTGAACTTCGCGCTGACCAGGATGAGGATCGCGGTCAGGATGGTAAACAGGACCGGCCAGAGGCGGCCGAAGATTGTAAGCCGTGTCGAGTCGTCTGGGTCAGGCGTCGTCATGGCTGATTCCCATAGCACACTTACGGCCCTGTTTCGAGAATCCGGATTATTCGGGCCGGTACATCCGCGGTGACCATGGTTGAAATGGTTTGATCTGTGGCCGCGGTGAAGACGGGGCCGGGCCGCCACATGGCCTCCGGGCCGGTAGCTGTTTCAACCCGGTAGACGTATCCGGAGCGGGCGCTCCAGCGAAGGTCCAGAAACCCGCCGGCCATAATGCTTTCTTCCACTTCATGACTTTCCACATGAATCCGGCGAATCTCCCTCCGCACAAAGCCGGGGCCGTTGGTTGCATATAATGTCAGAACCATGTCATGCGTGCCCGCCTCAAGAAAGGTGTGGGTAACCGGGTCGGCATACACCTGGCCGCCGATGGTCCATTCCCGCGGATGTCCCGCCGGTTCCACCAGTGCCCCGTCCGCGTGCACCGATTCCCCGGCATGAATCCGGTTGGTTGATACCATCGCCGCGGGGGAGGGGAGGGACAGGGACTGATCAACCGGAACCGATGCCAGCACCGTTGCATCTCCGGATATCCATTCCGCCCGCACGAGGTCGGCGACCCGGTTGGTACCGGTGCCGAAATGGGCGATGCGGCCCGGCCCGTGAGCAAGGTAGCCGCTGGAGGCGTGAAGTTCACGCATCTGGGTCATGCCTCCGGTCTCGAGATAGACCCGTGAACCGATGCCGTCCCGGTGGAAGGGCGGGGCGCCGTCCAGCGTGACCTTGAGCCAGCCGGCCCCGTTGGTGGTGTCATTGCGAAATAACCGGGGCGGCCCCGGAAGTCGCTGGAGCTGGCTCAAGAATCCGGTCAAGACCTGGTTGTTCACGACAAACAGGTCCAGATCCCCGTCATTGTCATAGTCGAAGGCCGCCGTGCCGCGGCCCTGCCCCTTGTCATCCACCCCGGCTTCCGCCGCGACGTTGGTGAAGCTGCCGTTTCCCTGATTCATGTAAAGCAGAGCGGGCTGGTCGTTGAAGTTGAAGCGGATCTGGTACACCCGGTGCTCCGGCCAGCCGTTGACGTGAAAGATATCGAGGTACCCGTCGAGGTCGAAGTCCGCTGCCGCTGCCCCCCAGCCCCAGTGTCCGGTCCGAACGCCGGCCTCTGTGGTTACATCCGTGAAGCGAAATCCGCCATCGTTCCGGTACAGGCGGTTGCCGGTGATGCCCCAGCCGGCCTGGGTGTATGGATTGGTGTCCGTGATGCTGGTCACGAACCAGTCCAGATCCCCGTCGTTGTCGTAGTCGAGGTATGCGCTGCCCATACCGTTCTCGTCGGTGCCGGCGCCCGACATTCCGGTCACCCGTTCCAGAAACCCGGTGCCGGTATTCCGGTAGACCTGGGAATTTGTAAAGTCGGACACAAGCAGAAGGTCGCTGATCCGGTCGCCGTTTACATCGGCAAAGCCCGGGGAAAATACGTAGGGATCTTCGCTGTCCTCCTCAAGCGGATCGTCCGCCGGATCAAACGCAAACAGTGCGGAGCCGCTGTTGGTGAAGAAGTGCATGCTTTCCCGATTCCCGTGCCACTGGCCATGAACCAGTTCGAGGAATCCGTCCCCATTCCAGTCTCCCCAGCTCGGACTGGCGAACCGGCGGAACTCATCGGTATCGAGGGTCAGCTCCGCCTCGCTGAAATGACCGCTTCCGTCATTGATAAGAAGGAACGTCCGGTTGGTCAGGCAGGTGACCGCAATATCGATATCCCCGTCATTGTCATAGTCCGCGGCGGCCGCTCCGATGGAATCACGTGCAATAGCCGTGTTCCTTGTGGCGGCTTCGTTGGTGAAGGTTCCATCTCCCCGATTCATATACATCAGGTTCGTCCGCCCGCCGCATTGCAGGGCATACAGGTCGATCCACCCGTCGCCATCAAAGTCTTCCGCCACGAAACCGCCGGTCATCCAGACGAAATCCAGGTCGGAATTGCTTTTGTGGAACTGGTTGGTGTCCGGCAGGAAAAAGTGATGCTGGATGCCCGCGTTTGTGGTGACCTCGGTAAACACCGGGGCCTCCGGCCTGGCGACGAGTGCGGAGGCGGGTCCGAGTGCGAGACCTGCGGTGATGACGATGTATTTGGCGAATTTCCCCATGAACAATAGCCTGAAGATGGCTGAATGAATCCCTATCAATCTGGTGTAGATTTCGTGATTGCTTATACCTGCGGCTTCCCCTATCCTCAACCGCAAATAGTGGATTCCATTACGGAGTTATAGGTCAAGGGCTGAACCTGCTCCGCTCATTCAACCGACAGGAATGCGTACTATGAAGAAACGCCCGGCGTTTTTCAGCATCGCGGTGTGTGCCGCCGTGCTTACAAGTCAACTTGCACTAGCGCAGAACAATGATCCTCCGGTGATTACTGCGCCGGGAGCGCAGACCATCAACGAGGACGCGACGTTCTCGTTCACCGGAGGAAACACAGTTTCCATTGCCGATCCTGACATATCGACCAATCGGCTCGATGTTTCGTTCAATGTTTCCGGCGGCTCGGTTCAGGTTACGCCCACCGCCGGGGTCGGGGTGCAGAATAACGGCACCGCGACCTTGTCGATGACCGGACAGCTCACCCAGGTCAACAGCACCCTCGCGAGCCTGGTGTTCACGCCGACCACCCATCTGAACAATACCAACGGCGGTCCCGCGGTGGTGAACATCAATTGCGATGACAACGGCTTCACCGGAACCGGCGGGGTGAAGAGCGCCTCGGCGGCGGTCACCATCAATCTGAATCCGGTCAACGACCGCCCGACCATTTCCATGCCGGGTACCTCCTCGGTGAACGAAGACGGTCAGATCGTCCTCCCGATCACCGTGGACGACCCCGACCGGGCGGAGACCGCGGGTTATCAGTTCCGGATCACCCTCAGCGCAACCAACGGCGCCATCGTCCTCGGCTCCACCAACGGCTTGACCGTCACCGGCGGCGAGATCCTTACCACGACCGGGGGCATTTTCGTCACCACCAATGTCATCTTCCAAGGCGCATACTCATCCATGACGTCGTCCCTGGCCGGTGTCATTTACCTGCCGCGTCTGAACGTGAACGGCGGCGATACCCTGACCATCATCGCCAACGACCTTGGCAACTCCGGTTCCGGCGGCGCCTTGTCGTCCAATGCAACCCGGGCGATTACCATCAACGCGGTCAACGACCGTCCCAACCTGAACCTTCCATCCTCGATCTCGGTCGTGGAGAACACCGAACAGGATCCCGGGATCAGTGGGGCCGTTACCGATATCGATATCGATGAGACGCCGGGCGCTGAATTTTCCGTCACCCTTTCCGTAACATCCGGTGTCCTGACGGTGGGCAACACCAATGGGCTGGCCATCACCAGCGGCGCCAATGGATCCTCCTCCATTTCCTTTGACGGCAATTCGACCAACGTCGGGAACGCCCTCGACTCCCTCCTGTATCTTGCCTTTACCAACTATTTCGGCGGCGATGTGCTTTCGATCAGCGCCAGCGATCAGGGCAACACGGGTTCCGGGGGAACGCTGACCACCAACAGCACGGTACCCATCACCGTCCAGGAATTGAATTACGCCCCCGTCCTGGTCAATACCGGCACCTTCACCGTGGTCGGGATCAACGAGGACGCCGCGGTCAATCCCGGCACGACGGTCGCCGCGATTATCGCCAGCGCCGGCGGCGATCCGATCACCGACAGTGATCCCGGCGATCCCGAGGGTATCGCGGTCACGTTTGCCGACAATACCGGCGGCAACTGGCAGTACTCTACCAACGGCGGAGCCCTGTTCCAGAATGTGGGGACGGTGTTCGAGGGGTCGGCCCTGCTGCTCGATGCCGCGGACCTTCTCCGTTTCAACCCCGACCTTGACTATGTCGGCACCAACACCATTTCGTTCCGCGCATGGGACCAGTACACCGGCAGTCCGGGCGATACCGGCGCGGATGCCAGCATCAACGGCGGCAACAATTCCTTCAGCGCGGCCTCGGCGGACGCCACCATCATCATTACCCCGGTGAATGACGCCCCGGTCATCGATAATACCGGGGATATGCGCCTGACCGACCAGTTTGAGGATGTATTCAACCCGCCCGGCACGGTCGTACAGGTCATCATCGACAGCGTGGGCGGTGATGCCATCACCGATCCCGACCTTCCGTCCGTGGAAGGGTTTGCCATTGTCGGCAACGACGATGCCAACGGCACC
>JAUIHQ010000247.1 GCA_030432155.1 bacterium | reverse complement strand
ATTGGTCACGTTCGGCGGTGCAGGAGGTCTTCATATTTGTGCCATGGCCGAACGTCTCGGCATCACCCGCATCCTCGTGCCCCGCCACCCCGGGGTCCTTTCCGGCTGGGGTGCGATCAGCGCGGATGTAGTCAAAGAATACGCCCGCACCTTGCTCCGCTCCGGCCGGACGATCCGTGATTCGGAGCTCCATCGTGTCTGTTCATCACTGGAACGGGATGGCCGGAAAGCGATGAAGCAGGAGGGCTATGGCGGGTCGGATGTTCAGGTGGTCCGGTCATTGGACATGCGGTATGCCGGCCAATCCTATGAATTAAATGTCCCGTTTACCGGTGATTGGTCGGTTACCTGTTCCCGATTTCACGATCTTCATGAGAAGCGCTATCGTCACCGTGCGGATGATCGCGAGGTGGAAGCGGTCACCGCGAGGGTGCGGTTGATCGGCAAGGTGACCCCGCCGGTTCTCCGGCGGATCGGCAAGGGCGGCCGCGATATCGGCCATGCGGTAGAAGCATCAAACGACGGCATTCTGCATGTCAATCGCGATGCATTACGAGGAGGAAATGAATGTGCCGGACCGGCGCTGGTTCATGAATCGTTTTCCACAACATGGATTCACCGCGGCTGGAAAGCACGTACCGACCCGTGGGGCCATCTGCGCCTTGAGGTAACATCATGACCTGCCGCCGCACACCCGACCCGGCACGCCTTGCTCTGTTTGAGAGTGCATTTATGAGCGTGGCCGAGGAGATGGGCACGGTCCTTGCCCGTACGGCCTATTCGCCCAATATCAAGGAACGAAGGGACTTCTCCTGCGCCGTGTTCACCGCAGATGGAGAATTGGCCGCCCAGGCTGCCCACATTCCCGTCCATCTCGGCGCCATGCCGATGTCGGTTCAAGCGGCGATGAAGGCCTTTCCCGGGATGCGGCGGGGTGATGTGGTGATCTTGAACGATCCGTACCGCGGGGGTACACACCTGCCGGATATCACGACCGTGTCCCCTGTTCGACCCAATGGTTCGGGCCGGCCGTTGTTCTACCTCGCGACCCGGGCACACCACGCGGACATCGGGGGCGGAACGCCCGGTTCGTTTCCGCTGGCCGGCGACCTTCATGGCGAGGGACTTTGCATCCCCCCCATGCTTCTTCAGGAACAGGGCCGGATCAACCGAACGCTTCTCGACATTATTCACGCGAACGTCCGGACACCGGAGGAAAGAGACGGTGACCTGCGAGGGCAGCTTGCGGCCCATACAGCCGGGGAACAACGCCTTCTCGACCTGATCCGGCGCCACGGTCGCAGGGAAACCGTAACCGCGGGGGGCGACCTGCTCACCTACGGCGAGGCCATGATGACCGCCGTGCTGAACGACATCCCGGACGGACGATATGAAGCGGAAGACCGGCTCGATGATGACGGCAGGGGACATGGTCCGCTGCCGATCAAGGTCGTCATTCACATCCGCGGCGGAAACGCGACGATTGATTTTGACGGTTCTTCGCCCCAAACCCGGGGAACGTTAAACGCGGTCGCCGCCATCACCCATGCCGCGGTGTATTACTGTTTCCTGTGTGTGATGGTCACCCGGTTCCGCACCCTGTCGCGTCCTCCCGCGAACCAGGGATGCTTCCGTCCCCTCACGCTCAAACTCCCTGCCGGCTCCGTTGTGCATGCTTCTTTCCCGGCCGCAGTATCCGGGGGCAATGTTGAAACGTCCCAACGGATTGTTGATGTCGTATTCCGGGCGCTCGCCGCCGCCTGCCCTGACCTCATCCCCGCGGCATCGCAGGGAACGATGAACAACCTGACCCTCGGAGGAAAAGGACTGGATGGCCGCAGTCCCTTCGCCTATTACGAAACCACTGGCGGCGGAATGGGGGCGAGACCCGACCGGCCGGGCATGGATGCCGTCCAGGTCCATATGACCAATACCCTCAACACACCCGTGGAAGCGTTAGAAGCCGCCTACCCGTTTCGCATCGAGCACTACGGCATCGCAACCGGCACCGGGGGACGCGGACAACATCGCGGCGGTCACGGCATTCGACGCGATCTCCGGGTTCTTTCGGATGCCGATGGAACCCTGGTCACGGAACGGCGAACGACCCGGCCCTATGGCCTGCAGGGCGGTGAACCCGGCCGGGAGGGAGAAAACCTGCTTATCCGGAAGAACCGCAAAACAAAACTGCCGGGCAAGGCGGAACTCCATCTCCAGACCGGCGATGTCATCCGCATCCGGACCCCGGGCGGCGGTGGGTGGGGAAATCCCGTATAAACATTGCAATCCTGCCCCGCGATCCTCACCATGGTGGATTCCCATGTCCGAACATGATGCATTTGATTTCTGGTATGCCGTCAACAATACGGACGTCGTACTGCGCCCCCGGCAGAGGCTCGAAACATTCGGCGCCACGTCGATTCGTTACCATCTTGCCGCCGAGCAGATGGATGAAGTGAACAAAATCCGGGTCCGGGAGGGCAACGTTCATGCCTACCGCCCCGAGATCATCACCCCGCAAATGCTGACCGATACGTTGCTGGAAGGCTTCAACGAGGATCAGGCGGAGCAGTACATGAATTGGCTTCGCAGCCATGAGCAGGACCTGCTCATTCTCAAATACGGTTTTACGATACGCAAGGAAGCGATCAACGACTACACCGTGACCGACAACATCGACAATGTGATCGACCGTATACGGACCGACCTTGAACAGAAGAACCAGCCGATGACGGCCCTCATCCGGGGCGTGGAAGAACCGTGGGAAGTCTGCCTGCTCAAACTCATGGTGGAACTTGTGCAGCAATCAGTGGCCGCCCATGCCGGGCAGCTCCGGCAGGACCCCCAGGGCCGACGGCATGAGATTGAAGCCATGTTCCGCACCGCATCCCGGGACGCATCCCGCATTCAGGAGCTGGCCGCCCTCCTCCAGAAGCACAAGCTGTTCGGCGAATATGAAGATCGCTTCTACGCGCTGGTTCGGTCATCCGCCTGAGCGCGCATCACCGCCGGACAACCGGCTGGCGGCAGCGATCAGCCGATGTTCGTATTGAGCGACAGGATCGGAAGGAGAATGCCAAGCGCCACAAGCAAAACAAACAGGCCGACCATCAGCAGCAAGGCCGGTTCGATCAGTTTGGTTCGCCGATCAACCATCACCATCCACTGACGCCTCCCCCTCTCCGCCGCTTGGGCGAGCATGCCCGGCAGGTCGCCACCCGCTTCCCCCGCCCGTACCCATCCCTGCAACTCCTCGGCAAGCAACGGGATGGACTGAACTGCATCCGAGAAGGATTTTCCGTGCCGGATCTTTTCTGCTTCCTCCCGGCAACGACGTTCCAGCCTGCGAAATCCGCTTGAGGCGCCGGCAAGCCCCATGGCTTCGACAAGCGGCATTCCGCTCCTCAACAGCATCGCCATGGTACCGGCGAACCGGACGCAGGCGATCAGGCGGACCGGCCGACCGGCCAGCGGCGATCCCATGACAACCTGTTCCACCCGCTCACGTGTGATTTCTTTCTCACGCCATACCCGGCGCAGCCACCATGTCGCCAGCACGCTACCGGCGAGCATAACCAGCAGAACAGGTACGAACAGACGACCGGATACCAGCAGGATCCGGGTCAGGACCGGCAGCTCCATCCCCGAATCGACCAGCAACCGGCTGATGCGGGGGACGAGAAACCCGAGAACCGCCGCCGCGATCACCAGCGCAAGGCCGATGATCAGGCATGGGTAGAGCAGCGCCGAGGTGATGCGTTGCCGGACCTGGCTCTCGGTGTCCAGATAATCGGCGAGGTTCTCCAAGACACCGGGCAGATCCCCTGCCCGTTCACCGGACGTCAGCACCGCCTGCTCATACTCGCCAATCGGCAGTCCGCCGTCCTTGAGAGCATCCGCAACCGGGGCGCCCTCGCGAACACGGTCCCGTGCCGAGGCCATGACCCGCGAAGCGGCGTTGCGGCCCGGGGCCTGCATCAGCATGTCGAGTCCATCGGTAACCGTCATGCCCGCTTTCAGCAGGGAACCAAGCTCGCGATACAGAGTGGCCCGGTCATCGCGGCTGATGCGGCGGGATGATGACGGGTCGGCATCCGAAGCTGGACTCACGGATTCAGCGAGGATCCCCCGGGCGGAAAGTTTCTCCCGGGCTTCCTTCCGGTCCGACGCTTCAATCATGCCCTTGCAGGTCTTGCCGACGGCGTCAAAGCCCTGGTAGGCGAATGTTCTCATGTCCGGTGCAACCCGCGGTCACCGGCAACCCTCAAGACTTCACCGGGACTGGTAACTCCCTGACGGCATTTGTCCAGGCCGTCGTCAAACATCGACCGGAAGCCGATGGACGCCTCATGTTCCTTCAATGCCTCGGCGACCCGGTGCGGATCACGGATCAGGGATTCAACCCCATCGGAAATTTCCAGAAGTTCATAGATCCCGGTACGCCCGCGAAATCCGCCCATGCACTGTTCGCATCCGGCCGGGGTCTTCCACCCCTCCTCCCGAGCCCGTGACTGCATGGCATCCGGCAGGCTTGATACCTCCTCCGCGGTCAATGGCCTGGCACAGTGCGGGCAAAGCACCCGGACCAACCGCTGGCCCATGGAACAGCGAAGTGCTGACGCGAGCAGATAGGGTTCGATCCCCATGTCGAGCATACGAACCACCGCGGACCGGGCATCATTCGTGTGCAGGGTGGAAAGCACGAGATGACCGGTGAGCGCGGAGCGCACGGCAATATCCGCGGTTTCCCGGTCCCGGATCTCACCGACGAATATGATGTCCGGATCCTGTCGCAGAATATGCCGCAGCCCGCCGGCAAAGGTGAGGCCGATCTTCGGCTTCACCTGGATCTGACCGATATCGGCCATCTGGTATTCGATCGGATCTTCAATGGTCATGATGTTCTGATGGGCGGTGTCCAGCTCGCCCAGCACCGAATACAGGGTCGTGGTCTTTCCGCTGCCGGTCGGACCGGTCACCAGAATCATGCCGTGGGGCATCCGGATCTGTTCCCGCAGTCTCGGGAGCATGCCCTGCGGCATGCCCAAGTCCTCGAGCGGCATCAGCGATGACCCCTGGTTGAGAAGCCGGAGTACGACCCGTTCCCCCTCGGCAACCGGTACCGTGGAAATACGGATATCGATCTCACTCTCGCCGACTCGTACGCGGGTCATGCCATCCTGGGGAAGTCTTCGTTCCGCGATGTCGAGATGACCCATGACTTTGAGCCGGGATGTCAGGGCCGCTTCCAACCTCTTGGGCGGAGCGGGCTGGTCATACAGGTATCCGTCCACTCGGAACCGGATCCGGAGGTGTCGGTCGAAAGGCTCGATGTGGACATCCGACGCGCCCTTGCGCACCGCGTCGAGGAGAATCGAATTCACAAGCTGGGATACCGGCGCCGAATCGATGGTTCGCAGCAGGTCGTTGGTATCGGAAAGCCGCGGATCCGTTTCAATCTCCACAGATTCGGGCTCATCCGGTTGTCCGGCCCGGTCAGTCCGGCTCATGTAACAGGCGTCGATGGCTTTCTGAACTTCGCGGGCGGGAACGAGAATCGGCGTCACTTCACACCCGACCAGGAGGGACAGGT
>JAUIHQ010000246.1 GCA_030432155.1 bacterium | reverse complement strand
TTATATCCTCTATGAAGCAACGGGTGACCTGCTCACCGGCCCGACGGTCCAGAACTTCGGCCTCGGTTCCGCGGTTACCGCATGTGTCCTGGTGATGAACGGCTGGCTGGGGCTGTATCTGGTTCGCACAGGCAGGCAATGCGGGTCGGTCATTGTCGAGGCCAACGGGCGCCACGTCCTGACCGACAGCTATACCAGTCTCGGCGTTCTTGTCGGCCTGGTCCTTTCGTGGTTTACCGGGTGGCACTACTGGGACCCGATTTGCGCTGTGGCGGTCGCGATCAACATCATGGTCTCCGGCGGGCGCCTGGTCTGGGAGTCGGCCGGGGGATTGCTCGACAAGGCCGATCCGGCTGCCGTGGCGAAGGTGGAGGATATACTCAACCGGGAATTCAGGGCCGAAGGATTTGAATTTCATAAAATCAAGAACCGGAACATGGGCGCCTACCTGCGATTCGATGTTCACCTGCTGTTTCCCGATGACATGTCGATCCGGGATGCCCACCGGAAAGCAACGGAGATTGAGCGCATCATCAGCGCTTCCTTCGAACCGCCGGCTTATGTAACCACCCACCTCGAGCCGATTGAAGATCATGACCTGGTCCACCCCCGCACCCGGCCGACCGACCCGGCTTGCCCCGCAAGCAAAATGCGGTAGGGTATGCAGGGCATTCAGCCGGGGACGTCCGGCTTCATGGAAGGAGACCAGAAGATGATGACATGGATAGCGGCAGCGGGATGGATGATCATGGCGGCAGGGATGGCACACTCAGATCCCTGCCCCGACCCTTCCGTGACCCTGGGAACGTCGAAATCCGGTGATTCCGACTACACCTTTGCCCTGCATGCACCGGGCATGACATCGGTGGAGCTGGTACTCTGGCCCGGTGATACCGAAAACCCCCTGATCGCACCGATGACGGCCGACGCCTGCGGCACCTGGTCGATAACCCGTGATCTATCCGGCCACGCGTCCTATCGATACCAATACCGTATTGATGGAGCCAGATACATCGCCGACCCCTATGCCGGGGATCTTGAATGGAAAGACAACGAGGGCCGGGAAACGTGGATCGCATCCAACGCATACGCCGTTCTCCATACCGCGACGGAGCCCTATATATGGACATCGGACGAATACCGCCGCCCCGAATTATCCAACCTGGTCATATACGAGTTTCATATCGATGACACGCAGGAAGGCGGAGGATTCACCGGTATGATCGAGAAACTGGATTACATCCGAGATCTCGGCTGCAATGCCATCCAGGCCCTGCCCCTGCAGGAGTTTCCCGGCGACCACAGTTGGGGATACAATCCGGCCTCTCATTTCGCTCCGGAATCCACGTACGGAACACCGGATGAGCTGCGGCGTTTGATCGACGAGACCCGCCGGCGGGGGATGGCGTTCATCCTCGATATCGTCCTGAACCACATGGATAGCAACGGTCCCCTTTACGCGCTCTACGGGGAAGATATCGATACAAGTCCCTATTTCCAGCCGGTGGAGGCCGATAACTGGGGCTTTCCCGACCTTGAGCAATCCAACCCCGCGTTCAAGCGATATGCCGCGGACGTGCTTCGACACTGGTTGACCGAGTACCGCGTGGACGGGTTCCGCTATGACGCCACCCGGTTCACCGACTGGAGCGGTTACAACGATTGGGGCGCGGGCTGGTTTGCGTATGCCGCCAAGCAGATCGACCCCGATGCCTACCAGATTGCCGAGCACATGCCATCCGACCCGGCGCTCATTCGCGAAACCGAGATGGACACGACCTGGCACGACACCTTCCGATGGCGTATCCGGGATATGATCGAACACGGGCATCTTGACCGTGAGGGGTTTGAGCAGACCATGAACCCCGTTCGTCTCGGATACGAACATCCTGCCCAGTGCATGGCCTATACTGAGAGTCACGACGAGGAACGGGTCATGAATCATCTGAAACGACTGGGGTATGAGGAGGATGAACGCATCCGTAGAGCGATCACCGCCCTTGCTCTTCCCCTGCTGACGCCCGGCCCGGTCATGATTTACGCCGGCCAGGAGTTCGGAGAAGATACGCCGAAGATTGTCGGCGACAATCCCCTGAACTGGGAGCTGCTTGAAACGTCGGCCGGGCGTACGATATACGATGCTGCCCGCACATTGATCCATGCCAAGCGTATGCTTCCCGCGTTGCGAAGTGATATCATCAAGTTCTATCGCGGTCCACTTCCTGATAACGTTTCCGTCTTCTATCGCGGGTCCGACAATGAGCAGGTGCTCGCGGCGGTGAATATGGGTCGGGAACCGGTGGTAACAGTGTTTCCCGAGCAGATGGCTTGGAAAGATCTCCTGCGCGAAGAAGTCGTGGAACCAGGAGAGGCCGGAATTGCACTCACCCTGGCGCCGGGGGAAACGCGGATTTTATCAAAAATAGCTGTGCCGCAGGCAGATAACACGAATGAACACCCCTCCGGTCAAAATTGAACAGGGTAACATCCCCACGTATGGGGTACCATCGTCCATGCCGCTCATAGACTGCTTGGCGGCGGCGGGGGCGGGGTGGATGGAGCGAGTCCACGCTGCGGCGGGGCCGGAACGGCTGGAAGCATGCCGCGCCCTGCATAGACGGCCACACTAACGTTTATCTGCTAACACGATTCATCCCTGTCGGGAATCCCGCCGTGTATCCTCCATCCTGCGAATCCATCCGGTGATGGAAGCGATCGGTGATTGAGTCTTCACGCCTGTGCATTTCCGGAACCATCGATTTGAAAGGGTGTTCCGGCTGATATCTGCTCCGACCTTGAGAAAGCGCCACGACAAAGAATCAATTTTGCGAAAGCTAGCTTTTCCCAGGCCTGCGATTCAACGCCCAAAATCGAAACGCTTGAACCGCACCGGTTTATCAGGGTCCGCCGAATACAATCCAAATCTGTAAGCGCTTACCTGGCGTTTAGGGCTTTTCCCGGAGGATTTGGCCGAATCTTGGCCCGCATTGTGCTTTTACCCTTACCCGGAAGTGAGACGTGTGACGATGTTGGGGTACAAACAATATAGTGTGGTGGCCATGCTTGCCTTGTTGACCGGCGTTTCGGTCAGCGAAAGCGCTGCCCCCCCCATGATTTCCCAGGTGGTTGCGGCTGCAACCCCTATTAAGGACGAGTTTGGCGTTACGGTGACCGGTACTGACCCGGATGCGGACTTCTTCGGCATCCCGGTCGTGGAAGGCGATCTGGTTCAGGTTCTCCTTTCTGCCGACGGCAACATTTATCCCCCGTCCGCCGACGGAACGCCCGATGCCCGCACCACAGTGATCGCGACCACGCGGATCGGCGCCGGAGTGTCCCCAAACATCGCCTCCTCCGGGAAATTCGGGTGTATTCTTACACCCCGTCCCGGAGGGGGCTCCCCCATTTTCGTGCGGGTATTCAATGCACCGACCGCCGCGGCAGCTTCGTTCTACGCCGATTCGCAGATCTTCATCGTCAGCTCCACCCAGAACGACCGGTTCTTCGCCCAGTTCACGTCGGGCATGCAACCGCTGGACACCATCGACAATGATGAAGACGGGGTCATCAATTCCTGGGAAAAAAGCTATGGATCGAATCCCGATGCGATCGATTCCGATGGCGACAGCCTGACCGACGCCGATGAAGTGCTGGCGGGAACAGACCTGACCGATGCGGATTCCCACTTCGCGGTGTCCCGTCTGGAGCCGGCCAACGGCGACATGATTCTTGTCTGGGACACCATCCCGAACCGCATCTATTCGGTCGAAAAATGTGTACTCGGGAATGGGACCTACGAGGTCATTGAAAGCCGCACCGGCGACGGGAACGAGCAGGAACTCCTGATTGAAACGACCGCCGGGGAACCGCTATGCTTCTACCGGATCCGGGTATCGGAAATCAGTGTGGAATAAGGGGTTTACAATCGAGATGCAATCACAACGAACAAGGGCCATGCCGGGCATTTCCCGTTGCAGTTGGATCGCCGCGATCCTGCTGGCGTGTGCTGCACCCTCGATGTCGCAGACCATTGTACAGACCTATTTCGTCCCGTTTGACGAAGCAGAGGTTCACCTTGCGCTGAATACGATCGATGACTTCGGCGGCAACATCGGCCCCCAATTGCGGAGCACGATCTCCATCGTGGCCGGTGTTACCAACACCGTCGTGTATTATGACCACTGGGAAGACGGCTACGACGGCGACACCAGCGACCCCGGCACGTGCGACGAAATCTTCTTTCTCGACGAAGGCGACGACATCGTCCTCGAAGACAGCGCCATCCCGTTGCCCCGTTCCGCCGCGCTTAGCTGCAATGGCGGCACGTGCGCCTACGATGGCCGCGACCGCATCCTTGCCACCGGCGGCGCCATCACCGTGACGCGAGCCTTCTGGCCGCAGTCGATCGGCACCGTGTACGCCGACGCCTGGGAGGTCTATCCCAGCTCGGCATTCAACCACTCGTATGTGGTACCGGTCGGCGAGGATCTGGGCGGCGACTTCGGCGACACCTACGTGATCGTTCAGGCCACCGAAGACGGAACCCTCGTGCAGATCGACGATCCCGGCACCGGTGCGTCGCCCGACGTTTCCGTCACGCTCGCTGCCGGCGAAGTCACGCAGCTGTACCACATCGACTCCGGCACAACGGTAACCGGCAGTAACCCCATTCAAGTGCAGGTCCTCGCCGGCAACCCGTGGAGCGGCAACTCGTCCGAGATGCGCATGTTCAGCTTGCTGCCGCGCGACCTGTGGGCCACCAGCTACTACAGCCCCGTGGCCGACCTTCCCGACAACAACCGCGTGACCGGCGGCTGCAGCGGCTCGGTGCGCGCCGACGTGTACATCTACAACGCCGAGCCCTCGTCGATCACGATTCAGTGGGAAGACACGAGCGGGTCCGGTTCGTTCAATGTTCCGGCCAACAGCGTGCGGCGCTACTCGAACGGCGCAGGTCACTACGTACCGAGCAACTCCGGCGTCTACGTCGAATCGAACTCCGCCTTCTACGCCTTCGGCGCCGCCGATACCGACTGCGCCGACTTCGATTGGGGCTGGACCCTCGTGCCGGCGTACCTGCTAACGGACGAGTACTACGTCGCTTGGGCACCCGGCTCGACCGACTACTCGCGCAACTGCTCGCCGTTCTGGGTGACGCCCGCCCAGGACAACACGACCGTCACCGTCGACTACGACGGCGACGGGATCGCCGACCAGTCGCAGGTTCTGGACCGATTCGAGAGTGGCCGATTCCGCGACACCGGAGACAACAACAACTCGGGCGCGATCATCCGAGCGACCGGCCCGGTCGCCGTCGCCTGGGGCGAAGACGGCGACCAGACCGCCAGCAATCCTTGCATCGACGCCGGCTACACGATCCTGCCGGTTTCCGCCCTCGTGGGTGGCATCGGAGATCGGATTTGGAACGACCTCGACGGTGATGGCGTCCAAGATCCGGGTGAAGACGGTTTGCCCGGAGTCGAAGTCTGCCTCACCAGCTTGGACGGCGCCGACCTCGGCGGCTCGCCGAACCCGTCCGTGATCTGCGACACCACCGACAGCAACGGCAAGTATCTCTTCCAGGGCCTTCCGCCCGGCAACTTCACCGTGACCGTCACCCCG
>JAUIHQ010000245.1 GCA_030432155.1 bacterium | reverse complement strand
CGATACAGGCCATCCGGAATTTGAATCGTCCACTCATCGCTTTGTTCGCTCCCCGAAAATCGCGGTCCCGACCCGTACCCAGTCCGCGCCTTCCTCAATCGCCACCTCAAAATCCCCTGACATACCCATCGACAGCTCGGAAAGGGGGATCCCGGTATCATCCTGCCAGCGATCACGCCATTCGCGCAAGCGGCGGAAATAGGCCCGGGCCTGTTCCGGTTCCGGTGTGTAGGGCGGGATCGCCATCAAACCTCGGCATTCCAGCCGGGTATAGCCCGGAAGGTCCGGCAGCAAGGTCGGCAATTCGTCCGGCTTGAATCCGTACTTGGACCCCTCACCCGCCACATTCACCTCGAGAAAAATCGGCATGGTCTTGCCCGCTTCGTCGCAAAGCCGGTTCAGCGTCTCCAGCAAGCGCAGTGAATCGACCGAATGTATCATATCGAACAACTGGACCGCAGCCGCAGCCTTGTTTCGCTGCAAGTGGCCGATCAGGTGCCAGGAAAGGTGCCCGGGCGACTCCGGGATCTTGGCCATCGCTTCCTGGACCTTGTTTTCGCCGAAGATTCGCAACCCGCATTCCGACGCCTCTCGTACCGCATCCGGCGGTTTGGTTTTCGATACCGCGATCAGGTTGACGGTATCCGGGTCACGACCTGCCCGGTCCGCGGCGGCATGGATCCGCGACCGCACGGCATCGATCCGTTCCGGCATCCCCTGCTCGACCTGCTCATCCGGTGAATCCATAACGATGTTACCCTATACCGGGCTCGCCGCCCTGCAACCGCACCGACGCCTCCAACGGCCGGTCAGGATCGCTGACCAGGTACATGGTCTGGGTCGGGAAGGCAAAGCTGATGCCCTCATCGTTGAATCGGCGCAGGATTTCCATGTTGAGCTTCTCCGAGAAGGCCATGTACTCCCAGTATTCCGGGGGATGGTACCAATAGATGGCGATGATGTTCAGGGACGCGGAATTGAATTCACTGAAAAACACACGCGGCGGAAATTCGTCCTCCATCCCTTCATGGTTGTCGAGCAGCTCCTTGAGGATATCCACCGCTTTCTGCAGCTTGTCCGGCGGCGTGTCATAGGTCACCCCGATGTTGAGCGTACGGCGGATGTAGGGCCGGCGGCCGATGTTGTGGATGGTCTTGTTGGCAAGCTCGCCATTGGGAATGGTGACAAGGTGGCCTTCCAGCGTGCGAATCCGGGTCGACCGAAAACCGAGCTGTTCCACCGGCCCGTCGAATCCGTCGATGACGATACGCTCCCCGATCTGGAATGGTTTGTCGGCGAACAAGACCAGCGAGCCGAAGAAGTGTTTGAATGTGTCCTGGAGGGCCAGCGCAACCGCGAGACCGCCGACCCCCAGGCCGGCGATGATCGAGGTCAGAGGTTTATCGGTCAGAATCTGGGCGATCTGAAGCACAATAAGAACGACCACGGTGATCCGCAGACTGGTCCGCATCACCGGCACCAGCATGTCATCCATTTTGCTCTCGGTACGCTCGGTGAATTCCGACAGCCATGTAACCACGACATCGCAAAGGAAATACAACAGCACACCGATGGACAGAGAGAGCAGAACTGACACGGCAGTCTGTACCGCATCCTGCACCGTTTCCCCGAAGGACAGGAAGGTCAGGCCAATCTTGATGCCGATGGTCAACGCGATCAGGAAGATGCTGCGTCCGACGGACTCGAGGGCCACCGCCATGATCTTTCGCCCGCCCTTGCGCAACCGATTTTCCGACCGTTGCAGCAGGATCCTTGCAACTTTGCCGCTGACCTGTACAAGGACCAGCACGACAAAGAATACGGCGAAGCGCCATAATTCATTCCCGAGAAACGTCGATTCGGTCAACCTGGTTATAAAGGGTTCCATGCATTTTCTCCCGTAGAACGGTTGAAATCGGCTGAAATTTCGTCTTGCCGTACCTACCGCAACCTATACACTTTCGCAAACGTAAATTGAACCTCTATGAGAACTCTACGCTATATCGGCCGGTTGCTCGGCGAGTTTTTTGAATTCGCATGGCAGAACAAAGCATGGTGGATCATCCCCATCGTGCTGGTGCTCCTGCTTCTGACGGTGTTCATCGTGACCGGATCCAGCGTGGCTCCGTTCATCTACACGCTCTTTTGATCGCTCGTCCGGCTTGTGGATCTTCAGTGCCTCACCATCGGACCGTTTGCCTCCAATTGCTATCTCCTGCGGGGAGATGATGCGGCGGAGCTGATCGTGGTCGATCCCGGCGGCGAACCCGACGTGATCATCGAGGCGATCCGTGATACCGGATATGTTCCCGGTCTCTACCTCCTCACCCATGGCCATGTGGATCATGTGCATGCCCTCGCCGACGTCGCCTCCGTTTTTCCGGCGCCGGTGGCGATGCACAAAGGCGATCGTGACTGGGCCTTCACCCCGGCGGCGGCGATGCCTCCGTACTATGATGCCCCCCGGCCACCGCCTTCCATCGACCGGGATCTCGAGGAAGGCCAGACCTGGACCGATGCCGGGATCACGTACCGCGTGATCGAGACCCCGGGTCACTCGCCGGGAGGCGTGTGTTTCCATATCGAGCGCGAAGGCATTCTGATCGGCGGCGACACCCTTTTCCGAGGTTCGATCGGCCGTTCCGATTTGCCGTTCGCCGAACCCCGAGCCCTGTGGAATTCGCTGCAGACATTGATGCAGCTTCCCGACGAGACTCTTGTGTATCCCGGACATGGACTGGAAACCACCATCGGCGAGGAACGACGGCATAATCCTTTCCTCCGGGATGACCGCTGGGCTCGATAAGATTCTTTATTCCGTCGCAACGTCGATCTGGAAATATCCCTGGGGCCCTGTGACATCCGGCGCATACCGGCCTTCACCGTTGGTCAGGACCACACTCCCGGGGTCGGCTACCGGTACGAAGGGGGATGCCATGTCGGACGCATGCAGGACCCGGTACAATCTCCCGGTGACGATCGGCCATACAAGGCGTGTGGTCGACGGAGCCGCCGGCGCGAAACCTGTTGCTAGGTGACTTCCCGGATCATTGGGATCGGTTCCGGCGACTGCCTCGCCGCCATCCATGACACCGTCGCCATCGGTATCGGCGAGTAAAGGATCCGTCACATATCCACGCACACCGGCCTCGGTCTCCGCTCCGTCGGACACGCCGTCGCCATCGGTATCGACCAGCTCCGCCGACGTCCCGGCGACCTTTTCTTCCCGATCGCTGCGCCCGTCACCGTCTGAATCCGCACCCGGTGCAAAAGGAGGTTCATCGGTCAGCGCAAACGCATCGAGATTCACCGCCGGATTCGTGCCGATTGTTCGAATCGTGACCGTGTAATCGCCGGCATCCAACGGACCGAGGCATGATGACACCCGACCGAAGTGATGCGGCGATTCCCCCCACCCTGCCGTCGGAGCGCATACCGGACGCGCGAGAACGTTTCCATCAACCAGCACTTCCAACCGGCAGCCCGGATCAAGCGGCGTGGCATACCAGAGATGAAACCAGGCGGATGTCATCGCGGCGCTGACCGTCACATTGCTGTATATCGCAATCGAATTGGATTCGGCTCCCCACGCACTGCCGAGAACCTGGCCGCCGGAAGCGCCGGGCTTGATGTCGATACCGTAGCTGCTCTGCTGAACATCGTAGGACTCGCACTCACGACCGTGCGACCCGACCCATGCCGCGCGTTGGCCGGGATGAAACGCCACGTTGGCAATATCCATGTGCCCGGTTTCCGCATGCGTCAGGGTCAGGAATGCGAGATTCCGGATATCAACGCCCTCAAAGTCGGTGAGAGGAATGGTTACGGCCTGCCAATTCGTCCCGACGGATGGGGATGAACGATACAGGCTCGTATCCAGGCTTCGCTCCGTACCATGGGTATCCTTCAACCCGATCGACAATCCCGGCCCGTCCCGGTCCGCGCGAACCGACAGTGTCAGCGCCATACCGGCCCCGACGTCCGCGCCGTTCAGATCGATGAAGTGTCCGGTATTGGTCAGCGTAACCATCGACCGCCGGACCCATCCGGTGCCTCCGCCGGGCAGGGACGTTTCCACGAACCCGAACGACTCGTCGGCCGGCGGGCCGAAATATCCATCCGCCGTTCCGCCAAAGGCATTGGGATTCATACCGTTTCCGAAATCGAGATCATGCTGACCCAAGATGACCACACGAGCCGGTGTGAAAAGCGAGCCGTTTGGTTCCCGAGCATTGTCGAGAAGCTGAAGAGCGACATGCACCTCATCTCCCGGTGCAGCGATCACGCCCTCATCTCGGTATTGATTCCGGTGGACCGGGACAAGAAGGGTATTGGCCGCGGCAAAACCCGAGGTTGAATCGTACCGGCGCCAGATCCGGTACCCCGAGGCATCCCGGGGCAGGTCTGCGGGGGTCCGCCAGGTCACGAGGACATGGCTCCATGCCGACGCTGCGCCGAACCCGTCGTCCGGCGCCGGGGGCGGAACGATATCGTCGCCGAACCGGACGCCGTCCACTTCGATCGCGCCTCCGCCGGTATTGGTGAAGCCAAAGGACAACAGAGAAAGCCGGCCCAGCCAGGTATCGTTGGACAACACCCCGGTCAGTGCAAACCGTTCAACCGGAATGGACACCCGGGTCCAGTTGGTCGGAATCGGCGAACCGGTATAGTCATGTAAAAGGACCCGATTCTCCCGCCCATCAGCGTCCTTCAAACCGATCAGCACCTCGGGATCCCCGGCAACCCGGCGGCAGGCAAACGACAGCATCGCCCGCCCGCGCTGATCGCGGTTCCCGAGATCGATCCACCCGCCGGCATCCGCGCCGTCGGTTTCGATCCGAACCGCCTTGCCGCCGACCCATTCGCCATCATCGGCCACATCGACATAATACGCACCGGAGGTAACCGGACCATTCTGCCAGTGGCCAAGATCCCCGCCGAATTCGTTGATTCCGCCGGAAAAGACCGCGGAGGTTATGGAAGACGCTGGTCCGAACCCCACCGAATTCATGCCCTGCACGATGGACGGGTGCTGCATGAAATACCGCCAGGTGGTTCCGAGTTTATGATTTTCGAGCAACAGCACATTCGGCCCGTGATCGATGGCGGCGTTGATGTCATGGTAGTGATTGGATGCCGAGGTATTCCACGGACGCCCGGGATTGAGGCAATTGAGAAGGCCGTAGACATCGCTCCAGAGAGGCTTTTCCCCCGCCGCCGGGTTCCACCCGTTGATGTAATACTCCTCGAACAGGTGTTTGAGCGCGGCGACGGTTTCCGATGGGGCATAGATGACCGATGGCGGCAGGCAGACCGGACTGATCGAACCGCTGTCGCTGGCCCGCTCGGTATCGAACACCGTGCCGTCGAGGGTCAGGGACCATGGCGCCATTTGTCGATACCCTTCTGATGTGCCGGCCGCACTCCATCCCCAGGCATTCGAGCCGATGCCGTCATACGTCGCGGAATCGGCCTGATGGAGATCGATGGCTCGTTGCCGCTGATAGAGAATGCTGTCCCGAGCGACATCCACATGATTGTATCCCCGTTCGTCCACCCGGTCCCGGAAATCGATCCAGCAATGCGGGTACTGCCAGAAGTACAATTGCAGCTCACGAGGCCATGGAACCGTGTAGCTGTTCCACATGGTTTTGGCCTCCGCCCCTTTCTTGAAGGCAGGCGCTTCCGCTGATTCGATCACCGCCAGCAGGTTCTCGGAATACCCGAAGTCGTAGTCAC
>JAUIHQ010000244.1 GCA_030432155.1 bacterium | reverse complement strand
GCGCCCGGAGCTGCCCTCGCGCACGGGCCTGTTCCAGCGCGCGGGCCGCGGGACCCTGGTCCTGAGCGAGGTCTCCGCCTGCCCCGAGCGCCTGCAGACCAAGCTCCTGCGCGTGCTCGAGGCCAAGAGCGTGAAGCCCGTGGGCTCCGACCGCGAGCTGCCGCTGGACTGCCGGGTCGTGTGCACGACGACCAAGGACCTGCGGGAGGAGGTCAAGGCCGGGACCTTCCGCGAGGACCTGTTCTACCGATTGAGCGTGATTCCCATTGAAATTCCCCCGCTGCGGACCCGTCCCGAAGATGTGATGCCGTTGATCCAATACCTGATGCGGAAAGAGCTGGGGGCCGGGGAACAGTTGCCGGATATCGAATCCGAGGCGCAGATCGCCCTGGAACAGTATGAATGGAAGGGGAATGTTCGGGAGCTGGAAAACGCGGTTCGCCATGCTCTGACCTTTAATACCACCGGCCGTATTACCCTGGAGGAGTTGCCGGCGCGTATCGCCAAGTTCAAGCCCTCCGCGTCGGGAAGTACGGTTTCGTTCGATCAGGACCTGGACGGAAAATCGTTGAAAGCCTACCTGCGGGCCAAGGAAATTGAGTATATCAAGCATGTCCTGGATGCCGCGGGGAACGACAAGGACAAAGCGGCGAGCATCCTGAAGGTAAGTCTGGCCACCCTGTACCGGAAACTGCCGGAACCGATCGACTGAACCATGAGGATCGACAGCGGCTTCAAGGTAACCCTGATTGTTGTCATCGCACTGATTTTGCTCGCGGGGTTGCTGGTCCGGCGCGTCCGCCAGAACCGCGAGACGCGTTGTATCGACCGGATGTATCTGCTCCAGTCGGCCAAGGAGCAATACGGCCTCGACCACGAAGGCGCGCCGCCCGCCGGGTTTGACGACCTGGCCCCGATCTATCTGCCCGCGATTCCCGAATGCCCTTCCGGAGGCCGGTACACGCTGGGCGCCCTCGATGCCTGGGTATCGTGTTCAAAGCACGGATCGCCGGACGAGTTGTGACGGGGGGGAATATCGGACGTCGAACATCCAACATCCAACACCGAACATCGAACTTCCAAGATTTCTGAATTTCTGAATGCCGAATGTCTGAATGGCGGACTCCGGACCCCATGGGGAAATTCCAAATCCTAAATTCCAATGACGAAACGGGGTGGCAACATTGAACAACCGGGTCTGAGAAAGGAATGGAGCAGGGTTGAACGAGGTAGGGCGCTCAGTCTCTTGAGCGCCGAGACATCGATAAGGATCAGGCTGGATCCCCCCCCTGCCGGTTTTTCTTTGTTGTCAGCCCGAAACATTCTGGTACATTGCACCTTCTTTCACGAAGACGACCCCATCGTCTAGTGGCCTAGGACTCCAGGTTTTCATCCTGGCAACACGGGTTCGACTCCCGTTGGGGTCGCCACGTTCCGCCGCTCATCCATGCTTGAACCTGCGGACGGTCCTCCGTATAGTCCTCGGTTTCCAATCCTTGGAATTCCGGCGGATCCGTTTTTCCAATCGTTGGAAATCGATTGAAATGAGGCACCTATGACCAAATCGTATAATATTGCAGTGATCGGCGGAGACGGAACCGGCCCGGAAGTGGCCCGTGAAGGCGTGAAGGTTCTCGGCGCGGCCGCGGATAAATTCGGATTCAAGCTCAACTTCGAGGATTTTGACTATGGCGGCGAGCGCTACCTGAAGACCGGGGAGGTTCTTCCCGAGAATGCTTCGGAGGAGCTCCGGAAGTTTGATGCGATCTACCTTGGCGCCATCGGCCACCCGGATGTGAAGCCGGGCATCCTCGAGAAGGGGATTCTGCTCCGTCTGCGGTTTGAACTCGATCAGTACATCAACCTTCGTCCGGTCAAGCTGTTCCCCGGCGTGGCCTGTCCGCTCAAGGACAAGGGACCCGAACACATCGACTACGTGGTGGTTCGCGAAAACACCGGCGACCTCTATTCCGGCGCCGGCGGCTTCACGCTCAAGGGCACCCCGAACGAAACCGCGATCCAGACCAGCATGTATACCCGTTTCCAGGTCGACCGCTGTCTGAAATATGCGTTCGAATACACGAAAAAGCGGAACAAGAAGAAAACCCTCGCCCTGTGCGGCAAAACGAACGTGTTGACGTTCGTCTATGACCTGTGGGATCGCGCATTCCATGAAATGGGCGAGAAGGAATACAGCGATATCCGCCGCGATTATTATCATGTGGATGCAACCTGCATGTGGATGATCAAAAACCCGGAATGGTTCGACGTGATTGTGACCGGCAACATGTTCGGCGATATCATCACCGACCTCGGGGCCATGACCCAGGGCGGCATGGGCATCGCGGCCGGCGGCAACATCAACCCCGAAGGGGTCAGCATGTTCGAGCCGATCGGCGGTTCCGCACCCAAGTATACCGGCAAGAACGTGATCAATCCGCTGGCCGCCATCTGCGCGGGTCAGATGATGCTGGATACCCTGGGCGAGGAGAAAGCAGCCAAAGCGATTGAAGCCTCGGTCATGAACGTGACCGCGAACAAGATCAAGGATCTCGGCGCCGGCCGCATGGGGTACAGCACGACGGAAGTCGGCGACCTCGTGGCGGAAGGGCTTTGAGAAACCTGAGACCTGAAACCTGAAACCTGAATTTTTGTGATGCCCGGAAACGTGTAGACGCGTTCCGGTGGGGGCCGGTGGTACGGGCCCGGAAGATGAGAGACGGACGATGAGCAAGGAATATAATGTTTGTGTCGTGGGAATCGGCGCTGTCGGCGCGGAAATGATCCGCCTGTTGAAGAAGCGGAAATTTCCGGTGAAGTCATTGACCATCCTCGCCCGCAGTGAGCGGGTGGAGGAAATCGACGGCGAACCGTACCAGGTGAAGGTGGCGGAACCGGATGCCTTTGAGGGCATGGATATCGCGTTTTTTGCCGGGACCGAAGGCTCGAAGGGCGCATCGCAGACCCTCGGCTGGGAAGCGGTGAAACGCGGTTGCATCGTGATTGACAACGGCGACGATTTCCGCATGGATGACCGGGTTCCGCTGGTCATTCCGGAGATAAACCCCGAAGCGCTCGATAACCATCCCGGCTTTATCGCCAGCCCGAACTGCAGCACGATCATCGCGCTGATGCCCCTGGCCGCCCTGCATAAAAAGGCCGGGCTGCGGCGGGTCATTGCCAGCACCTACCAGGCCGTTTCCGGTACCGGAAGTGCGGCCGTGGTGGAGCTTGAAGATCAGATCCGGGCCTGGGTGGCCGGCCAGCCGCTGGTCAATGAAGTGTATCCCAAGCAGATTGCGTTCAACCTGATACCGCAAATCGGCAGCGAGAAGGAGCCCGGTTTCCCCAGCGAGGAAATCAAGATGCAGCGTGAGACCCACAAGATCCTGGGCGACGACAGCATCCGGATCTGCTCGACCTGTGTGCGGGTGCCGGTCTTCAACAGCCATAGTGTTTCGATCAATGCGGAATTCAAGGAACCGATGTCTCCCGAAGAAGCGCGGGATATTCTCAGCAAGGCCCCGGGCGTGAAGGTTGTGGATGACCTTGCCCATGGCCACTTCCCGACTCCGATCGAGACGTCGGGCCGGGAGGATGTGTCGGTCGGCCGTATCCGCAAGGACCCCGCCCTCGACAACGGCCTCGCGATGTTTGTCTCCGGCGACAATATCTGGAAGGGCGCCGCCCTGAATACGATCCAGATTGCCGAAGAACTGATCAAGCGCGGGTAAGCGAGGGAATTCCGCGAAGGATGGATGTCCGGTCATGCATATTCCGGAACTTCATGGTTTGATCCTTGGCGGTGGTGAGAGCAGACGCATGGGAAGAGATAAGGCGCTGCTGTCGTATCACGGCCGGACCCAGATCGAGACTGTACAGGAACTCCTTTCCCCGTTGGTCGTTTCGGCTCATCTTTCCTGCCGTCCCGGTCAGTGGCCGGGGCGTTTTCCCTCCCTCCCACGCATCGAGGATCTGCCCGCGTGGGAGGGCAAGGGTCCATCGGGAGGTATTCTCTCCGCGATGGATACACGACCGGAGGCGGCCTGGCTGGTTGTTGCCTGCGATCTCCCCTGGCTGACCGCGGATACCCTGCAAGACCTTATCGACCGTCGTGATCCGGCCTGCATCGCGACCGCCTACCGCAGCTCGTCCGACGGCCTCCCCGAACCCCTGTGTGCGATCTATGAACCCGCGGCGGCGGACCGGCTGAAGGCCTTCGTCGCCGATGGAAAAACCTGCCCGCGAAAATTCCTGATCCGGTCCGGCATACCGCTTCTTGCATTGAAGGATCCGCATGCCCTCGACAATGTGAACAACGCCGAAGAATATGAGGCTGCATGGCGGCAACTGCGGGGAAAGGAGTCCGGATGAAATCGCTGGGTGTGTTCTGTGGTGCGCGAAGATACATGGCGCCGGTATACCGGGATGCGGCCCGGGAGCTCGGTCGCCTGCTGGCGGAACGGGGGATCCGGTTGGTGTATGGCGGCGGCAATGTCGGGATGATGGGTTATGTTGCCGAGGCCGCGCTGCAGGGCGGCGGCATCGTATTCGGCGTCATGCCGAAGCGCCTGGTCGAAATGGAAATTGCCCATCACGGTATTACCGAGCTTCGCATTGTCGATACCATGCACGAACGAAAACAGATCATGATGAACGAATCGGATGCTTTTCTCGCGTTACCCGGCGGGGTGGGGACGATGGAGGAAATCTTCGAGGTGATTTCGTGGGGCCGGATCGGGTATCACCGCAAGCGCTGCGGTTTTCTCGATATCCATGGTTTCTATGATGACTTGAAGCGGCAGTTCGACCGGATGGTTACCGATGAATTTCTTTCTGCGGATGACCGGGCACAGGTCGCGTTCCTCACTACGCCCGCGGCCTGCATCGATCACCTGCTGGGATCCTGAGGCCTGTCCATTTCCCTTTTGTCGCCATTGAAAGGAACCGAGATCCGATGGATCGCCGGCGATAGCACCGGACGCCATACGTACGGTCATAACAGACATGCAGAACCCCGCGACCATCCGACACCAACCATGATCGGCGCGGTTACATGCCCACGTGCCGGCCGTCAACGCTGTCAATGGATGGAGGCGCGGTGCCTTCACCGCGCAGATCGATGGCGGACGGCGGTACGGGCATCAATCAGTGCTTCATGTGCCCGTTATGCCCCTCGTCTTTTTTCATCCCCGTCTCGGCGACACCGATGACGCCGCAGGCAACGCGTGCGCCCGCCGCACCGGTGGGCTGGGACGTCAGGTCGTCTTCCCCGGCATGAACAATCAGGCCGCGGCCGATGATCGAGTGGGGCCCGTTCAACGCGAGAACCGAATCGACGCGTTCGTAGCGGGCCATGCCGTTTTCGTCTGCCTCCAGGTTGCCGAGATCACCGACATGCCGCATGTCATCCATCGGGCCCGCATGCTGGTGGTCTTCCGGATTGAAATGCCCGCCCGCCGACGTTCCGTCCGCCTTGCTGCAATCGCCGTATTGATGGACATGAAAACCGTGTTTGCCCGGGGTGAGACCTTTCACATCGGCGATAACTTTCACCCCGCCTTCAACCGCTTTGAACGTCACCGTTCCTTCAACATCGTTTCCTTCCGTGGCATGAAGAACCGCCACAGCCTTGGTCACGTGGGATCCTCCGTAGGCCGAGAGGGTGAGCAGGGTTGCGCAGAGGGCTGTTATCATTGTCTTCATCGTGGTCGTCTCCTTTCAAACGTCGGTTCGCGCAT
>JAUIHQ010000243.1 GCA_030432155.1 bacterium | reverse complement strand
TAGATTGGCTTCAACATCGCCGTAATGCTGGTGGAACCATCCAAGCAACTGTGGGGCGCCGGCCGCGGACATGAAGGCAATACCCGTGAAGAGCAGCGCCTTTGACACCGCCCGCGGCATCGGCCTTCCCGCCGTTCCGGCCAACGCACCCGCTGCCAGCAGAAGCAACATGGGCATCCCCTCCGAGAGATAGCGGGACGGGTAGTACCGTTCGTAGTACCAGAAGGTGGCATACACCGCGAGAAGACCCATCACCGGCAACAACAGCAACAGCTCCCGCAGCTTCGCCCTCCCGGTGAGGAACGGCCAGAGGATGAGAAGGAAAAACGGGATCGGCCAGCCGGCCAGATGATGATTGATGTTCCGTAGCCGCTTGACCGTGAAGTCCCAGCCGTCGGCGGGGGTATGGATCCGGCTCTCATCAAACCGTATGAATCCCATCTTCCCGGTACGGCCCATACCGACAACATGGCCCGGTGTCCGCCAGTCGCCGGTTTGAATCTGCTGCCAGGCTGCGAGCATGCAGATGGACCAGACGGCGAATACGGCCGCAAGCAATACCCCGCGCCAGGCACGAAGCGCGGATCGCCAACGCACGAGCACCGCCAGCCCGATCACCGCACCGACAATGACCGACGTCAGGGGTCGGGAGAGAAGGGCGAGCCCCCACCCCGCTCCGGCCGCCAGGCCGTACCAGTGCGACCGGCCGGACAGAAGCCGCAACACCGCCCACGCGCAGATGACCAATCCGAGAGCGGTCACGGTGTGGGACAACACATCGGCTCCGATCACCGTCAACAGGGGCGATGTGACCGCCAGCAGACCGGCGATCCGGCCGGTGCGACGGTCATATACCTCTTCACCCAGCACCGATGTCATCAGGCACAACAGACCGTGGAATATCGGGTTCACCGCCCAGGGAATACCCAGCGCCACCCCCGGTACCAGCAGCAACGGCCACGCCGGCGGGTACATGCTGCACCAGGCTCCCACCTGGGCCCTGCCCCCGATCACGCAATGTTGTTCAAAGAAAAACCAAAGGGGATGCGGGTGAAGCAGTAATTTGCCGTCGAGGAAAATACGGGCCTGAAATATCGAGGAAATTCCGTCATCGATACGGGGCACACGGTCGAACACCTCCGAGGCGATCAGCAGCGCCAGCCCGGTTCCCGTGGCGAACAGAACAAGCCGGAACAACCAGGACGGCGATTGGAATAACCAGACTCCCGCCTGCTGTCTTGCGGGAGCAAGGATCGGCAGGAATGCGCCCAGCAATGCCAAACAAACAGCAATCGTACCCGGCAGCGAATAGCCGGTCCATGCTTCGGGCACCGGGTCACGCAACAGCGAAATCGTCAGCAGCAACATACCGCCGACTATCATCCCCAATCGCATCACATGTTTCATCAAGAGCGGTGGAGAATGGCGGGAAGCAAGACGGGTGACAAGCGGAATTGAGCCCGGGGTGAAATCCCTTTTTTCCCGATCAGCAAGAATGCACTTTCAGTGACAATGGTTTGACAAACAGAACGAGATTCTCACACGCTTTACCGCTCCAACAAACAACCGAACGGGAAGAAAGGGAACGATCATGAAACCGGAAGACGTTTCATACGGTGGGTGGGACCATTGTCTGCGCCTGAGCAATGGCGAGATCGAAATCATCGCCACACTTGATGTCGGACCGCGCATCATTCGCTACGGATTTGTGAACGGTCAGAACCTTTTCAAGGAATTCAGCGATGACATGGGATCCACCGGCGGGGATACATGGAAAAGTTACGGCGGGCACCGCCTGTGGCATGCCCCGGAAGTCGAGCCCCGCACCTATTACCCGGACAACGCGCCGGTGCATCATGCCTGGGACGGCAAAACCCTGACCCTGACCCCGCCGGAGGAAACCAGCAACCGGCTTCAGCTTTCCATCGCCGTCACCATGGACCCGGAGAAACCGCGGATCGACATCTGTCATCGCATCGCCAACACCGGCACATGGGATGTGACCCTGGCGCCGTGGGCCCTGAGCGTGATGGCCGAAGCCGGGCGGGCGGTGATCCCCCAGGAGCGGTACATCCCTCATGGGGAAAGCTTTTCCCCCGCACGTCCTCTCGTCCTGTGGTATTTCACCAAAATGGACGATCCCCGGTTCACCTGGGGCGAGAAATACATTCAGATGCGCGAGGACGCTTCGGTGGATGCCAAGCAGAAGATCGGAGCTCTCAACGCAAAGGGCTGGGCGGCGTACCTGCTGAACGGCGATGTTTTCATCAAGAAGTTCGACTGCATGCCCGGAGCCGCCTACCCCGATCTCGGGTGCAACTGCGAGTTCTACACCCAGCCGGGCTTTCTTGAAATCGAATCTCTCGGCCCCCTCCAAACCATCGTCCCCGGCGGCATCATCGAGCACCGGGAAACCTGGGAGCTGCATCGGGCTGATGTCGGGCCGGACGAAGCGGAGATCGACGCGAAGCTGATGCCGCTGGCCGGAGCCTGAATTCAGGCCTGAAATCCATGGGATTCAAGCGGTTGATGGTATTGCAATTCCCGTCTATTCCGTCTACTATGCCGCCCCTTGTTTCAGGATTGATTGAAAGGAAACGCTGAACGCATGAATATCACCGTCGTCGGAACCGGATATGTCGGACTGGTCACCGGGGCTTGCTTCTCGGATTGGGGTCACAACGTCCTCTGCGTGGACAACGATCCACGTAAGATCGAGATGCTCAAGAAGTTGCAAATGCCGATCTACGAGGACGGCCTGGAGGACGTTGTTTCGCGCAATGTGTCGGAAGGACGCCTTCATTTCACCGAGTCGATCAAGGAAGGCACGGAATTTGCCGAGGTCATTTTCATTGCTGTCGGCACCCCTCCCGGGTATCGCGGTGCGGCTAACCTTTCCTACGTCGAACAGGTCGGACGCCAGGTTGCGGAAAACATGGACGGGTACCGCCTGCTGGTCGAGAAAAGCACCGTGCCGGTCAACACCGGCGAGCAGCTCAAGCGCACGGTTTCCAAGTACCTTCGTTCCGACATTCCCTTTGACGTCGCTTCCAACCCGGAATTCCTCAAGGAAGGCACCGCGCTCGAGGATGCCAACCAGCCCGACCGCATCGTGGTCGGGGTGGATAGCGAGCGGGCGGGCAAGCTCCTTCGCGATATCTATGAACCGGTCATCAAGAAGACCGGGTGTGCGTTCCTGCAGATGAACATCGCCAGCGCCGAGCTGACCAAGCACGCGTCCAACTCCTTCCTCGCGATGAAGATTTCCTTCATCAACGCGGTCAGCCGGGTTTGCGAGCTGGCCGGTGCGGATATTCAGGAAGTGGCGCGGGGTATGGGGCTGGATGCCCGTATCGGGCCGAAGTTCCTCAACGCGGGCGTCGGGTACGGCGGTTCGTGCTTCCCCAAGGACGTGGATGCCTTCGTCCAGATCGGCGACCATCTCGGCTACAATTTCGAACTGCTGAAGGAAGTGCAGCGGATCAACAAGACCCAGCGCGAACACATCATGCAGAAAATTCAGCATGAATTGTGGGTCATTCAGGACAAAACGGTTGCGGTGCTCGGCCTCGCCTTCAAGCCCGGTACCGATGATGTGCGTGAGTCGCCCTCCCTCTATTTTGTTCCGCAATTGATGGAAGCCGGCGCGAACCTCCGGTTGTGGGATCCCGTGGCCGAGGAAAAATTCGCCGAACTGTACCCCGATCAGACCTATTGCAAGACGCCGCTGGAAACCGCCAAGGGCGCCGACCTGCTGCTGATCCTGACCGATTGGCCGGAAATCCGCAGCATCGACCTCGACGAATTGAAGTCGGCCATGAACTGCCCGGTGGTCATCGACGGCCGGAACATCTTCAACCCCAAGGAAATACGCGACAAGGGCTTCACCTACATCAGTGTGGGCCGGGCCTGAAAACCAGTTGACGCGGGACCGGGGGTTCCGTAGCGTAGCCGCTTCATTTTGAGCAGACAACATCGATACCGACCCTGAAGGGAGAGTGAATACGAAACCGTGACGGAAGTTAAAGTACGCAAAGGAGAATCCGTCGAGCGCGCGCTCCGGCGCCTGAAAAAGAAGCTCGACAAGGAAGGCACCATGCGGGAAATCCGCTCGCATCGCTACTATGAGAAGCCCAGCGAGCGCAAACGCCGCAAAGAGGCCCGCTCCCGCATTCGCTCGTCGTAAGACCGGCAGCTCGACCAAGGGTCGATGAACACGCCCGGCCACCCGGCCGGGCGTCATCTTTTCAACAATACAATCCGGGCAGCAACACCATGGCCGCAACCCCGACTCCGCTGAGCTTCGCGGTATCCACGCACTGGAATGCATGGCGTCACACCGACGGCCGCGCCCTTGCCGAGGAAATCCTCTCGGCCGGCGCCGACCGGCTGGAGCTCGGGTACGACCTCCGGCTCGACCTTGTGCCGGGTCTTCAGTCGATGATCGACGAGCAGGCGATCACCATCGATTCCGTACACCACATCTGCCCGGTGCCGGTCGGTGTTCCCCGGGGTCATCCCGAACTGTGGACGCCGGCCAGTCCCGACCGTGACGAACGCCGCCAGGCCTGCGAGTACCTGGTCAAGACCGCGGAATTTGCCGCCTCGGTAAAGGCAAAGGTGGTGGTGGCTCACGCCGGAAACATCAAGATGAAGCGGCTGAGCCGCGAGTGCTTCCGGATGCTGGAGGAAAACCGCCAGTTCACGCCGCGCTATGAAAAGCTCAAGCTCAAGCTGCTGACCTCGCGCGACAAGAAAGCACGGAAGCAGATCGAGTTTCTCCATGAATCTCTCGACTACGTGCTGCCCCATTACCAGCGGCTGGGCATCCACCTCGGACTCGAAATCCTTCCCACATGGGAAGCGGTGCCGACCGAGGTGGAGTTCGAGGATCTGTTCCGCCGGTACCCGGATACGCCGTTGCGGTACTGGCACGACATCGGTCACAGTCAGATCCGGGAGAATCTCGGGTTCATCAACAGTCAAAAGTGGCTGGAAAAGCTTCGCCCTCACCTTGCGGGCATGCATATTCACGACGTGCGGTATCCCGCGCAGGATCACGTGACGCCGGGCCGGGGCTCCGTCCATTTTGAACGTTTTCAATCCGCGGCGGTTTCCGATATAGTCCGCGTACTCGAACTGGCCCAGAAGGCCGCACCGGAGGACGTGACCGCCTCGATCGCCCATTTGCGGCAATGCTGGCAGGCGGAGGAACCCCGGGAAGAAACTAGCGAACAAGCGATGGGAGAAGCATGAAAAAGAAGGCATTGATCACCGGTATCACCGGCCAGGACGGCTCGTACCTCGCCGAACTGCTGCTTGAAAAAGACTATGACGTATACGGTCTGATGCGGCGGTCCAGCACCGAGACCCTCGGCCGCATCGAACATCTCAAGGATAAGCTCACCCTGGTTCATGCCGACCTGCTCGATGAAATGTCGCTGATGCACGTCCTGAAGGAGGTCATGCCGGACGAGATCTACAATCTTGCCGCCCAATCCTTTGTCCACACCTCGTGGACCCAGCCGGTGCTGACCGGCGAGTTCACCGCCCTCGGGGTCACCCGCATGCTCGATGCCATGCGATTCACCTGTCCCGAAGCCCGTTTCTACCAGGCGTCGAGCAGCGAGATGTACGGCAAGGTTCATGCCGTGCCCCAGAACGAGGAAACTCCGTTTCATCCCCGGAGCCCCTATGCCGTGGCCAAGGTATACGGACACTACATCACCCTCAACTACCGGGAGAGCTACAACCTGTATACCGTCT
>JAUIHQ010000242.1 GCA_030432155.1 bacterium | reverse complement strand
TCGAGGATGCCCCGCCGTTCCCGTATGAGCCGTGGATGCTGAATCTCGAGGTGGGCGATTTCCCGTATCCCCACGACGGCCGCGGTCATTGGCAGTGGGAGTCGGGTTTCTTCAAGGACACGCTGTACGGGATGGAGGCGATACGGGACTGGAACCTGTGCGCGGTGTTCGGTGCGTTCGCGGCGATGAAGAACGGCAGGGAAGCCGATCGCCATCGCAACGCCCGGCTTCAATGGGTCGCCTATATTGCCGGGACACGGGAATCGGCGCGTTTGATGGGCGATTATGTGCTGCAGGAAGCCGACCTGCTGGAAAAGAAGATCTACGAGGATGGAACCTTTCCCGCGAGCTGGCCGATCGATATCCATTTCCCCGGAGAGAAATGGACGGGAAACCAGAAGTATCCCGACAACCCGTTCCTTCCGTCCAGCCGGTTTCAGAAGTATACCGACAACCAGACCGGATACCCGGTTCCCTATCGCTGTCTCTACAGCCGGAACATCCGGAATCTGTTCATGGCCGGTCGCAATGTGAGCGTCACGCGTGAGGCGCTCGGATCGGTCCGGGTCATGCAGACCTGCGGCATGGCGGGCGAGGTGGTGGGGAAAGCCGCGGCGGTATGCGTACGGCACGACGTATGGCCGCGTGATGTATTCCCCGGCCACTGGGACGAAATGACGGAGTTGCTGAACATGCCGGGCATCAACCGGCGGGATACGGTTGACGGTACATTCTATGTGCGGGATGACGCCGCGAGGCTTCCGCCCGCAGGGATTCTCTATATCGATCCCGCCTCGCTTCCCGGCATTGTGGTCTGCGACCAGGATATTGAGTTCAAAGGAAAGTGGTTCGCCGGTGTGGATGCAAAAAACTTCGTCGGCATCAACTATTATCGGAACCACACCGATAAAGGATCAGCCCGTTTCCCGTTCCGGGTGCCGGAGGACGGTCGCTATGAAGTCAGGTTGTGGTATCTCGACAGCGAGATCCATACCGCCAGGCTTCCGGTCACCATCCATCATGCCGGAGGAGACGAAACCGTGATGGTCGACACCACCAGGCCCGCGCCGCTGGAGAACAATTTCATCAGCCTTGGCGACTATCCATTCCAGGCCGGCAAACCCGCCCATGTGCTTCTTGATGTCACCGCCGCCGACCCCGGACGGGTCGTCATCAACAGCGTCCACATCGTGCCGGTGAAGGAGTGAGGCAGGTCTCAGGTTTGGGAAGCGCTCAGGTCTGTCCGGCAATCGAACACGTCCTGAAACCCGAAACCTGACACCTGAATCCTTCTATACCGGCTGTTTCCGGTTCACCTTGACGAGTCTGCGCCGGTCAGCTTGCGGAACAGTTCGAGCTCGTCTTCCGCGTAGGGTGTGTGGTCGCCGTGGAACAGGTCGTGCTGCCACTGTTTCGGAGCGGGGTCCCCGGGGCGGTGGCCCCAGTTCAGGTCGGTCTGTGTGCGGCCATTGACCAGGCCCCAGTGGAAACAACCCACGTTCTCTTCCTTGAAGACGGGAAGGCAGCCTTCCACGGAGGATCCGGCGCCCCGGTTGAGCCACTCGGTGTTGATGACCGGTCGGCCGAGAGCTTTCAGGTCGCGGATCTGCTTCCGCAGATGGTCCGGAGGCATGTAATTGTGGAAGGTGATGATGTCGGAGGCCTGCTTGAGCCAATCATTCAGATCCTCATGTGAAGTGTTCCACAAACCTGTTGTGACCGGTTGAGCGGGATCGACATCCCGTGCCCACGCGAAGACCTTCCGCAGGAGCGGCATGCTGGCCGGATACATCTCGCTGTTGGTGGGTTCGTTGTACAGATCCCAGAAAAGAATGCGGTCGTCGTCGCGGTGCGCCTTCATGATGTCCTTCACGTAGCGTTCGAGCCGCGGGTGGGCCGATGCATCGCGGACCAGCGCGTGGCCTGGGCTCGGCGTCCATCCGCTGGCGTACCAGCCTTCCAGCACGTCGGGCTGCTGACCGTACACCGGATTCTTCAGGGCCTCGTCGCTGCCGAACGCGCAGTCGTCGAAGAAACACACCACGGTTTTCATGCCGCGTTTCGCCGCGGTGTCCACGAAGGATTCAAAGCGGTCCCGGAAGGCGGCCGGATCGGCCTCCCAGACCACAAAAGGCAGCACGACGCGCAGGGCGTTAAAGCCGATCTCTTCGGCCAGGGCTAGTTCCCGGTCAATCTTTTCGATGTCGAAATTATAGGGCATCCACATCTCGGTATAGCTTATGGCGTTGGCCGGAATGTAGTTCAGGCCGCAGATCCATGTCTGTGCCTGGTACCATGCCTGTGCACGTTCTTCGGTCCATCGCTGCTCCATGGCGGTCTGTACGTCGGTATTCATATCCATGTCCATGTGTTTGATTCCTGTGGGTTGTTGAGGGTCTAGCGGTAAAAAAGCCATGCATCGGGAAGCGGTTGGTATTCGTGGTTTCCGCCCGGGGGCCGCACCCGGAGAACCGGCGCGTCGCCCCGCTGGATGATCGCGTCATTCGGATATCCGCGCCACAGTTCGTAGGGATTCTTCACTTCATCCCCGGTTCTCTCCGGCAAGCGGGCATCGACGTATTGAACTTCAAACTCGTGCCAGCCGACCTGAAGGGGGACGGACCAGCGGCCCCGCCCGTGGAACCATTCGCCGAGGGTCCATTCCTCGCGATCGATCAACAGGCGGAGATCGTACCCCGGTTCGGCAATGTTGCGGATGTATTCCTCGGGCGGCCGGAACGTATAAACCCCGGATTCGGGCGCCTTGAGATAACCCCGATAACGCACGCCGAACGGCTCGCGATCCTTCATCGAAATATCAAAGAGCCGGACGCCTTCCCCCACGGACTGCGCGGGGATCCGGTCGCTGTGGCTGTAGAGGTACAGCCAGTTGGGACCGGTGAAATACTCGTAGCGGAGACCGGGCTGCATGGCCGCGTCGTCGAGGTCGAGTGCGGGCTTCAGAGGTTGGCGGAAAAATCGGCCGTAACTGATCGCGGACACTCGTGTGCCGTCCAGGGTGAAAGGGATGTCGCGAACGCCGGGACGGAACGCCCGGGCCTTCACATAGGTATCCCCGGTCAAGGGCACCGGTTCTTTGTATAACGGGCTGTCCGCCGTCGGCTCGGCGCCGTCAAGAGTGTAACGGATCTCCACGCCCGGGGTATCGCTGTGCAGGGTCATCTCGGTTCGGTCGGTAAAGACCCGTTCGTGGGGGAGAATTTCCACCGCCCGTATGGGTCGCAGAATCGGAATGACATGAAACGGAGCGCCGGCGGGACGGGCAAACGCAAAGTCGGATGCGCTGGTCGTGCGGCCGTCGGGATTGCGGAACGACCGCGGCGCCGCATCCAACACCATGCCGGACAGTTCGCCGGGGCGTTCGGTGACGATCAGCCATTGGGCGTCGGCCGAGCAGCCGCCGGCAGCGAGAGGCGCGATGCCGGGTCCGGGCGCAGCCGTGAACGATACCCGGCTCCCGTCCTTGAAGGTCGCGACAAATCCCGGGGTGCGGCCGGGGAGGGGTTGGATGTCGGCCAGGGGGCTCGGGCGTCCCGGCGCCAGGGGGACGAGTGCGGTGACAAGGGTGTTGCCCCCGGCCGCAGTCCGGGTCACGGTCAGCGTTTCCTCATGCTGCCCCGACCAGGGCCGCGGGAAGTTGGCCCTCACCGAGAGATCGCCGACGGATACCGGCGACGCACTGAAGAAGTGCGCCTCCAATCCGGGTCGGGATCCGCTGGATACTTGAACAGCGTTGTTTTGTCTTGTCAGTTTCCCTTCCTTGGCGTCGCGGTACAGAGCGAGATTCATCTTGAAGGCGGCCGGCGACGAGAGCGGTTCGCCCGGATCCACGGTTTCGCAGAGAACCAGCATGCGGGGGTTCCGCACCAGGATCACAAACCTTTTCACCGCGACCGCCGGCAGCACCCGGGGTTCGCCGCGGCGGGCATCGACTTCGCGATACGCTCCGGTATACGAGAGCTCGGCCAGGCTGTAATACATTCCGCTGTGCCAGCGGACATCCTTGGGCTGTTCCGATCCTTCGCTGAGAATGGACTGCTTGGATCCGGTGGGATAGATCGTCGCGTTGTGAAACGGCCACACGCCCATGCCGTCGATCACCAGGGGCCTCGCATCCATTAACGGATACCCATAATCATTGTAGTTGATGGCCATGTCCCAATCGCTGAACGGCTGAAAGGCTCGTCCGCCTCCTGACGTCCCGAAACCTTCGACCGGGTTGTAGAGACGGAGAAATGTATCGTCGGACTCCCACCCCCGTTGCATGTAATGCAAGCCGGCGTAGGGCATCCAGTCGCTGGTGTGGTGCGGCCTGCCTTCGTAACGGTCGGACCCGAGCAGGCGGACCACCCAGTTGTTCTCCGCATCCGCGCCGGGATGGCGGCCCCGGCCCCAGATCGTGTCGAGAATGCGCCGCACTTCGGGCTCCTCGAACACCTCCATCGGGGTGTAATGGGGGACCGGGAAACCCTGTTTGGTGGTTCGAACGCGATGGGTGAGATATTCCAGGGTGTCAACCGCCGTGCCCCCGGCCCGGTGGCCGTTCTCCTGCGAAAAGTGCCGAACGTTGTAGCGATAGATCCCGGCATAATCATCACGGAACTTGTCCCGATACGCGTCGTCGAACCAGGGCGGCGGATCCGCAAGCTGTTCCTCATAGGTACGTCCCAGCACCTGGTGCATGTTCAGGTGCCCGATATCGCCGACTTCGACCATGCTGCCGTCGCGGGTCATGCCTTCGACCCGGATCCGGTCCATGTGCGCGGCCGCTTCGCGGGCCAGACGTTGCCCGGCATGAAAGTCATCGAGAATGCGACCGGCGCGGTAGGCTCCGTTTACGGCGTTGAAGGTGTGGTTGAAGGTGTTGCATTTCGCCTGCAGCCAGTACGCGGGTCCGTATTCGTCCAGCACCGGCATGAGCAGGCGGGCGAGGGATACCGCGGGCAGATCGTCGATGAGTGACGGGCGCTGGTGATACACGTCCTTCAGTGCGATGCAGAACAGGTAAAATTCCTGCACCGGATTCTTCATGAAGTAGTCACGAATGCTGAAGCCCTGATGGGCGTCCGCCTGCTCGCTGAAGAACATGCTCCAGTCATCGCTGATCTCGCCCCATCGTTCGAGGTACCGGGCGTCCCCGGTCCGGCCGTACTCGGTGAGCAGGGCGACCTGCTGCCGGCCGACGGTGGCCGCTTCCGGAACCTCAGTCCAGTCGATGCGGCCGGGAATCAGGTAGGCGCCCTCGTTTTTCAACGGATTGACCCGTACCCCCACGAGCAGGTCCCGCGCCTGGGTCGGATAATCCTCCCGCACCGGGTGATGGCTCAGGGTGTTGGTCATGGGGGCGATGACATCGATAAACCTTCGTTTGTAGGCCTCGAACGCGCGCGGGTAGTCGCCGTCAAGATACGCCCGGGCTACCTCCGACAATTCCGGCTTGCTGAGGTCCAAACGCTGAAAAAAGGATTCCGCGAACAGCATCAGGTTGCGCGGCTGGTTGCGGGCGGCAAAACGGCCGCGCTGGTTCGGCGATCCGCCTTCCTGCGGCGGCGGTCCCAGTTTCATCACCTCGGCCAGGGAGAACCACATCCATGTCCCCCGGGGAACGTCCCGCCCGCGGAAGAGTGCGGAGGGTTGGGAGACATCCACCGTCAGCAGATAATAACCGTCTTCCTGTCTGGCGCTTTTTGCCAGCACATCGCGGTGCAGCGACGCGTGTACGACCCGCCGGTTTTCATCGAGCAGGGTGATGAGCCGGACCCCGTTGTCGACATACCCCCCTCCCATGTGCACGCGCAGAAGGTCGATGTCATAGGTACGGCCGAGATCAAT
>JAUIHQ010000007.1 GCA_030432155.1 bacterium | reverse complement strand
AAGGTCCAGGCATCCGCACCCGCCGTCGGCGGGGTCAGGGCAAAGTCCAGGTCGATGTATTTGTTTGTACCCAGGCCGGTGCTCCACAGATCCTTGAAGGATGTGCATCGATTGTTGTGCTGCCCTTCGTTCTCCGACTCCTCGGCCGGATTGACCGCCGGCGCCCCGATCACCATGCGGGCATCGCCCCCGTTGTAAAAGGGATCATAGACAAAAGCCATGACGAGGCGGGCGCCCCAACGCTCAAAACACAGGAACACGCGATTGTTGCAGAGAATATATTCATCCAGCGTATCGTCATCGATATCCGCGGCGAAGACGGTTGTATTTTTGCCCTGAGCACCGGAGCGGATGTTTTCGATCCAGTCCGATGCCGCCTTCAAGACGCCCATGTCCCTCACGTGTCCGTGCAGGCGCCTCGCCCAGCCCGCGGTGTTGTCGAGGGGCAGGCCGTCGGCGTAGGAATTGGCCTCCGGGCGGTCGAATGTAACCTGGTAATTGCGGGACTTGTAGGCATCGGCCCATTTCAGCCATGGCTTATCGATCGGGGGAAAGTTCGCGGGGGGATTTTCATCGTGCCAGGCCGTCTCATAGATCATCGCACTGTATGCCCATTCCGATATCCGCTTCAGGTTGGTGGCGGTGATGGACTGAATCGTGTCCCAGGAGTCGCGGATCAGGGTTCCGGGGGTATTCATGTCGCCGTACTTTTTCATCCCGGAAGGCGCCCACCCGTTGTGCACGGCAGCGGTGGAGTTGTAGAAATCCTCCTCGATACTGTTCCCGTAGTACCAGTGGTCGTAACTCTGCTCCGTCGCACGCTTGAGCCATTCATAGGTCTGGCTGGTTTTGTCATACTGATACCCGTGATCGATGACCCAGTTGGTATCGGACAGCGCCCAGTCAAGCACCGTCTCCAGGTTGACCATTTCGATCCATGGGTGATTCGCAACCCAGCGAAGGGTGTTATGAATCTGGTCGGCATTGTTATTCGGCACGTCGTCGGCAAACGAGTTGCCGGCCAGCGCTTCCCAGTCGTCGAATACGATGGTGACCTGCGCGGAATCCGCGGACAGGGCTTTCTGGAGCAGACTGTAACGGGTGGCGTTGTTCATACCGTAGTCGTCATTGCCGAACTTTTCCTGATCCTCCTTGTCATTGATCATGAAGGTGTAGACACCGTTGATCTTATGCACCTTGTGATGGTACGGGCGGTCGTCATCGCCATCCGCACCGGCCCACTTACCCCAGTTGTTGGTGGTCCAACCCGGATCATTCTGTTCATCGGCATAGAACCACCAGTGGAGGTGGGTCACTTCATCGAGATAGGTGGCGGTGTAACGGCTGGCCTCGATATCCTCGAACGTTTTGCCGGTCAGCGGTCCTTCGGCCGACACATGCGGGTGATTGGTGTCGGATCGGATCACCCGCTCGGGGGTGTGCATGATCTTCATGTCTTCCGGCGTGAGACCGAAGTAGTGTTCGATCAACAGGTCATTCTGCTCGATGCTCTTCCGGTTCACCTCACCCTCGAAATAGGGCATGATGTGTTCGGCGAGGACGCCGCCGATCAACGAACCGGGGCCGGAGGTGACGAACTGCTTCACCCGCTGCATGAAGGTCGGGCCGTCGCGATCGGGGTAGCCGGGTTCGTTCGGATCCTGGGCCGCCCACAGGAATGACATCATCAGCGTGCCGCTGATGTGCAGGTTGACCGGGAGGTTGAACATCTCCGCGGTGTCGAGGAGGCGGATGAAGCCGGGATGCAGTCCGTATTGCGATCCCTTGTCGGTATAAATGTGATTCTGCGTTCCGTCGCGGGTGTTCAGCGACTGGTTGGCATGGGCGATCAGGGCATACTTGGCCCGGCCGGTGGAGGCATCGGAGAGAATGCTGCCGGAGAGCAGGCCGGTGCCGGAGGGATTTCCGTCATCCCGGACCAGCGAGCCGAGGGAGTCCACGACGTCACTGCCCGCGAGATTGCCCGCCTGTCCCTCGCCGGTACCATCCCGCGTGGTAAACACCATCAGGTTGAGCGGCGAACTGCCATCCCATCCCCGGCTGGTGAGAAAGGAACGCCGGATACCGAACTCCACCGAATCCAGTTCCGTCTGCCAGTAGCTGCCGAGGTAGTCGGCAGGATAGTTATTGGTGTAGCTGGTATCGACCACTTTACCGAAAGAACCGTTATAAACCGCGATGCAGGCCTCCCACTGCCGGTCCCACCGGGTATCGGTGAAGTCAGGCAGCCAGTTCACGCCACCGGGCGCACAATCGATCGCAACATACACATCCACCGCGTAGTCCTGCAGATTGGTCACCATGTCGAAGAAATCGACCCGGAAGTACAGATTCGTCCCGTCGTCGTGGGAATAGAAGGCCACGATATCCCGTCCCGCGTCCCCGCTGTCGCTGAAGCGATAGTGATCGTCATTGGAATCCAGCGCCCGGAGGTCATCGTATGTCCAGTCCTGAAATTCCTGCCGCCACTGAACGCCGCGCTTGTCGGTCCCGACAACCGGACCGCTGCCAATGGTCACCGCAATCGCGGGGGCCGCCATCATTCCCCAGACCAGCAAAACCGACCCGGCTATATTCATCCAACGCACAACCATCATCCTGTTAACCTTTATCAATCAACCACTTCCGCCTTCACCCGTCCCCGCACGAAACGGGGACAGGTACATATCTGGCAGGAGAGTACCCGCTGAAAACACAAAAGTAAAGCGCTTAACCGAGGGTCAGGGCGGCAGCGTAGGCCCCATCGATCCCATGTTCGGGCGGAAAGGGACAGGCACTTTGCTCCAGGCGGAAATGCGGGTTTTGGTCGAGCCAGCGTTGTACCTGTCCCTCGTTTTCCCGGGTGAGGAGGCTGCAGGTGCTGTAGACGAGTTTTCCCCCCGGCTTCAGCAACCCGCTGCAGGCATCGAGGAGGCGGAGCTGGAGTTTTTCGAGCCGGGCGATCTTATCGGGGGTCATGTTGCTGCGTATATCGGGTTTTCTGCGCAGAACGCCGGTATTGGAACAGGGGGTGTCGATCAGGATCCGGTCAAAAAGGTCAAACCCCGCCGCCGCGGCCGTGTCGGCCAGGGCATCCGGATCCGTGGCATCAGCCCGGCGGCAGATCACCTGTCCCCAGGCAAGGCGACGGGCATTGTCGGTGAGGCGCTTCAGGCGCCGGTCTTCGCTATCGACGGCCAGGCAGCGGCCTTGGGAACCGATCGCATCGGCAATCATGCCGGTCTTGCCTCCCGGTGCGGCGCAGGCATCGAGGACATCCTGCCCGGGCTGGAGGTCGAGCTGTTCAATCGCCACAGCGGTACCCGGATCCTGTACCGTCCACCAGCCGTCGGAAAACCCGGGCAGGCGGGTGACCGGCATCCCGCGCGGCATCATAAAATGTGTCGCCGGACGGAAGGCATGGGGTTCCAAATCGATTCCCGCGTCCCGAATCTTGTCCGCCGCACCGGCCTCCGCCCCCGTTGCGGTCAGCCGTACGATGGTGTCCGGACGCTCGATCGACCACGCACCAAGCCGATCCCGCCGAACCTCCCCCCAGTCCCCGGCCAGTGCATCCGCCAGCCAATCCGGCAGCGACCAGCGGATCCCCGGGGGGAGAGATTCCCGTTCCGCCAGCAACGCATCCCGCTGCCGGCTAATCCCGCGAAGCACTGCGTTGACAAAGCCTTTGACCGCCTTGCCGCGCATTGAGCCGACGATGTCCACCATGTCATGAACCACGGCAAAGGCATCGGCGGGGTTCATGAACAGGAGCTGGTACGCTCCGGCGAGCAGGACCGCATACACCTCGGGCACCGGCATCCGGTTTACCGATCGGGCAAGAATGTGCTCCAGGTATCGCTGGTGACGTATCACTCCGTGGGTGATTTCGAGAACCACCCCGGAGGCCGAGGCAGCATCGGACGGTACCCGAGCGGAGGTCAGCCAGGCATGGACGCAGTTGACCGCCTCATGGCGGGGGGAGAGGGACGGCTTCATGGCGGACGTGCGGCTCAGCGCACGGCCCGGCCCTGACGCCGGCGGGGAATGGAATTGCGCCGGTCGGGAACACTGTAAATATCGGACGATGTTGCACCGGATTGAACAGAGTCCTTGGGCCGCGACGACGGAATGTTCCAAAGATCCTTGAGCATGCGAACGCCGGGAGCGGTCTGTGTCGACTCCCAGTCTTCTTCAGGTATATCTCGTTGTCGGGCCATGATGTGTTCTCTCGCATACGGATACCACGATCCGCCCCATGCGTAAATCTCTGAAATGCAATTCGATTTCAGGGCACCTGGGGTGATGCAGCAACCTCAACCCTGAGCGTTTCACCAAAGCTACCCCTACCGACCCACACCGGCGAGATTTCCCACAGTCCCGGCCGCGCAGGGGTCCACCGCAGCGTGGCCTGCCTTCCGGCATCTCCCGGATTCGTTTTCACGGATACGATCTCATCCAATCCTTCCGGCGTTCGCACGCGAACCGCAACCTCCCCGTCCCGGATTCGTCCCCCGGCATCCCAGGCCACCGAGCCGGTATTCACGGCCTGGAGAGTCAATTCGTTGCCGACCTCTACCGTGATCGGATCACCATACCGGACCAGGCGGGCATGACCGTCCACCAGCACCTCTCCCCATGCTGCATTCATCAGGTCGAGGTGCTCCGGCCGGCTTTTAAACGGCCGGTCCAGAGACGCCATCAGGCCCAGAGACGTTTCCTTCCAACCGGCCGGCCGGATTTCGCCGGTCGGCATCCGGACATCTTCCGATGACATTTCCTGACGGAACAGATGCATACCATGATACGGATCCTGTTCGGCGCCGCGCCATGGCTCCACCACCGGATTCCGATTGCGGCTCCGATTCGTGAAACGGCGAACGGCATCCACCGCCCGGCGCCAGCGGCCGTCGGGATGCGTCAGGCCGAAGTCCCGCCCTGCCGGACCAAACCGGCACCCGCCGGGATACCACCAGACAAACGAACCGGCGGCGGCTGTTTGCTCGATCGCCTGATACACCGCATCGTAATACACCTCCTGTCGCGCAAGACTCCCCGCATCGCCCCGCACCACCTCGCGGCCCCATTCGGTCAGCATGACCGGCTTGCCTCCGCTCATACCACGCGCATAGCGAAGAATTCGGTCCGCGGTTTCGACGGTCCGGTCGGGCCCGATGCCCCAGCCATCAACCGAAACAAGATCCAGGAAAGCCGATCCGGCCTGGGGGGCAGGCGCATGATGCAGATCGGCATCATCCGCGGGTTTCACCGGCGCGGTCAACCGGGCGGTCAACGGCACGGTTACCCCTTCGCCGCGACAGAGCTGGACGGACGTTCGGGATCCCCGGTCCGCCATATCGATCAGAAAACGGTGAAAATACAGATCCAGCACCGTGGAGCCATGTTCATGGTTTTCCAGGTCGGGCATGTCCGGCCAGCCCGATACAAACGGGCGGTCGGTCACATGGAGTACGCGGGCGGCGGCGGCCGGTGTTCCGAAATGATGGCTCAGCCAACTCCTCCATTGGGCGGACAACCGCTCCCGGACACTGCGCGTATCAACGACCGGCCTCCAGGCCGTTTCTACGGTGAGGAGATTCGGCCAGGCCGCGAGCCCGGCGGCCCGGATCAGCAACCTCGCATCCTCAAGTCGGGGAAAATACGGGTCGAGGCCGTTGACATAGACCATGGCCCATAGGTTCCGGCGGCGCAGCTCTTCCATCACAAATCGGAATTGCGGAACCTGGTCGGGGTGCATGAGTTGAAGAGCGATCGCGTTGAAGCCCGCTTCCTGGATGCGATCCAGATCCCGCATCACGGCCGGGCCGTCAAACCTCGCGGGATCGAGCCAGTGGGGGAGCGGTCCGGTCGAGGGGGCGGAACCAAGGCAGACCGGCCAATAGTTCAGGCCATTGATCACCAGGGAACGGCGGCCCTGGCGAAGGCTTCCCCCGGAAACGGTCACCGGCTCCATGTCGGCCGGGTCAGGCTGACGGGGAAGAATGGAAACAACCTGGTTCAATTCGTCCAGCGTCCGACTGTCATCCGCATCACGCAGGCGCACCCGCAAGGTCGCCAATGTTGTCCGGCTTCCCGGTATCGAGGCCATGCCCGTCGGCAGCCGTATCCCCTCCCCGCGGTCTGTCGAGGGCGGCGACACCACCCTGCGCACCACACGGCCGCCGGCCTCCACCAGGGCGGCGGCGATACGGAATGACGCCTCCGGGGCATGTCGGCTTACCCATCTCCCTTCCACGACAATCGGCTCCCCCTCGGTAAAGGCATGGCGGGCGGATCCGGCCTGTATCAGAAAATGATTCTTACGCGCCTCCTCCAAGGCTCGCTGCAGACACCATGCGGCTGCAGCCCTGGCGTCACGCAACGGGTTGACGGCCACCCACCCGTAGGCCATGGCGCCGCTTTCCCCCGGACCGACCCACATGGAGACCGGCCACCCCACAGGGTCACCACGATCATCAAGGGCGGTCACAAGAGGTATCCACCGCGTCTCCGCGCCCAGCCTTCCTCCCCATCCCCGGGCCGCGGACACCGGCGACTGACAGGCAAGGCCGGCGGTCTGCAACCTCGATCCGGTTGTTTCGTCGCGCAACGAGGAACAGGTGGTGGCATATCGGCGCCCCGGGGGGGACATCATCGGAACATCCGGCGGGGGTTCAACCGACGCAAACGGCTCGGCGCCGCAATACACCAGCCGGCCTCCGGCCTGAAGGTAGGGCTCAACACCCGCGACCCAGGCATCATCCGCCTGTTCCACGCCGGCTACGACCAACACCCGATCGTCGCGCAGAGCATCCCCCAACGCCTGCTCCACCTGGGCCGGGCCATAGTGCGGTCCCGACTTTATCTCGTCCCGAAGAAAGGCTGACCAGCCGGATGCATCGGCCGGATCGAGGGAGACAATCGCCACCCGGGATCCGCCGTTGATAGACGACTCCTCATCCGACGGCCTGGAGCAGGACGCTGCCGCGAAAAGCAGGATGAGCAGAACCGGGTAACGTAAACAGTTCAACACGGAACAACCTCAAATCCGAGACCCGCAAGCATAGCGGCGGCAGGATGACCCTCGGGCAGACGTGCCCGGTAGTGATGAAACTCATAGCGCTCGGGATATTCCGCCCGAAGTTTCTTGAACAGCGCGGCCCTCTCCGGCTCTGTGAGACCTGCGGCCGGCCGGAAGTTCCGGTCATCCGCCTCAACATCATAGGCTGCGGTCACTGAAGCCTGCACAATGTCATCTACCGGCGATCCGGGATCGAGCTCGAGCGGAAAGCGCTGGTCCATCCCCGGCGTGGACATGGTTTCCGGCAGATCCATTCCGAAGGCGGCGGCGAGGGAGCGAGCCACCTGAAGGGTGCCCTTGACCCGACCGTCGTATGAATAGCCCGCGATATGCGGGGTGGCGATGGCCGCGGACTCAATCATGCGCGGATCCACCGCGGGCTCGTGATCGAACACATCGAGGACCGCCTCGGGAATGGCGCCGGAAGCCCTCGCAGCCAGGTAGGCGCTCTCCTGCACAACTTCGCCGCGAGATGCGTTGATGAACAGGGCCCCGTTTTTCCATGTATCAAGAAACGCGGCATCCACCATACCCCGCGTAGGCCAGGCCGTGGCATCCTCCAGGGGTACGTGGAGCGACAGAATGTCGGCGTGGGCGAGAACGTCTTCAAGGGGTTCATATTCATCCCGCCCGGTCGAGGCCCGAAGCGGCGGGTCGTTACGCCGCACCGCGAATCCAAGCAGCGGAGCCAGCGCGGCCAACCGCGAGCCCACATGGCCGGCGCCGATGATGCCGAGGGTCAATCCGCGAAGCGGTCGCCCGCTCCGTCGGGCGTACCGTAACAGCACTGCCACCACGTATTCCGCCACACTGTTGGCGTTGCAGCCCGGCGCCGACGTCCATGCGATGCCCCGCCGGGCCAGCGCTTCCGCATCGACATGGTCAAACCCGGCGGTTGTCGTCCCGTAAAAACGAAGCGATGACCCGTCGAGGAGGTCATCGTTTACCCGTACCTTGGACCGGCTCACCAGCGCATCGGCCCCGCGGATGGCCGCGCGGTCGATCTCCGTCTCCGGGATCACCTCAACCTCGCCAAGGCGGGACAAAATGCCCATTCCTTCGGCCACACTGGCCGCGCAAACAATACGGTGCCGGGACGATTTCATGACTCGTTTATGACGGCCGACGCCGCACCACGAATTTTCGCGGTTTCGGATCCGGCGGTACGCCGCCGTCACGGGGCAGGTCGAGACGGATGGTGTCGGACTTGCTGACGGATTCCTCGTCGGCCGTGCCGGCCCCGGACGACCGGGAAATGACCGCTTTCCGGGGAACCTGGAGAACCTCCCCGCAGGCCGGACACTCGACAAACAGGCCGATCTTGGTGTCCTCTGCAAGCAAGCCCTGCCCACAGAACGGACAATCGAATTCCACATCACTCATAATGACAACTGTAGCGTTGTTTTGAGGGGGATGACAGCCGGAACCGCGGCACGGCCACCATGTTTTTCTTTCCCTTCGGAAACAGGATGGATAACAATATCCACACGAATGGGGAAAAAGTTCCAGGAGGATACATCGGCGCACCGCCGAAACCGCAATCGGCGCATCATAAGCCGTATCGGGATCCTCCTTCTCGTGTTGAGCGGCCTCCTGGTGGCCCTGGGCCTGCTCATCAGCGCATCCAGCCTCGCGTTCAACGAAGTCAACCGCGACCGGATTCTCCGGTTCGGGGTCGGGTATGTGGCGAGCGGCGCCGGCCTCTGGTTGATCTGGCTTCTCTTTTTCATCCTGCCGGAACGGTTCCGGGCCCACCGGTCCCCCAGCCAGAAACGCCGGCGGCGGCAGTTGAACATGCCGCCGGCCGGAAAACCGGCCGAGGAGCCCACCCTTCCTTCCGGATTTTCCCCGAAACAACGGGAAGGCTCCGTCCTGCCGGCGGTTCTTGTCATTCTCGCCATCGTGTCCGCCATCCTTGTCCAGGTACGGGCATCCACCTCGGTCCATGCAGACCGTGAAGAGGCCTCGGTACACCGTTTTCGGGCCCGGACGGCGGCCATGGAATGCGCTCGTGAGCTCCTGCAGCGTATAGCCGATGATCCGGATACCGGGATCGACCGGTCCGACGACCCCTGGACGGAAGTCGTGGAATGGACCGATCCCGACGGCGTCAACGTGATCGGCCGAGCCATCGACCTGAACCGGTACTACGACCTGAACAATGTCGCTGTGCCGTCCACCGGCGCGACACGTCCGGCGTCCGACATTCTGCATGCCCTCCTGAACCAGTCCGGCCAATTCTCAACCGAGACGCCGGTCTCGGCCCTTCGCGACTGGATGGATGGCGACAAGGAAGGCATGTACGAACAGGAAAACCTCGCTCGACGCAACAAACCCGTACTGCCCCCCAACCGCGCGGTCTTTACCTGGAATGAACTTTTGCTGGTCGACGGGTGGACCCGGGCGATGTTCGACCGCTCCATCGAATCCTCGGCGGAACGGGGCCTGTTCGACGCCCCCCTCGACCAGTGTGTCACCATCATTCCCGTACCCCGCAGCCGGGCGATCCCGGTGAATATCAACACCGCCCCCCGGCCGGTTCTGCTCGGCCTGTTCGGGCTGGTCCGCGAAGATATCGTGGACCGCATTGTCACCTTCCGCGAACTGAGGGAAATCCGCTCTCTGGACATGCTGCCGGTTACGCCGGATGAATGGACGGCCTCCGGGGTCATGCCCTATCTGGATGTGAAAAGCTCCTTCTTCCTTGTCGAAGCGCAGTCGTGGACCGGCGAGGCCGCGGGCCATGTCCGATGGATCGCCGCCCGTAGTGACAACGGAACCATGAGCATCATCCAGTCCATTCTCTGATCGCCCGCCGCCGGAATCGTTCTTGTTTCATCGCGCGGTCCGGCTACTCTATCGGTTCAGATGTGGAAGAACCGATCGATCTGTTATGCCCTGTCCGTGGAAGACGGCCGACTGCGCGCGCTGAAAGGCCGACGCGCGGCCGGACGAATCCGCATGGACACGCTTGCAGAGGGCGTACCGGCGGACGGGCCGGCCGCCATGTCGATTCTGCAGCAGGTGGAGGCGGATGTCATGACGGGCCGGGCTGTTTCCGCGGCCGCGTTGCCGGCGCATGAAACGGTCATCCATCGGCTGACCGCGCCTTTCCCTTCGATCCGCAAGGCGCGAAAGGTATTCCCATCGCTACTCGACCTGGCACTACCCTTTCCGGTGGAGCAGTGCGAGTGCCGGTTCGAACAAATCCGGATGGTTGCCGGCGGCAAGGTGGAGACCCTGGCCATCGCCGCCCGGCGGGAATCCATCAGCACCTGTATCGACGAGCTCGCGGGGCGGAAACTCCGGCCCGTGATCCTTGATGCCGAACCGAGGGCGGTTTGGTCCGAGCTGGCCCAGCGGTTCCCCCCCGCGGATCCGGCATCCCGACTTGTCGTACACCGCGAGGGGTCACGCGTGCTGATTCTGTATGGTGAAGGCGACCGCTTTCTGTCCGGAACATCGGTCCGATCCTGGATTTCCACGGAAGATCTTTCCCGCCGCATGGCAAGATTTCTGCGCTCGGTGATACCCTCGGGCGGGTCCCCCGCCGAACTGATCTGGTCCGGACATCCCGCCCTTGCCTCCAGCGACAAGGAAGAGATTCTCCGGTCGTGCAGTATCCAGCCCGCTGCGATGCACGATGCAGGCGGAGAGGACATCCTCTTGCAGGGTCTCTGCCGGAACGCCCTCCAGGAACCGGGCGCCATCGTCAACCTCCGTGCCGTCGGAGCAGCCCATCCCGCCTGGGACTCCCTGACATCCCGGCCCCTGCAAAAGGCGTGGCTGACCTGTGGCATGGCCGCCGCCCTGGTCATTGGCGTGAACATCGCCTGGACCCGGCTTCAGGATCACCGGGCGGAACAGCTCACCCGGGAGGCCCAGGCCACGGCCGCCTCCATCACCGGTCGCGAGCGGATTCCCCGCGGCCAGGAAGCCTTCATCACCACCCGCTTCATGAACGAGGCCCGGGAACAGTATGAGCCGTTTCTTCAATTCACCCGGCCGGGTATGAATACACGTTTCTACCAACTGCTGAATGAAGCCCATGAACGGGGCATCGCGCTTACCCACCTGAACCTGATGGACGGGGGCTCGGTGATCCGGGGGAACGCACCATCGGCCGGCGAAGCCGAAGCCTTCCGGGATGCCCTGTCCGCAGTGGGGATTGAGATGAAGATCTCGATCGAACCCGCAGGCGCCGGAGACGGCGTTCGCTTCCGGCTGGAGGATCGGACATGACGCCCGCGGCCCACAAGCGCACCCGCTGGGTCATGGTCGTCGTGCTCCTGGTTGCCCTCGGGGCCGCGGTCCAGGGTTTCCGGCAGTCCGATCGCCGCAACGAAACCATCCGCTCCCGGCACCAGCAGGTGCAGGAGCTCCACGACGTGGAGCGGGAATGGTTGACCTGGACCTCGGCGGTCGAGACGTTTGCCGCCCGAACCCCGGCAACCTCCACCCCGCTGCGACAGATGATCGAGGACACCCTGGGCGCCACGTCCTTCAACTTGTCCGCCACGGAAACCCGCCCGCTCACGCCGCCATGGGAACTTGAGCGAAGCGAACTGTTTGCCGCCGGTCTTCCCGCGGCCCAACTCGCGCGATTGCTGGACGCATTCGACCATCGGCTGCCGGATTGCCGGGTGGCCGAACTCCTGGTCATACCGTCGGAAAGCGAACCGGGCCGTCTGCGGGTCACCCTCGTGATTGATCAGATCACGGCAAACCGGCAGGATACCGGGACGTGAACCATCTGCATGACATTATGGAACGGCGGGACCTGCTGTGGAACCTCACGGTTCGCGAGTTGAAAATACGGTACCGGAATTCCGCGCTCGGTTTTCTGTGGACCCTCCTGATTCCCCTCTTCATGGGGCTCATCTACATGTTCTTCCTGCGCCTGATGGCCGGCCGGGGCGTTCCGATGTCGGAAATCATCATCGGCGTGTTCGCATGGCAGTTCACGGTGACGTCGGTCAACAGCGGCCTTCACAGCATTACCGGCAATACCAACCTCGTGAAAAAGGTGTATATGCCGCGCATCATTCTCCCGCTGGCCGCCACCCTGGCCAACCTGATCAACTACCTGCTGAGCCTGATCGTGCAGTTTCCCCTGGTCGCGTTCCTGCTCTACCTGCAGGGGGAATTTATCAGCCCGATGGCCGTGGCCCTTCCCCTTGTGCTGATCCTGCACTTCATCCTCAACTACGGCATCGCACTGTTGCTTGCTGCGGGTAACGTACATTTCCGTGACCTTGAGCACCTGATCGGGGTCATCCTCAGCGCCTGGTTTTTTATCAGCCCGGTCATGTACAACCTGTCGTTTATCGAGCGGGTGGCGGCTGATCACCCCATCCTTCTCGATCTCTACATGATGAATCCGATGGCGATCATCTGCACCGCCTACCGGGCCATCATCCTTCCCCATGTATCGTTTCCGTGGACCGGACTGATCTGGATCTCCATCGCCGGCTGCGGGCTGCTGTATGTGCTGGCGGACCGCATCTTTTCCCGGCAACAGAAAAACTTTGCGGATATGCTGTAATGGAACCGGTTATTGAAGCCATTGATCTCGGCAAGTGCTACCAGCGCAGAGGTGTGGGCGCCCCCACCCTGATGAGCCGTCTCGCCCACATGGGCAAGTCCACGGTTCATGAACCCTTCTGGGCGCTACGGAACGTGAATTTTTCCATTCCCCGGGGTACCACAGTCGGGGTCGTGGGCCCGAACGGATCGGGCAAAAGTTCGATGCTGGGGCTGGCCGCGGGAACGATTCATCCCACCGAGGGCAGGATCATCACCCGGGGACGTATTTCATCGCTGCTCGAGCTGGGCGCCGGTTTTCATCCGGATCTTTCCGGCCGGGAGAACGTGTTTCTGAATGCGGCCGTGCTGGGTATCCCCCGCGAGGATATCGCCCGGCGCATGGATGCGATCGTCGAGTTTGCCGGACTCAAGGACTTCATCGACACACCGGTCAAGCACTACTCCAGCGGTATGTACGTCCGGCTGGGATTCGCAGTGGCGGTGGAGATGAATCCCGACATCCTGCTCATCGATGAGGTGCTGGCCGTCGGGGATGTCGCATTTCAGATGAAATGTTTCGACCGGCTCAACGAATTCAAGAAGCAGGGGAAAACCATCCTTCTCGTGACCCACGACCTCGTCGCGGTGGAACAATTCTGCAACGAGGTCAAGCTGATCCATGAAGGCAGCCTCGTCGCCGAGGGCGCCCCGGCCGATGTGGTCATGGAATACCTGAAGCGCTACATGACCCGGATCGGGCAACTGAACGTGGAAGAACATGGGACCCGCGATGTGGAGTTCACCCAGGTTGCCCTGCTCGATGAAAACGGCAAGGAAGGAACATCCTTTGAAACCGGCAAGGCCCTTGTCGTGGATATCCGTTACCGTGCGAAAAAGCGGATCGAGAAACCCGTATTCGGCTACTCAATCAAGACCGGCAACGGCTTCTTCATTTACGGCACCAACACCCAGTTGATGAAGGTCGATATCGATGCGGTCGAGGGCGAAGGCAGCTTCCAACTCCGCATCGAACCCCTGTCGCTGATGGCCGGGAAATACTTCCTCTCCCTGTCGGCCCACAGTTGGGACCATGAGACGCAATACCACCGGCTGGAGGACTGGTACCCCTTTGCGGTAACCAGCCCGTCGGCTGACCTCGGCGTGTTTCAGCTTCCGACGAAATGGACGCTGCCCCGGCCCGACTGACCGAGACCCCCTGTTTTTCTTTCCGTCCGGCGCCTGCAATAAAGGAGCTTCCCGCCCGTTCTATGCCCAGAGACGGAGATCGGAACGAACGTGAACAATCGAAAGGACAGAACAATGAAAACATGGATGATCGCAAGTATCGCCGTATTCAGCCTCGCCATCGCAAGCCTCGTATATGCACAGCCCGGACCGGGCCGGGCCGGCGGGGACAGCCCGGGTTTCCAGGGACAACGTGAAGGCCGCCAGGGAGGACCCGACCGGGGCCGCATGATCGAACGCCTGATCGAGAATGATCAGCTCGCATCACGTCTCGGGATCACCGAGGACCAGGTCAATGCCCTGCGGGAGGTCTACTATGCCAACCAGGAATCCATGATCCGCCTGAAGGCGGAAAAAGACATGGCCGATCTGGAAGCCCGCCGCCTGATGAAGGATGAGGGCGCGGAGCTCGGCACGGTACTCGCCGCGGTCGAGAAGGCGGGCGAGAAGGGAATCGAGATCCGAAAGAACGCAGTCGAAATGCAGTTCAAGGTCCGGGAGATTCTCGGCGAAGAAACCCTGAACGCCATTCGCGACAATGCCCGCAAGCAGATGCAGGAAGGCCGCGGCAAAGGCCAGGGCCGGGGCGATGGCGAACGCCCGCAGCGCCAGGGCAAACGGGACGGCGAGCGAGGCCGGCCCGATAGCGAAGGTGACGGCCGGGAATAATCATCGATTCCATGTCACGCAACACAGACGGCCTTCACCCTCGGGTGAAGGCCGTTTGGCGTTTGCACAGAATCCGCTTGTGAGATTCAGGTCTTGAGGGTCGACAACCGACCTTGTCGGCACTACTCTGTCCTTCAGGGAGAACATGATTCCTCGATTCAAGCGTACTCGTGCACATGCTGCCGTATCCATGAAGCTGATTCTGCTGCTGGCGGTTTTGATGGGAGTTTGCATCGGGCTGGCCGGTTACACGTTCCAGTTTGCTGAAGGACTGTCGTATTTCAGCACCGATCCCGCGGCTTGTGCCAACTGTCACATCATGCAGAGCCAGTATGACTCGTGGCAGAAGGCAAGCCATCACACCGTCGCCACCTGCGTGGACTGCCACCTGCCACATGATTTCATTCCGAAATACATCGCGAAGGCGGAGAACGGATACCATCACTCCAAAGGGTTCACCTTCCAGGATTTTCACGAGCCGATCATGATCAAACCGAAGAACGCACGGATTCTTCAGGAGAACTGCCTATCCTGTCATGACGGCCTGGTTCACGAGATGGTTCGAGGAGCCACGACCGGACCGGATGCCGTGACCTGTGTTCACTGCCATCAATCCGTCGGACACGGCCCTCCGGCCGGTCTCGGCGGCCCCGACCCGACCCTGCCCGACGAAAGGAGAACCCGATGACACGCGAGACCAAACAGGTATGGATACGGTTGCTTTTCCTGATCGTACTCGTCGTCACCGCGACCGGTACCGCACTGATCACCGCCCTGCTGATGAACATCCAGCAGCGGAAAGCCGAGGCGCTGACCCCCTATGTGCGGCTGGTCGAGGTAACCGAAGACGACACCGACCCGGAAACCTGGGGTATCAACTGGCCGAAGCAGTACGATTCCTACAAACGCACCGCCATCTCGACCCGAACCCGTTTCGGGGGTCACGGCGGAAGCGAAGCGCTTCCCGAGCAGAAGATCGAGCGGGACCCCTGGCTGAAGCGCATGTTTCTCGGTTATGCCTTCTCCATCGATTATCGGGACCGCCGGGGTCATGCCTACATGCTCGTGGACCAGGAATCCACCGAGCGCCTGACCAAGCCTCAATCAGGTTCATGCCTGCATTGTCATGCATCGGTCATGCCGGTGTACCGCGCACTTGGGGATGGCGACGCCATGGCCGGCTTCAAGGAAACGTACAAGATGTCGTACCAGGAACTGAACGGCATGCTGCATGACATGGGGCATGCCCACCCCGTCTCATGTGTGGACTGTCATGATCCCGACACGATGGAAATCCGGGTGACCCGGCCGGGGTTCATGCTGGGCATCCAAAAGCTCGCGAACTCCGACGCCCCGGTACCCCACCTGCCTTCCGTTCAGCGCTGGCGGGAAGAAGGCCGGGAGGGGACCTATGATCCGAACGTCCATGCAACGCGGCAGGAAATGCGCTCCTTCGTGTGCGGCCAATGTCATGTGGAATATTACTGCTCGAGTGAAATGCCTCTGACATTCCCGTGGGGCAACGGGTTAACCGCCGAAGACATCGAAACCTTCTGGAATGAAACCACCTTTGCGAGCGGCAAGCGCTTTTTCGACTATGTGCACAAGGAGTCCGGTGCGGAAATTCTGAAGGCGCAACATCCGGAGTTCGAGCTTTGGAGCCAGGGTATTCATGCCCGCAGCGGGGTTGCCTGCGCCGATTGTCACATGCCTTACATGCGGGAAGGCGCCACCAAGGTTTCCGATCACTGGGTGCGGAGTCCCCTTCTGAATGTGAACCGGTCCTGCCAGGTCTGCCACCACATTCCCGAAGAGGAGATCCTTGCCCGGGTCGATTCCATCCAGAGCAAGAATCACGAGCTTCTGCAACGGGCAGCCGATGCCCTGATGGCCCAGCTCGATGCCATCCAGGCGGCCAAGGCCGAAGGCGCGAGCGAGGAGGATCTTCGGGAGTCTCTGGAGCTGCAGAGAAAAGCCCAGTGGTACATCGACTTCATCGCCGCTGAGAATTCCATGGGGTTCCACGCGCCCCAGGAAGCGGCCCGCATTCTTGGTACCGCGGCCGATGTCGCCCGCCAGGGACAGGTGGCGGCGATGAAGTGGGATGCGCGGTAGGCCGGGGTGAAGGTATGCTCCGGCCCGAGGGCAACCGGGAGGTTGCCCCTCCGGAGGGGGGCATACATTGTGCCTGATGACGGACATGCATATTTGCGCGGTGAGGGCAACCGGGAGGTTGCCCCTCCGGAGGGGTGCTGAAAATCCTGAAACAAATTGGAGCCCCGGCGGGGGTGCCGGGGCTCCAGAACTTGGGCGGGCAATGAAGGCTTTTACTTGACGACGGCTTCGTAATCCGCGCCGCCGTTGCTGTCCCACAGGTTGTTGCCGGCGGGATCGTAGGCGGTGACGGCATAGCGGATGCGATCGCCGGATTGGAACGAACCGAGGTTGATGTGCCACCAGTCGTTGTTGCCGATCTGCATCCCATAATCGATTTGTGCGGAATGCCAGTCGCCGCCGTTCACCGAATATACGATATAGGTTTCGCTTGCCGAACCCGCAGGCCAGGTTTCGGTATTGATCCAAAGATCCTCGCCCGGATCGATCTCGCCGTCAAACGGCCAGTGGTACGTGCCTCCGATCCATTGAACCGGATCGAGACCGTTTACCGTCACCCGGTAATTGTCGCCATTGTGATTGTCGAGGGCGGAGACCCGGCCTTTTGTTGCCTCAACGTAATACTCGATCACTGTTCCCGACGGGAATGAACCAAGGTTCACATGCCAGTGGGAATTGTTGGCGCTATTGAAATCCCATGATGCATCGACCCGGCTCCAGTCACCGCCCGCCTCGGTGCGGTACGCGATGGTCACAGTCTGCCCGTCGGCGATCGGCCAGGTTTCGGCGTTGATCCAAAGATCTTCCCCGGCATCCACATCACCGCTGAACGGCCAGTTGTAGGTGTTTCCTACCCACAGTTGCTCCACCACACCCTGCTCCTCGAGCTTCATGAACTGTGCGACCGCACCGGATGCATAGCCATTGCCGGGGAAAGAAACAAAGAACCCGTTCTGTACGATATCCGAACCGGTCCTGGCCTCCGGCCAGACATAGCTGTCGGGATCGGAAGAGGATAGGTTGCGAACATTGTAGCGCTTGTTCGGATCGAGATAAATCGCGGGAACGTTCACCTCAAAATTCCCCGAATGGCCGATCCACGGCTCCAGGTTGACGAAGCACAACACGACATCCTGGTCGGCGGCGTCCCATCCGAACGATTCATACTTCAGGACGGAGAAAATCTTGTCATGGATCCCGCCGCCTTTCATGTCGATGTAATACTGATTCGCCAGGCGAATGGCGGCCGAGCGCTGACGGCCATGGTTGATCTCCGCATACCGATTCCAGAGGGCGTCATGGTCCGGAGACATGTCATTCCAGAGAGCCTGCATGTTGTAGTAATTCCGGATATCGGGGATGGAGCGGCCATACTCGGTCCGGAAGCGGGAGAAGCCATAGGCGTCCCGGTACCCGAGCTCCTGCCCCATGAACATCTGGGGAGATCCGTCCACCGCGGCGCCGACCGCGTAATGGGCCAGGGTGAACCATTTGTCGGCGGGAGCATTCTGATCGTGGTTCACGAGACCGCGAAGAACACCGGCGTAGCCGTAGTTTGCTTTGCGCTCATCAATCACCGAACGGAGGGCCGCGGCGCTTCCGCCGTTCTCCAGCACCGACCAGACCCAGTTTTCGTTTACCACGTCGAAGTGGCGGGCGGCACGGCGGGACACCGCTCCGCCGTCGAGGGATTCCGCCATGAACATGAATTCGGGCTTCTTCGACTTGGCCCGGTTGATGATGTATTCCCAGGCCTGCGGCGGCAGCCCCTGGGCGAAGTCGCAACGAAAACCGTCGATGGCTCCGTCGGTCTGATCGAGCCAGTACTCGGCAAAATAGGTGAAATACTCCGTCATCTTCTTCACTTCAGCGGATGCCCCCCACATCCCGTCATCCTCATTGGCCGGGCTGCCAAGCGCACTGTAATTGCCCCAGAACAGGTCGATGGCATCACACCATTTCCCGAAGTCATGCCGGTCCGCGGGTGCGGGCCCGACCTGGTTGGCATCGTCGGCGGGAGCCCAGTACTCGTAGGGAGGGGAGCCGCCGGGATCCTGGGTCCAGTTGCAATAGCCGTTGCCGGTGTACTTCGAATACCAGCTCGGACGCAGGTATCGGATCTGGGCCGGCGGGTCGCTGTGAAGCTCATATGGATTGTCGGGATTCCGCTCCATTTCCGCATCTTTCGCGGTGTGGTTGAAGATGGTGTCGAACAGGATGTTGACCCCCTTGGCTTCGGCCTCGGCCACGAAGGCCTTGAACTCGTTCATCGCACCCTCGCGGGTTCCGTCGCGACCGAGGTGCTCGGCCACTTTCCACATGTTCTTGATGGAATAGGGACTCCCTACCTCTCCGTGATTCCCGTCGGATTTCGATCCGATGGGATGAAACGGCATGAGCCAGAGGGTGTTTACGCCGAGCTCGTTGACGTAATCGAGATTGAACCGCCAGTCGTCATGGAGATCGGCAAAGGTGCTGCGGCTGTTATAGTCGTCGCCGACGGCATCGACGACGTTGACTTGAACCTCCATCATGATCATGTCGCGAACCGAGGTGTCGGAGATCACAACCGCCGTGTTGCGACCCTGGTACCAGCGCCAGTTCGGATCGCCGCTGACCTTGTAGCGGGCGGTTAAACGGTAGGCGCCGCACTTTTCCACCGGCATATTGATCCAATACCGTCCATTCCCGCCGTGGGTCATCGTATGGGCGGTCCAGTATCCCTCATCGCCGGGATTCACCGTATTCGGATCAGCCGGGTACAGGGTGGCGAAGTCGCGATTGTTCAGATTGCTCCACAACTCCACCTTTTCGACCTGGGCCTCATTCGGCCAGAACTCGACCTGGATCTGGTCCGTCTCCCCTTCCGATTCATCGATATAATAGTGGAAGGTTGCATACTCCCCGCTCGTTCCGTTGACCTGCAGCCATGGTGCAGCCCAGGCCGACAGACTTCCCGCCAGCAACAGGGCGGCGACGAGCCATGAATGGATTTTTCTGGTTTTCATGTTTTGCTCTTTCCTCGTGTTTCATAGCGGAGCGATGTTCCGAGGAACCTGTCCGCGGTTGGATGTTGTTGATGAATGTTGCATACCGGCGCCGGCAGCGAACCTCCGGCCTCTTCAATGCGGAACCAGCCGGAGCGGTCGTGAAACGAGACGCGAAGGAGCGTACCCCGGGGTGCATCACAGCGTATCCATCCTCGACCGCCGGCCATGGCGTACCCTTCGCAGGGCGGGGTGTAATCCACCTGGTGACAGGCGGTGAAGATCCGATGCTCACCGTCGCGAAGCGTGTGAAATTGGATCATGACATCGAGACCTCCGCGGATCCATCCGCGCCAGACATGATCCGAGACGCGATGCATCTCTGTTTCGCCCTGCACCCCCGGCCGCGCGAGATGTACGGTCAGCCCGGACTCGGCAAAACCCCGAGAAACGGGAACCGCGTTGAGAAGGCCTGCCAGAAGGATGGTACATGCGGCATGCATGGACCAGCCCTTCCCGACCGCAACATCAAGCCGCAACCGTGAACGGATCCCGCTCTCCACCATGTATCGAGTCATCTTCATAGGTATGTCTGTGCAACCGCCACAATCCTGTTCGTTTCATGTGACACGCAGGAACCATATGTAGGCGGGTAGAGCGTTTTTGTAAAGCGTTTTGATAGATATTTTTACTTAATTGTTTAAGTTCTTGTTGTCAAGGATATTGCGGTGATTGATTGCGGAAATTTATCCGGGCGTGAGGTGCCGGACAACTTATACCAATCGCAGATACTTACAGGTATAAATGCGCCAGACGATTTGGTTCCAGGTTTCAGTGTTCGGGTGTCAGGAGGGCCTGAAACCTGACACCCGAAACCTATTGAGGAAGGCTGGAATAATACCGATACGTTCTTCCGACTGGTATTACCTGTCCCCGATGAGAACCAGCTCCGTCCGATGCCAGGTTCCTCCGGTGGACAACGCCGGTTCCCCGTCCGCGGCCGCCCCATCAGGTATGAAGCGGATCAGGATATAATCGCGGACGACGGAGGATTTGACCGCGCGGATCCGGAACCCAACCGGACCGCCGGGCGTCACCGACGCCGGAAGCCGGGTCAGGATCTCGGCGTTGCTTTCCAGCTCTATGCGATAGGTGTCACCGACGGTCCCGGTGGTTCGCAAGGTGAAGCTATACTCGACCGTTTCCCCGACCCGGGCTTCGATCACCGTCGAAGGCGGCTCCACCTCCACCCCTCTCGCATATCGCCAGGTCAGCAAAGGATCCATGACCGCCCCCGCCCCCCACATGTCATCCCACGCCTCAGCGGATGCCTGAAAACGGAATTCGAGGAAGGCGGTCAGGAGGCGATGCGTCCGGTTCAGTTGCCACGCCAGGGGGATCAGCGCATCATCACAAACCGCGTCGGGGAGAGGGAATCCGACAAACCCGCAGTGGGATCCACCGCGGATATCGGCCCAGGCCCGGGCGATGTTCATCGCTTCGAACATCGGCTGGGTGTGCCGGGGGGAGGGGGTAATGGTATCGCGGCGGCCGGTGATAAACAGCATGGCGGTACCGTCAAAGCCGGTTGAGGTTGCGATGTCGGCAGCGGCGCGTATGGCCGAAGGGCGGGTTTCGGCGGCCGCGAGGGTCACCACGGCATCCGGCCTCCCGTACCGGGTAGAAAGAATCGCCGCACCCCCGCCCATGGAATGGCCGACCACCGCCTCGGAATCGGGCGAAGCCAGACCGTAAAGCAGGTGCCAGGGAGAGGCCGAGGCCCTGCGGACTTCTTCGATCGCCGACACAAGATCCCGGGCATAGGCATCATGATCGGGGAAGAGTTCAAGCGCCGACTGAGGCGCCACCACGAGATAACCCCACGATGCGAGATGACGTAATGTGACGGTGTAGAGGGAGGGCGGAGACAGGAAACCGTGACCGAAACAGACCACGGGCCGGCCGGGGCCGGCGTCCGGCGCATAAAAGACAAGAGCGCTGAACCGAGTCTGGTCGGCGCGGGTTATGTCAATCGCCGTCTGCTGCACGGCATACGGGCCTCGCCGGCCGTAGTCCGCAGCCTGAGCGAAACATGCAGACACCAGAAGCAGTCCCGCCGCCCTGTAGAGGAATCTCGTCATGGCAGCATTATACATCAACATGCGCGGGATGCCACAGGGTCCATCCGCCGCAGGACGAGGGCAGGCCGCACCGGTCGTCTATTCTTCACCCTCACGTCCCGCCCATCGTGTGCGAGCGGACCGGATGCGTTGACCGCTCCACCAGTAGCCGACAGCCTGAATACAGGAACCCACTGCCGGTTCGGGTATGGTGAGGTGGAAAGGCGGCTCCCACGCGGTGCCGGCGACCGCGCCGTCAACCTCCCAGGTCAGACGCTGGGGAGGCTCCCCATCCACGACCTCGGCCGTCAAACGGAGTCCGTCATCGCCCATGGCGATCATCGGTACAATACCGGGAAGCCCCGGCGCTTCCGGGTTTCCTGAAGGTCGAAGCACAAAGGCCCGTTCGTCTTCACCCTGCAGACCCTGGCCGACAATCCATCCCTTGTCGTTGATCCCGTGGGCGCGAACGAAATCCCAGGCTTCGCCCCCATCCACCAGGTCATCGAGTAGAAGCAATCGGGTTCCGTTGAAGAAGAAGGCATGGGCATCCTCCGCTTCGTGGATGATGCATTCGCCGACGACCCACCCCTGCCGGTTCACACCGAGGGCGGCACTGTAGAAGTTGGTCAGGGTGTCGATATCGACAAGGCCTTCCGCGGCATGTCGCCGGTCATAGAGAAATGCATGCGCGCGGCCGCCGGATGTCGTGAACCCCGCCGCCATCCCGTCTGCGTTCACCGACTGAGCCGCGCTGGGGGTTTCGCTGGAAATGAAGCGGAAGGTGGTGAGGCTCGGAGCTTCCACCGCCCGGCGATAATAAAATGCATAGCTGATAAACGATTCAAGCGGCCCCGCTTCCACCTGGCCAACGATATCCCCCTCGTCATTGATGTCATGAAGCTGAACATGTCCGCTCACCGGAAGCATGTGCAGGCGGTGAACCTCGCCATCCTGCCAGAAGACGGGCACCGTGCCATCCGCCGTATCCATCGCCCCCACGATCACACCTTCGTCGTTGACCGCGCCGGCCCGGCCGGCGATCGCCCCGGCCAAAAGGGGCAACGCGGTCATGCCCTCCCCGGCGCTCCACCGGAACGCCATCATGCGGCCATCGGCGTCCTCGGCCTCGCCGATCACCATCCCGTTGTGATTGATGTCCAGCGCACGGCTGACCGACCCTCCGAGGGTTCCGAGATCCCGGATGCCCTCTCCCTCCCGCCACAGAAAGGCATGCACCCAGCCTTCCGCGGTTTCCGACTCACCGGCCACCTCCCCCTGGTTGTTGACGGCATAGGCGCGGCTGTATCCCCCGCCGAGGGATCCGGGATCGGTTACTTGAAACAGGGGCCCGGCGGCAGCCACGCCGGTCAAACCCGCAAGTACAAGGAGCAGCGCGCGGATCATGAAGCATCGCCGCTGACGGTCACGATGATCCGCCGGGTGCGGGTATTGCGATCTTCTCGATATCGCGGATGGTGGCGGTGGCCAGAAGTTTGCCCGAAAACGCCTCGGCGTCTTTCACCGAAAGGGATGTCAGGGCCTTGTGAATGCGCGGAATGGCACGGGCATCCACGCTGAAGTCGCGGACCCCGATTCCCGCCAGGTACGTGAACAGCCGGGGATTGGATGCGACTTCGCCGCAGAATGAGAGGGAGCGCTTGTGTTTCTGTGCCGCCACGGCGATCCGCTTGAGCGCCCGCAGGACCGCGGGGTGATGGGTCAGGTACATATCGGAAATGTGTTCGTTGGTCCGGTCCACGGCGAGGGTGTACTGCACGAGGTCGTTGCCGCCGATGGACAGAAAATCCGCTTCAGCCGCCAGCTCATCCACCACCTCGACTGCGGCCGGCAGTTCGATCATCACCCCGACATCCGGCCGGGGATGATGGGGGACATTCTCGCGGCCGAGATCCTCGATGCATTGCCGGAGAATCCCCCGGGCTTCCAGGAAATCATCCACCGATGAAATCAGGGGGAACATGATCCTCAGGGCGTGTCCTTCGCCGGCCCGGATCATGGCCCGAAGCTGTTGGATAAACACATCCTTGTACCGCAGAGAGAATCGAATCGCGCGGAGCCCGAGAAACGGGTTGCTCTCCTGCTTGCCCGGAAAATAGGAAAGCGCCTTGTCGCCGCCGACATCGAGGGTGCGCATGGTAACCGGCCGGTCCCCCATCCCTTCGACCAGGGTCCGGTATACCCGGTACTGCTCTTCTTCCGACGGGAAGTTACTGCGGACAATGAACGGAAATTCACTGCGATACAGCCCCACGCCTTCCGCCTTCAGCCGGCGGGCCGCCTCGAGCTCACTCAACATGTTGATGTTGGCGAGAATTCGAACGGCAACCCCGTCCCGGGTAACCAAGGGGCCTTCCCACGACGCGGCAAAGGATTCAGCTTCGCGGCGGCTTTCCTCCATCTCGCGGAACTGGCTGAGGACCTCGTCGTCGGGATCGATGTAGACATTGCCCTGGTCGCCATCCACCAGCAGCATACGGTCCGGCGGAAGGTCGAAGAGAATGCGGTCGTTGACGATGGCCATCGGGAGATCCAGCGACCTGGCGAGGATGGCCACATGCGCCGTCATTCCGCCGCCGACCATGATGATTCCGGCGGCATTCTGTGCATGCAGCTTGAGCACATCGGACGGCAGGAGCTCCCCGGCGATGACGACATGGTCGGCGTAATCGCCCACATCGTCCTGGTTGGTCCCGAGGTTGTGAATCAGCCGGTGTCCGAGATCCTTGAGATCCTGGACCTTTTCCCGCAACCGGGGGTTCTTGCTTTCGGCAAACATGCTGATGTAGTTCCCGACCACGGTAATGATCGCGTTGCGCGCACTCATTCCGTTGCGGATCAGCTCGGACATGCTCCCGGAAAACTTGGGATCCTTCACGATGAGAATGTGCGCGCTGAAAATCATCGAGGCCACATCGGCCAGCTTCTCTTCGAGCTGCACCTGCAGATCCTCAAGCTGCTCCTCGGTGCGCTTCAGCGCCCGTTCAAAATCCTCAAGGGTTCCGCCGGCCCCGGCCGGGGCGTCATCAACGACAAACTGCTCCCCCGCCGCGGAGAAAATGGTGGGGCGCCCGGTCGCGTAACCGCCCGCACCGGGAGACCCCTTGATGAAGCGCGGCGTTTCCCGGAATTCCGCCTCGGCCTCCTTCAGCTCCGCGGCCAGGTCCGAGCGCATCCGATGGAGGGTCATCAACAGCTTTGCGTTCTCGATGGTCGTCGCCAACTGGGCGGCGATGGCCTGCAGGGCCTTGGTATCATTCTCGTCAAAATAGTCCGTCACCGGATCCTGAAGCACCATGACCCCGACCCGGGTCAGGCCGCGAAGGATGGGGACGGCAAGAAAAGCCTGGTACTTCTCTTCGTAGATTCCGGGGATGTACTTGAAGTGGGGGTTGTGGAAACCGCTTCCCTCGCGGATCGGACGCAACTCCTTGAGGGCAAGCCCGGTGAGACCTTCACCGAGCTTGAGCCGCACCTGCCCCGCGTTTTCCATGCTGAGCCCCTGGGTTGCGGTCAGCACCAGCTCCTGGGTGTCTTCCTCATAGATGTAGACCGAGCAGACCGCGGCCCGCATGTGGTAGGCCACGATGCTGACGACCGTCTGCAGAAAATCCTCGAGGCTGGCGCTCTTTTCAAACAACCCGGCCAGCTCGCCGATGCTGCAGATCAGATCTACATTGTCCTTCTTGGTCGGCATGGATTGATCCGCGGAAACATGTTTAGAGCCCACATAGCAATAACGCTCCGGACGGCAATTCTCAAGAGGAATGGGGAATGTACGGTCCGGATCATGATTCCGGCGCCCGGGAATAGGCGACCATCAATCCGGCCCCGCCATTGCAGGGCGCACAGGTAGTGGTACAGTAGCCGTACAGAGAGGAGAACGAAAACATGACCATTCACGCATACGCGGCCCGCGAGCAGGGCGGTGAATTCAAACCGTTTGAGTATGATCCCGGGGAACTTGCTCCGGATGAGGTGGACATTGAGGTGGAAGCCTGCGGCATCTGTCACTCGGACCTTTCCGTCTGGAAGAACGAGTGGGGCAATGCAGCGTATCCCTTCGTCGGAGGCCATGAGGTGGCGGGGCGGGTCGCTGCCGTCGGTTCCTCGGTGAAGCATGTGAAAGAAGGTCAGCGGGTCGGCCTGGGATGGTTTGCCCGGAGCTGTATGGGATGCGATGCCTGCCTCGCCGGCGATCACAACCTGTGTCCGGAACGGCAGGATACCATCCTCGGCCGGTTCGGCGGATTCGCGGATCGCGTCCGCTGTCACTGGGCATGGGCAATCCCCCTTCCGGAGAAGGTCGAAAGCCTGGCTGCCGGTCCCCTCTTCTGCGGCGGCATCACCGTGTTCAACCCGATTGTTCAGTACAACGTCCTGCCCACCGACCGGGTCGGGGTTGTCGGCATCGGCGGTCTCGGTCACATGGCCCTCCAGTTCTTCGACAAATGGGGCTGTGACGTCACCGCCTTCACGTCATCACCGGACAAGGCGGATGAGGCCCGCTCGTTCGGGGCCGACCGCATCGTTTCCTCGCGCGAAGACAGCGACCTTGAAAGCATCGCCGGCACCCTGGACATGATCCTCGTGACCGCCAATGCGTCCCTGAATTGGGATCTCTACATTCAGGCGTTGCGGCCGAAAGGAAAACTGCACATCGTCGGTGCGGTGCTGGAGCCGATACCGGTCAGCGTCTTCAGCCTGCTGATGGGGCAGAAATCGATTTCCTCCACGCCGCTGGGCAGTCCGGCCACGACCCGCACGATGCTGGACTTCTGCGCCCGGCATGACATCGCCCCCCAGGTGGAAACCTTCCCCATGTCGCGGATCAACGAAGCGTTCGCGCACCTCGAATCGGGCAAGGCGCGGTACCGGATCGTCCTGACCCGTGACGACTGACGTTGGACCGGCGGCTTCATCATCGAGATCAACCCCGATCAAACACCCCTGTCGCCGATTGCCGACCTGCACCTCGCGGTCACCGCCGGTGAAGGCCTGCAAGCGCTCGGACTGTAATCAAAGGGACTCTCAATCCGAAGGTGAAACAATGAACCCTTCGAGTTCGGCGGCGTTACCGAGGCGGTTATCGGTGCAGACGAATTCGAGTGACTCACCTTCAGCGACCGCCAGGGCGGCGGCAAGCTGGAGGGCGTCTGCGGTCCGGAGTGGATGAACGCGAAGCAGCCTCGCCGCCCGCTTCCTTACCTCTTCGGCAGGCTTTACTTCGATCCAGGCCCGGGCCAGCTCCTCAAGCATCTTTCGGGTCCGGCTGTAATCCGCCCTTGTCAGGTCTGCCTGGCGATAAAGCCGAGCGAGCGCAGATTCGCATTCCAGGAGACTCCCCCACCAGACAATCATGGTTGAATCGTCCCGGAGTATTCGCAAAGCATCGCTGCTGGATGCCTGTTGAACGAGAAGCGGGACAATGGCCGAGGCGTCCCAGAACTTCATACCCGGTCCTCGCGATCCTGGTTCAGCGCATCAAGCGCATCGGCCCCGGTTGCCGATCGTACCGGTTTCCACCCGGCAAGCGGCGATGCGGTTTTCTTCTGCCGGGGCTCGGATAGCAAACCCTTCCTGACCTTGTCCGCGAGCCAGGCACTGTGATTCCTGATGCTGTAGGTAACCGGTTCGATTTTCGCGATGGGTGTTTTCCGGTCCACGATAAGCACAGACTCACCTTCACGCACCAGATGAAGCAACTCACTCAGGTGGTTTTTCGTATAGGATATATTGGCCTTTTTCATATAGCCAAGATAGCCATATAGGAACATTCCGTCAACGGCGTGTGGAGAGGCGTAACCTGTTGGGGACGCTGAGGCGTGCGGCCAGTTCTTGTGCAGCGGGTCGTTGATATGTCGGATCGTGTCGGGCCATCGTCTGCGGCGGGCAGCGGAGTGCCCGCCCTACCTTTCGCAATCGGGTAGGGCGGGCACTCCGCTGCCCGCCGGGCGCGTGAAGGCGATAGGGAACATCTAAACTCATTATAATGAATATGTAGTATAAAAATATGCCCCTCAGCTTCCGGCTAAGTGCGATATGTTCATCATAACGAATATTTGTGAGCAAGTCTGCTTGCATCGATCCGTGTTACCAAATATATTTACTTCAATGAAAACTACAGGCGTCATAGAGTCGATTCGCGTGAGGCGGAAGCTGCTGGGGGTCGATCAGCGCAACCTGGCCCGGATCGCCGGGATTTCGGTTCATGCCCTGAGCGACCTTGAATCAGGAAAAGGGAACCCGACCCTTCAGACGCTTGAAAAGGTCATGGATGTCCTCGGCCTCGAGCTGCAGACGAATCTGAAAGAGCTGCCGTCCGGAGCAGACGATGCGTAGGGCGCTCGTTCAGTTCAATCGGAGGCCGGCCGGGATCCTGGAAGAGACGGAGGAGGGGTATCGCTTCACCTACCTCCCGGAATACCTCGCCGACCCCGACGCCCCTGGGATCAGCCTGACGATTCCCAGGCGGAGCGAACCGATGGAATCCAGGGTCCTCTTTCCTTTCTTCTTCGGCCTGCTGGCTGAAGGCGCATTGAAGGAGGAACAGTGCCGCAAGCTGAAGCTGGATGAAGAGGATCATTTCGGACGGCTCATTCGGACCGCCGGTGACGACACGGTCGGCGCGGTGACCGTTCATGAGGAGCACGGCTGATGCCCTGCTGCCGATCCACCCTCAGAACCATCGAGCGGGACGGGTATGCACCTGCGGCGGCGCGCCGGCTGTCCGGCGGAAAACGGTCCTTGCCGCATCGGCTGGATATCACCCATGATCAGATCATCACGCGCCGCGCCGAAGATGCGGAACATCTCTCGATATCGGGCATTCAAGACAAGCTGTCGCTCAGGTTCGAGCGGGGGAAACTTTTGCCTGCCACGAGCGACGGCGAGTTCATCCTGAAGCCGATTCCCTCGATCCCCTCCCTTGCGTTCCGGGAAGATGTCCCGGCGAACGAGCATGTCACAATGCAGATCGCGTCCCAGGTATTCGGCATCGCGACTCCGCCGTGCGCCCTGGTTGAGTTGAAGGATGGGGAACCCGCCTACCTGGTCCGGCGGTTTGACCGGGCGGCGGATGGGACGAAGATTCCGCAGGAAGACTTCTGCCAGTTGTCCAACCGAAGCGAGGAAACGCACGGCCGAAACTATAAGTACGACGCGACCATGGAAGAAACCGGCGTGCTGCTTCGCCGATTCTGCTCCGCGGCCCGGGTTGAGCTGGAAAAGTTGTACTTGAGGCACCTGTTCAACTACGCGGTGTCGAACGGCGATGCGCACCTCAAGAACTTCTCGCTGCACCAGAGTCCGATGCGCGACTACCTGCTGACGCCCGCCTATGATCTGCTCTGTACATCCCTGCATATGCCCAACGAAGCACGCTGCGCGCTGGATCTGTTTACCGACGACGATACCGCCTTCTTTCAGAATAACGGCTTCCCGGGCCGCGAAGATTTCCTGCTGCTCGCCGGGAAGTTCGGGATGAATTCGGACTTTGCCGGTACGCTCATCGACCGCTTTTCAGAAAAGCTGGACGAGGTGCGTCAACTCGTCGAGCGTAGCTTCCTCAGCGCCGAAGCGTGCAAGGACTATCTGAGACGGTACGAGGATCGTTTAAACGCCCTCGCCCCGTGAACGGGCGCCACTCCAGCCTCCGCTGCGGAAACAGGATCGATCGCGAGGAGACAACGAAGCGCCTTCGCCGAGTCCTGCGAGGCACAAAGAAGAGAACGAGATCCGAACATGACCTCATCAGCAACGACGGCATGTGTTCCGCTCAAGCCCACCCCGGATTCGTGATGATTCGTGCGCTATGCGGGCTTTCTCTGGAAGAATCAGATTTGCGACCTTAATAGCGATCACACCGCCTCATCATCCCGACCCTGATCTTCTTCGATGAGGATGAGGATGAGGATTACGAGGAGATGGGCGGGATTGTACTGCTGGGATCTCCGTGGTTCTCTTCCCGTACGAACAACCGCGCAACCACCCGATCCCCTCCCCCGGAGGGGTGGCTCCGCGCAAGCGGAGACGGGGTGGGTCGTTCGTTCCGCATAACCGGCATGTTTCCGCCAACCCCAAAACCCACCCCGCCCTTCCGGGCACCCCTCCGCGGGAGGGGATCGGGTTGGTGGTGGTCACGTGTCTCGATCATCCACCCGGGAGGGCGAGCGGCCCCGCGAGCCGACATAATTTTATATCTTTTCCCATTCCAGCATCGGGAATTTACCGACACGATGACCACCGGCATGTTGTATGCCATCACGATATATTGCAGCGCATACATGGACCTACCACGACATAGGGGGCATGATATGTTAAATCGCTATCAGGGATGATCCACACAGACTGCTTGCCCGTCGTGAAGAGACTCACTCATGGAAACAATCGGCGCCGCTAAGTTTGCTTTTCACGCAACGACGCCCTGCCTATCATGCCTCATCAATCTTCACCGGAGGCATAGAAATGATCAAAACGCTTGGTCTTGACCTTGGAACCAACAGCATTGGCTGGGCACTCATTGAACGCAACGGCACTCGGACGTCCCTGCTGAAGAAAGGGGTCATACTTTTATTCACGTAGTGTGACAGAACAATTTCGGCGATGCTCTTTTCAGTCTTGAGGATCTTTGAGGAGTACAAATGAAGACGTTCAAGAATACCTACCGATTTCCGAATGGAGATGTCGTCATTGCCCGGGCCGAGTTCGAATCCGACATGGCTCATTCTCCCATCAGCTATGAAGGTTCTGTAGAAACTTTTGAAGAGTATTTCGGACGGCCGCCTCCAAAGAATATGCACGGATGGGCCATGGATTATCTCGCGATGGGCATCCTCGGGCCGAAAGGTGTCGAAATGACTTCTGAGTCTTCCGGTGACTGGCGGATACTCCATCTGTAGAGTGGCTGCGCCACCCCGCGCTCTCAACAGCATTTGGGACGAATAAGCACGACTTCAACTATATGCCGCGGGTCTGAAGATCATGATCCTGACCCTTACTCCCGACCCTGATCTTCTTCGATTAAGATGAGGATTATGATTACGATTACGAGGGGGTGGGCGGGATTGTACCTCTGGGATCTCCGTGGTTCTCTTCCCTTACGAACAACCGCGCAAACACCCGATCCCCTCCCCCGCGGGCAACCGGGAGCTTGCCCCGAGGCTGTTGAAAAACATATCACCGGGCTGAATCACGCACACATACAAGTTGATGGAGCCCCGGCGGCGTCTCGCCGCAGCGCCAGGCGCGAAGGCGGATGCCCCCACCGGGGATGACGATCCTTTTCATGGCGAAGATGCACATATGCACGGTGAGGGCACCGTGCCTCCAACGATTGTCACTGATGATGATAGGTACGCTTGAAAGATCGTTCCGGAGGGTTTTTCAACAGTCTGCGGGCAACCGGGAGGTTGCCCCTCCGGGGAGGCCAAAGGAATCGACAAGAATCGGGGGTTTCGAAAAACTTTGTCGGGACCTTTGTCCCAATCTTTGTCGTCCACTCGCGGCGGCCGCCCTACCGGCCTTTCATCCTTCATACTTCCGCCTTCATCCCTCCGCCAACGCCCGCCACACTGTTTCCGCGGTGAAGGGGGAGCGGTACAGGCGGACGCCGGTTGCGTTGTAGATTGCGTTGGCGATGGCGGGGATGGGGCCGTTGATGCATATCTCGGATACGCTCTTGGCCCCGAACGGGCCGGTCTTCTCGTAACTCGGCACGAGTATGGTTTTGATCGGGGGTTTGTCGCGCATGGAGAAGATCTTGTAATGCATCAGGGATGCGTTCTGCATGACCCCGCGGCTGTTGAACCGGTAGTCCTCGGTCAGGGCGAAGCTGATGCCGTTCAGCACCCCGCCCTCGGTCTGGCCCTCAGCCAGCTTCGGATTGATGGCGGTCCCGCAGTCGACGGCGGCCACGTAGTTCAGCACCTTGACCGCCCCGGTCCAGGTATCCACCTCCACCTCGGCAAAATGGGCGGAGAACGGGGGCGGCGACTTGTGAGTGATGTGGGAGGACATGTCGCCAATCTGATGCTGGTCGGAGGCGTACATGGAGTGGGTGGCCACGTCGGCAAAGGATACGGATGCCGTGCCGTCCTTCTTTGCGACCATCGCATCTGCGATCGCGAGCTCGCCGACCTTGCAGTCCAGCATGGAGGCCGCGACCTTGAGGATCTGCTTCCGCACCTTCTCCGCGCAGTTCCGCACCGCGGACCCGCTGAGGTAGGTGGTGCTGGAGGCATAGGCGCCGACATCGAACGGGGTCATGTCGGTGTCGGAGCTGTAGACCAGGATTTTGTCGATGGTGGTGCTCAGGGCTTCGGCCGCAATCTGGCCGAGCACGGTATCGCTGCCGGTCCCGAGATCGGTAGCCCCCATGAGCAGGTTGAAGGAACCGTCCTCGTTCATCTTGATCGAGGCCGCGCCCATATCGATCTCGGGAATGCTCGAGCCCTGCATCAACGCCGCCATCCCGATCCCGGTCCGGTACCGGCCCTTCTTGTTTTCGGGCCGGCCGCGCCGTCGCCAGCCGATCTCCTTCGCCCCGAGTTTGATGCACTGTTCGAGCTTGCAGCTTCCGATCGACTGCTCAACCCCGGCCTTGCCCTCGCCAAGGGCGCGGAATACCGGGGAGGTCTCGCCGCTGCGGATGTGATTCTTCAAGCGGAACTGCAGCGGATCCATCCCCAGCTTCTCCGCCAGCTCATCCACCATGCACTCGACGGCAAGCGACGACTGGGTGGCGCCGTAACCGCGGTAGGCCCCGCCGACCGGCAGGTTGGTATAGACCGCGGTCCCGGTGAAGTGAATGTTGGGCGACCGGTACAGGGGCAGCATTTTGCTGCCGGCGTTGCAGACCACGGTCAGGGCATGGGAGCCGTAGGCCCCGGTGTTGGAGAGGCAGTCCATCCCGATCCCGGTCACCACGCCGTCTTTCGTGGCGGCCATGCGGAGCCGGGTCTCGATGGGATGCCGAGTGCGGGCGCTGATGAATTCCTCGGCCCGGGTGTATTTCCAGTACACCGGGCGGCCGGTCCGTATCGCACCGAGCGCAACCACATCCTCGAGCAGGATCTCCTGCTTCACCCCGAACCCGCCGCCGATCCGCGGCTTGATCACCCGGAGCTGTCTCACCGGAATCTCAAGGGTCTGGGCGATGATGCGCCGTACGTGAAACGGAACCTGGGTGCTGGTGACGATGGTGATGCGCCCGTCGTTCGCAGGTTCGGCAAATGCAACGTGCGGCTCCATCGGGACATGCTGGGCGTAATGGGTGGCGTAGGTGTGATCAAGGGAAACATCGGCCGCGGCCATCGCGTCATCGATCGACCCGATATCCATCCCCACCCGCGCGGCCACGTTCTTCTCCGGTTCGTAGGGCACGGGAATCGGGACGTGGGTTTCCGGTTGGTCGTGAATCACCGGGGCGCCTTCGCGATCGGCATCATGGGGATCGAGAACCGCCTCCAGGATGTCGTACTCCACCTTGATGGCCCCGACCGCGGCGGCGGCCTGCTCCGGGGTCTCGGCGATCACCGCCGCGACCCGGTCGCCGACAAACCGGACCTTGTGGTCGAACATGAAGGTATCGTAGGGCGACGGCTCGGGGAACCCCTGCCCCGCGGTGGTATGGGCCACGCGCGGCACATTGCCGTGGTGCAGCACCAGCTTCACCCCCGGCATCGCCTCGGCGACCGAGGTGTCGATCGAGGTGATCCTTGCGTGGGCGTGGGGACTCCACAGCATTTTCACGTGAAGGGCGCCCGGCGGGACGAGGTCGGGCACGAACATGGGTTTGCCGCAGGCCAGCGAAAGGGCGTCGATCTTGCGGACGGAGTGGCCGACAACCTGGTGCTTCCGTTTCATCAGACGTCCTCCTCTTTTCCGGCAAGCTTCATCAGCGCGCTTTCGATTTTTTCATACCCGGTACAGCGGCAGAGGTTGCCGTCGAGGTGCTTCCGCATCTCGTCCGCGGTGGGCCGGGGATTCTTTTCCAGCAGCTCCTCGGCGGACAGGACCATGGCGGGGATGCAGAACCCGCACTGGACCGCACCTTCGTCAGCCAGCGCCTGCTGAATCGGATTGGGACGGTCGATACTGCCGAGATGCTCCACCGTACGGACGTTGCGGCCGTCGACCGAGGCGGCATAGGCAAGACAACTGTAAACCGTCCGTCCATCCACGAGCACCGTGCAGGTGCCGCAGCAACCCTCGTTGCAGCCGACCTTCACGCTCTTGAGACCGAGTCGGCGCATCAGGGAGGAAAGTTTCTCCGAAGGCTCGACCTCCAGCGTTCGTTCCGTTCCATTGATCGTACAGGAAATGGTTCGGTTCATTCCGCACCTCCTTTCGACGCGGTACAGGCAGCGATCACGACATCGCCGAGAATCACCGCGCCCAACCGCGCGATATACTCCGCCGAAAAACCTTCCACCGAACGGAAGGAGACGGTCGAGGCCGATGCTTCCACCGCCTCGCGCACCGCTTTCTCTCCCGCCCGGATCCCGGTCAGTGACGCTTCGACGTCCACGAGGCGCTTCGGCATGGGAATTCCGCCGCCGGCCGCGAGCTTCACCGATTCAATCTTTCCCTCCGCAACCGTCAACACGCAGGCTGCGGTCATCTGGCTGAAGTCGGCCCCGGTGCGAGTCTGCTTGGCATAGGCGAAGGCGGCGGGAGGGTCAACCCGCGGTACGCGGATACCGGTCAGCAGA
>JAUIHQ010000241.1 GCA_030432155.1 bacterium | reverse complement strand
CGACCACCGTGTCGCCGGGCGGCAGATCGTCGTCGCCGGCTTGCGGCATGCCGTTGCCGCCCGCGCCGTTGTTGTCACCCCCGCCGGGCTGCCCCCCCGACCGCGGGCCGCCGGCACCGCCGCCTGGTTGTCCCGCGGTCGGCGTCATACCTCCGCCGCCCGGCGATGACCCGCCCGACGGCGGGTAGCCGGGTGTGCCGGATGCAACCTGTGTTCCCGGGGCCATGCCAGCGCCGTTCCCGTGCCCATGATCATCGTCATCATTGCCAAAATCACGGATGCGATCCGCGATTTCATCCGCTTCGTCGATGGTCCGGTTGATCCCGGTGACGGAGTCGCTCACCGATGTGATTGTGTCGTTTAATGCATCCAGGGGATTGGTAACGTCCCCGGTGTCCATCGACGCGTCATCCCGGCCGGTGTGGTCGCCCTGCCGGGTCCGGTGGCCTTCGCGCTCGTTGGCTTCGCGGCTGACGTTATCCCCGCCGACGGCGGTCCGTTGAATCACCACGCCCCCGTCGTCGCCATAGCCGCCGCCGTCGCGTGATGCCACGACCATGGGGTCGTTGTCTTTCTGATCCTGCTGGTACCCGCTGGCCGTTCCGAGATCGATGCCGCTGCCTCCCGCATCGTCGCCCACATCCTGTGTCGGGTCGTATCCTGTGTCCTTGTCATTGCCGCCGCCGGATTGAGCGGTGCGGTCGCGAATCATCTGGCTGACATAATCCCCGATGTCCTCGGGCCGGGGCCGGGAGTCAGCCCGGCGGTTGACAACATCCACGGTCTCACCGGAAATGTTTCCGGCATTGCGGTTGGCGGCATCGCGGATCCGGTTCATCCGGTCGTGAGCATCGTTCAGTTCATTCCAGGCCTGGTTGATCCGGTCGATGGTGCCGGGATCGTTCAGGTCGCCCCGGGTGCTGAGGGTTTCCAGCTCGCGCTGCAGGTTGCCGATCTCCCGGTCGGTGAGGCTGGCCTGGCTGTTGATCTGCTGGTCGAGCGCCGCCTGGGTGGCCGCGGCGTCGGCCCGTTCGTCCCATGTGGTTGTTTCATAGATGGCATCACCGATCTGGCGGATGCCGGTCACGTTTCCGCCGATCTCCGCCGCGGCGTGGGCCGTGCTGCTGACATAGCTGGGTTCGCGGCCTTCGCGTTCGGCGGCGGCCTCCTCCTCCTCGATGGCCCGCTGGACCGGGTCGTTCACCAATCCATCCGCGATCGCGCCGCCCATGCGTGAGCCGATGTTGACGACGGTTTCACCCAGACCCTGTTCACCCCGCTCATACTTCACGTTCTCCTCCGTCGAGATCTTGTTGCCCATGTCATACATGCCCGTCACCCCGGCGGCTTCGAGTGCGGCCTCGCCGGCATCGGAGGCGGTGAGGTCGCGATTTTCGTCGATGGCTTTTCCCGCCTGACGGGTTGCCGCATCGGCGGCCTGTCCGACCAGGGCGGTGGCGTCAAGGACCCGCCCCGCGCTGTCTACAATGGCCCCGGCCTTTTCCCCGATGGTCGGTTCGGCAAAGCTGGACCGGCCTTCGGTCAGGACGGCCGGTTTCTTCCCGGCGCGGGCCGCATCATCGGCCGCGCCGGCTCCGGCAAGGTCGTCCGCGGTGCCTGCCCCCGGCGTCGTATCCCCGGAAGCTGTGGTTGTGTCGATCTCGTCGATCGCATCCGCCCCGTGCCGGACGTTTTCCGCTTCCTGTGCGGCGTTTGAATTTCGCACCCGGTCGCGTGCGTCGCCGATATCCTCAGCGCGTCCCTGGTTGTGGGCCTCCATGTCGGGATCGGCAACAGGGGTTTTGTCGTAGGAGTCCTGGAAGTTCTCGCGGACTTTCTCCCGTACGTCGCCTCTCCGTTCAGCCACTTCCTGGGCTTTGGCCATTTCCTGGTTTGCCCGCTGCTGCCATTCATCCATTTTCCTCTGCGCGACCTCGGGTGAATCTCCGGGCTCTACGATCCCGGCCTGGATCGGGTCTTTGTATTTCTGCATGGCTTCGGCCTGCTGGAAAAACGGGTCTTTGGGATCGAAGGTCCCGGCTCCCTGGGCGGCTTTGTTCACACTCTTGGCCTGGGTTTTCATGTCGCCGACTTCCTGGGCGTGGACGTATTTGCCTTCGTTGTCCAGGTACCATCCCCGCTCATCCCTGATTGCGGTGCTGTTTCCGGTTCCCTGGCGTCCGCCTTCGGTGGAAAAGGCATCATGATCGCGCACTTTTGCCTCGAGACTGCTTTCGGTTTCGGGATTCCACAGGACGGTGTCGGTGGTTTCGTTGACGTACTTGTAGACCTCACCGGATTCGGTCCGAACTTCCGTGACCTTGTGACCCTGCTGCCGCCACTTTTCCGCCTGGGCGGCGCCGGCTTCATGGGTCTTGGCCGCGAGGTCGACATCGGCCCGTACTTCCTTCGGCTTGCTCCCGGTGTTTTCGATCAGGTCCGAGCCGTCGGGGGCTTTCCCGCCCTCGGCGATGGTCCGGTCGATCTCCGGCCCGCGGGTATCCTGGGCCTTGTAGCGGGACGTGATCTCGTCGACCTGGGCATTGTATTCATTGAGCAGGGCGGCCTTGTCGGCGCCGGGTTGCCGGGCCCGGCGATGGAGTTCCGATTGTGCTGCGTCGAGCTCCGCCTGTTGCTGGGCTCGCAGGCGTTCGATGTCGAAATCTTCCGCCAGAACCTGAAGGGAAACGAGGCAGAGGCTCAGGAAAAGTACCGGCCATTTCATGATATCATCTCCTTGCCGGCCGCCGGACCTCCCCCTTGAAAGCCAACGCGCACCGGCTCGATCCGCATCTGGAATTGTCGAATATTACGGGGAGGGGGGCAAGGTTTAATCGGCGGGAATCAGGGCCGGACAGGGCACGGCGCAGGGGTAGATCGGTGTCGATTTTTCTCCGGGGTTGGTACATCCTCGCCGCATGACGGACCATAAACCGAAGATTGGTGTCGCTCTGGGCGGGGGCGGAGCCAGGGGGTTATCACACATTCCTTTGCTGGAAGTCCTCGAGGACATGGGCGTCCGGCCTTCGTTCGTAACCGGAACCAGTATCGGCGCGATCGTCGGAAGCCTGTATTGTGCAGGCATTCCCCCGGCCGAGCTGCGGGAGACATTGCGCGAGATCGGGATCGGCGGCGAGATGGGCTTCCGGAAAATGATCGTGGAGGGTGCCGTGCTCAAATGGCTCGAATTTGCCATGCCCCAGTTTTCCGGCGGTGGTTTCCTCGGCGCGGGGAAGGTCCTGGATTACCTGTTTGAACGAATCGAAGGCCGTACCTTCGAGGATCTTGATATTCCCCTCAAGGTCGTCGCGGCGGACTTCTGGCGTCGGGAACAGGTTGTGCTGGATACGGGAGATGTCCGGGATGCGGTGCATGCGTCGATGGCGGTGCCCGGCGTGTTCGCCCCGGTGAAGCGGGATGGAAAACTCCTGATCGACGGCGGGGTAGTGAACCCGGTGCCGTTCGACCTGCTGCCGGATGATTGTGATATCACGATCGCGGTGGACGTTACCGGTCGTCGGACCGCGGGACCGCAGGACACGCCGAACCTGACCGATGTCATGTTCAATACGTTTCATATCGCCGAGAAGACGATCACCCGTGAAAAACTGAACCGATGCAAACCGGATATCCTGATCGAGCCGGATCTTCCCGATGTGCGGCTGCTTGAATTTTACCGGGCAAAGGAAATCTTTTCGATGGCGCGTACGGCCCAGGACCAACTCCGGCGGGAACTGGAGAACGCGCTGGCCCGATGAAGGCATCGGCTTTGTTGATTCTTTGGTGTCTTGTGATCGCCGGTACCGGGGTTCACGCGGAGCCATGCATGAATCCCGATCCGGAGCGATACCGGCACGAGGTTGCCTCGTTTGCCGTCGCCCGCGCGGAACAGGGCGGGATTCTTCTGCTTGGAAGTTCCAGTGTGCGCCGGTTTGACCCGCCGGGGTTTCCCGAAGGCCTCGCGATTGTGAACCGGGGCTTCGGCGGTGCCCATGTTTCGGATCTGCAATACTATATGGATGAACTTCTCCGGGGTGTCCGACCTTCGCTGGTGGTCCTGTATTGTGGTGAGAATGACCTGTGGGCGGGGAAATCGCCGGCCCGGGTGATCCTGGAGATGGAAGCGTTTGCCGAGGAACTCTCGCGCCGGGCGCCCGGCGCAAGCATCCTTATGTTTGCCTTACGCCCAAGCCTGTGTTTTCCCGAGCGGATTCCGGAACAGGAGGCGTTTAACGCCATGCTTGATGAATTATGCCGTCGTCATGATGCGTGGGTGTATGAGCCGGCGACCTATGATCGTTTTGTAATCGATGGTCGATGGGCCGACGTTTCCCTGTTTGACCGAGACGGCATACACATGAACGAGAAGGGATATGCGATCTGGACCGAGCTGATCCGTAACCATCTTCCGCAGCCGCTACCCGACCGGGGGTATCAACCGGAGACGGCGCACGCCTCACTGACCCGGCCGGTTCCGCGGTAGTGACTGGATGAGGCGCATGGACGGCATGTGGTCGGGTGCGCGCTCCAGGGCCCTCCGTGCTGCCTCGAATGCGGCATCCCCATCCTGCAGCCTGGCATGGATGGTCGCTGCGGCATAGGCGGGGTCGGGGCTGTCGGTCAATAACACTTCCGCCCGCTGCAGTGCCTCAAGCGCCTCGTCGAGACGGTTCCGGCCTGAGTAGGCAAGGCCGAGATTGTACCAGGCCCGCCCGAACATCGGGGCGCGCTCCACCGTGGTGCGCAACCATTGAACGGCATCATCCGGTCGTCCTGCCTCGGCCATCGCGAGGGCGAGGGAGTAGCTGTATTCGGCATTGACGGCATCCTCGATGGCCGCGACCTCCATGAAGTGAATTGCGTTGGTGATTTGACCGATCTGAAAGTAGATCCGGCCGAGGGTGTAAGCGGGGACCCCGCTGGGATCCCATTGATATGCCTTTTCCGCCCAGGTTACCGCTTCGCCGGCCCGGCCTTCGGTGAGAGCGATCCGGGCCTGGCGGAGGGCGCCGGCCGGTTGATCGCTTCCATTGTCAGTATAGGCTCGAAGTTCACGGTAGGCCTTCACATCCCGTTCCAGGGGATTCAGGGTGTGCAGTGCGGCATCGATCCGCACCAGGGCATAGGCATCGCGGGTCAGGGGAGCAATGTCGGCATAGCTGTCGGGTACGTTGTGGAATGACTTCACCGCGGACGCCCGCACAAGCGGGTGAGGGTGGGTCAGTTCCGATGCGGCGAATGCTCGAACCGCGGGATTGTCCATCCACGGATTCAACATGCTGACGAGGGCCGCCCGCCACGCGGGGATTTCCTCCGTTCCCGCCATGGCAATCAGTTCGGCACCCAGCTCCTGCTCTTCCTCGTAATACCGGGCGACCAGGCGGGCCCGGTCGCGTGCGCGGCGGTTCATCTTGTCGCCATACCATTGTTGCGTCCATTCCTCCGCCCATTCGGGCGTCTGGTCGTCATGGCATCGGTTGCAGGCATTGGGGATGCCATACTCGATGGTGAGACGTGGATCGGGACTGGTGAAGCCGTGATCACGCCGTCCGTCCCGCACCATGTAGTAGTTTACCGACATGTGGCAATTCACACATTGATTGCCGGTGGAATCCGGTGCGTGAAAGCTGTGTTCCTCCGGTACGATGGGGATGGCTCCGAGCCGCCCCGGAGGGGTATGGCATTGCATGCAGATCGCATTGTTCTCCACCGGAAGCACGAGTTTTCCGCTGTGGGGGTTGTGGCAATCCAGACAGGTTACGCCCTTCAACGCCATCCGGCTCATTTGAAAGGACGCATATTCAAAATCCTCATCCAGGACCTGGCCGTCGGCATGAAAGATGCCCGGCTGGTCGGGCAGGATGAGCCGGAAGTGGTCGTGAAAGCGGTCGCCGGGCTGGAAGGTGCCGAACAGCTCCTCCCG
>JAUIHQ010000240.1 GCA_030432155.1 bacterium | reverse complement strand
TGGCTGATTCCGGTCGTGTTGACCGCAGTTTTCATCATTGCCGAAATCCACAGCCTTCTCACCCGCGCCATACCCGTGTGGACGGCGACCCATGATCCTGCACGTATGCTGGATCGGCTATTTGTCTGGACCGGGGGCTGGTCCGGACAGCTCCTCTTCGGCGTGGTCCTCTTCGAAGGGATGATCATGCTCGGTCTGTGTGTTCGCCATGCCTGGCGGCGTCCCACCGCGTAATAGCACGCTGTTGACTGACTTTGTAAGCAGACTTCCGCGCGAAAAGATACTGGCGCTGGATCAGGCGTTGCGAACGGCCCTTGAATTGCACGACGAGTAAAAGGGTAGCCTGCGGGTGAGGGATGTGCGGTTACGTCTCCGCGTGGGGATTACGATGTGCCAAACGTGCGCTTTGTCAAATCTGTCCGATACCGGTGCAATCCGGACGATGAGTGAGCCGGTTTACCATGTCGCACAAAATGGTTGGCCCGAATCGTGCTACGGGATTCCCTGATATGTCCCTGGCACCTTGTACTGCAGTTGTGTTCCGGATCGTCCCGTCCCTTGCGCTCTTGCTGTTTGTTACCCCCGTGGCATTCGCCCAGCCGCCATTCCTGCAGGACTCATTTCCCGATGGCGTGATCACCATCGAAGCAGAGCACGCTCACCGCTCCACGACCAACAGTGCTGCGGCCTGGGTCCGGGTCGATAATGGTGTGTATTCGGGCGGGGCAGCGATGCAGGCCTTGCCGGATGATGGGGTCAACAACAACACCGGCTATGCCCTCAACAGTCCGGCTCTCGAATACGATGTGCTCTTCCTCCAGACCGGCGTTCACTATGTCGCGGTTCGAGGCAGTCAGCTCGATGGATCCAGCGATACCTGTCATGTCGGTTTGAACGGAATTGAATCCTCAACGTCGGACCGTATCGGTTCCTTCGGCTCAAGCCCGGAGTGGCTGAACCGGACAACCTTCGATGCCGGTCAGCCTCTGTCCTATATCGATGTTCCCGTCACCGGGGTTCATACCGTCACGGTATGGATGCGGGAGGACGGGTTCATCATCGACAAGCTCGTCCTCTCCACCAATGCGGCCTTCCTGCCCTATGCGCTGGGTCCTCCGGAAAGTCCCCGGGCCGGCGAGATAAACGAGGAGGCCGCCGCGGTTTCGGACGTCGATTTCGCAGCGCTTTCGCTGGTGAACGGTCAACTCATTGCCGAAGTCCGGCCGGCATACGGCGCCGCATCGTTTGACTTTCAGTCCGCCGCCGACGGCGGGATGCCCACCCAGGTTGTCGCCGGCGGCGTTCAGGCCCTTTCGGCGGTTTTGCCGGCCACCGGTGAGGTCGCCATGATCTCGGTCCGGGCAACGCCGATGGACCCGGGAGACCGCCTGGCCGTCTCTGCGTTGAACCGGCTTGCCTACGGACCAACCCCCGCGGACCTTGATGCCGTGCTCCCCGGCCGCGGCGGCATCGGAGCGGATGCCTGGATGTCTGCGCAGCTCGCACCGGAAGCCATCACGGAAACCGCGGACGACGACCCGGTCATACGCGATCTCGCGCACCGGCTCGCTTCCGGTGATGGGCGGCTCACGGACCTTCGGGCCTGGTTCCAGCTCAGGTCCCTGTATGCCGACCGGCAATGGGTCGAGGTTATGCTTCAGTTTCTCGACAATCATTTCGTCACTTCGCTGTATGAGTCGCGCAACTGGCTGGACAGCCATGCCGATTTGACCCGCACCGAAGCGGAAATGGCCGCCGCAAATCTCGAATACCGTGAAGTTGAACGCTGGCGGTCGGTCCTTCTCGATCCCAACGGAACCTTCCATGATCTGCTCCGGATCAGTTGTGAAAGTCCGGCTATGATCCTCTATCTCGATACGGTTATTTCCGAGCCGGACAGCCCCAACGAGAACTTTTCACGGGAAATCCTCGAGTTGTTCACCATGGGGGTGGACAACGGATATCAGCAGTCGGACATCGAGGCCATGAGCCCGGCATGGACCGGATGGAGGGTGGCGAGAGTGCATCCCGAGGATGTCGATGATCCATTCGCATCCGCCTATGCCTCCGACATCATCCACGCGGCGAGGGAGTCGTCGGATTGGATGTATCTGCGCGGTACGAATGACCCGCCTGCCGACTGGATGCAGCCCTCCTTTATACCCGGCGGCGATTGGGTGACCGGGGTCCAGGCCCCGATCGGTTTCGGCAATGCCGCCATCCTCACGGAACTCGCCGATATGCGGAACAATTATTCGACGGTCTATCTGCGCCGCCCGATGGTGATTCCTCCGGGAACCGATCTGTCCGATGCCGTTGTGCGCATCTTTCTCGATGACGGATGTGTTATCTGGTTCAACGGAATCGAGGCTGCTCGCCGCAACGTACCCGACGGCCCGCTGGTCCATGACAGCCGGGCCTCATCCAGTATTTCCATGGGATGGCTGACCCTGACCAACCGGGCCGAGGATGTCTTCACCGAGGGTACGAACTGGATAGCCGTGCATCTGTTGAATTCCTACGTCGGGAACAGCGATGTCGGGTTCGATCTCGAGGTCACGGTGCCCGGCGCCTTCTCCTTCGTATTCGATCCGGCATCCCATGCCACCGGGGAAAAGATTCTATTCTCCAACCGCGTAGTGAACGCTCGGTTCGGTTCGCTGGGCGGAGGGCAGTCCTACGAATTGACCCTGCCCGCCCGCACCGGAACCAACGGTATCGCCGATGGCTACGACATCGCTGCCCATCTCGCAAATCTCCCCCAGACCCGCGAGTTCATCTGTACCAAACTATGCCGTGTCTTCGTGCATGATGATTTCGGCATCGGGGATTACTTCAACCTTTCCGATCGCTCGGATGACGCCGAGCTGCTTGCCGCCTGCATGACGGCATGGGATACACCGGCCGCCGACGGTCGTCGTGGCAACATCCGGGCCGTGATGAATGCCATCGTCGGTTCGGACCTTTTCCGCTCACCGGCGGCCTATGCCAACAAGGTGAAAACGCCGGTGGAGTATGTCTCCAGCGCCATGCGCATTCTCAGCCAGGAGCTGGGTGATGGTTCTCGGACCGCTTCCACCGACGGCTATGATCTTCATGCTCCGATCGACCGAATGGGCATGGATCTGTTCACCCGCAGCGACCCCGACGGCTATCCCGAAGTGGGGAACCGGTGGATTGATTCCAGCACCCTCGCCGAACGCCTGGCATTCATCGAAAATCTTCTGATGCAGGGCGCGGATACGCTCAAAGACCAGGCCTACGGTGGAGGAGGGGATGACAATCTCGCCGATCCGGTCGCCCTGCTGCAGCTCCGCCTCGATCCCGGCGACTGGACGGATGCCCAGGCGGTGGCCGGTCTGTTTCTCGATCTGTTCTTCCCGGCGGAAGGCGCGGCCAACCTGGACTATGACGCAGGGATCGCCCTCGATATCCTCAATGCGGACGAGTCCGGTGTGCCCGGTTCCTCCCCCTTCGCCACCCTGAGCCCGGGTACCGACGCCTACGATCTCCGCATTCGTTCCCTCGTTGCCGCGTTGTTGTCACACCCCCGTTTTTAGGAGCAATAGGAGACCCGCCATGCACCTTGTCACCCGTCGTAGTTTCGTGCGCCGCAGCCTTGCCGGATCGGTCGGCATCGCCGTCGGGTCGATGATGAATGTTCCCGGTTTCCTGCGCAGCGCCATTGCCGAAGATGCCCCCGGCTATACCTGGAACGGGAAAAAGCTGTTGTTCATTTTCCTCCGGGGAGGGAATGACGCATTGAACACCCTGATCCCGAGCGGCGATCCCGCCTACCTGACTTCCCGGCCGACCATCGGCATCCGGTCGCCGGATGATCCTTTGACCACCGGCGGTACAGCGCCGGAAACACCGCAGGCCGATCGGGCTATCGACCTCGGAAACGGGTTCGCCACGATGCACCCGAATCTGTCCGACTTGATCCCGATCTACAATGCCGGGGAGCTTGCCCTGATCCACCGGGTGGGCTATCCGAATCAGTCCCGCTCCCATTTCGATTCTCAACGCTACTGGGAAACCGCGTTTCCGCGTGATGACTCCGATCATGACGGGCTTTTTTACCGGACGGTGATTGAATCCGGACTTCACCAATCCCAGGTCATGCCCGCGGTCACGTTCAACCGAACGATGCCGCTGCTGCTCCAGGGGGATCAGCCCCTGGTCAACATCAGCAACCCGTCTCGTTTTGACCTGCTGGGCGTCTATGCTGCGGCCCGGCAGAAGCACATCGAGTCGATTGCCGCCATGCATGGGCTTCCCTATGCACAGCGCCGCCACCGGGATCTCACCGTCCCCACCGGCACACGTTTCCTGCAATCCATCGATGAAATCGCCGCGATTCCGTTCAGCGAGAACGACACCGCGGATTTTCTTGACCCGGTGACCGGCGATCATCTGTTTCCCATCGATGACGCCAGCAACGACAAGGGCTTCTCCAGTTCATCCCGCTCGTTTTTCGAAAGCCTGAAATATTCCGCCCAGGTCCTGGCGGATTCCGGCTGCGTCATCTCCGGCTGTGAGCTGGGCGGATTCGATACCCACGACAACCAGGGCGGGCTGAACGGGTCCCATCCCGATCGCATGGCCTGGCTCGGGTGGGCGATGCATGCGTTGAAGACCTATTTCATGCACAAGGGACTGTGGAATGACGTTGCCGTGGTCACGATGACCGAGTTCGGCCGTACCTCCATCGAGAACGGCTCGCGGGGGACCGATCATGCGGAAGGCGGGGCGATGATGGTGGCGGGCGGGGGCATTACCGGCGGGGTCCGTGAGTGCGACCCGAACCAGCCGGAAGCGCCATGGGTTGTCGGGAGCAGCGGATCGATGTTCGGCGTGAACGGCCGCTATCTTTCCCGCACCGTCGATTACCGTTCCGTTCTCGGGGAATTGATCCGCGATCACCTCGGCATACCCCAACCGCAACTCGACCGGATTATTCCCGCCTATTCCGTTCCTGCCGAGTCGCTGCTCAACGGCGGAACCGCGCCGGACGGCATCTACATCCGCGGAGAGCTGGGTCTGCTGGCATGATGCATGGGGTCCACATCATGTCCGGACGATTTCCAATGGCTGGAAAAACGCCGGGGAAATTTTCCAAGGTCTGGAAAATCGCCCTGGTGGCGGTTCTGCTGCCGTGGGCGGCGCAAGCGGACGTTACGTCCTTGTTTGTGAGTCGGGATACCACGATCTACAACGATCCATCGGCCACTCCGTTGGGCAACGGCGCGGGGACGCGCCTCTATGCCGGGGTGACCGGACCCAACAATTCCGAGGGGGTTCGGCGTTCCCTGCTTGCGTTCGATCTGAGCATGCTTCCCGCCACCGTGGTGATTACCTCGGCCACGCTAAGGTTGACCGTGGACCGCGAGCCCGGCGGAGCGGGTCCCGCTTCCTTTGCCCTGCACCGCGCAGCGGCGGAATGGGGGGAGGGCGCCTCCAATGCAGGCTTGCCCGGCGGTGCGGGGGCGTCGGCGACGGCAGGCGACGCTACGTGGGATCACGGTTTGTATGACGCGGTTCTCTGGTCGGCGCCGGGCGGGGATTTTCAAACCTCAGCATCGGTGACCTTCACCCTCGACGGACCCAATGCCTATTTCATCGAAGGAGCAGGGCTGGTGGCCGACATTCAGTTCTGGGCGGACAATCCCGCTCAGTCGTTCGGTTGGTTTCTGCTCGGGGATGAGAGCGGCAGTCGGAATGCCCGCCGGATCCTTTCCCTGGATTCCGCGGATGAAGATGCCATGCCGCAATTGACCGTGGGCTATACCGTCATACCGGAACCGGCGGTGACGGGCTTATGGATGGCCGCGGGATGGATCCTAACCCTGTATGCCCGGACAGGCCGGAGATCACATGTTTGACCCGACGTCAGAGGACATCAACCCCGATCAGGCTTTGGCAG
>JAUIHQ010000239.1 GCA_030432155.1 bacterium | reverse complement strand
GTGAAGACCCTGCTGGACGAATTGAAGATCCGCAATCTCACGGATCTCGCCGAGGCGGCCAGGGCGGGCCGGGTCCGTTCGTTATCCGGGTTCGGAAAAAAGCTCGAGCAGAGCATTCTGACCGAGATCGAGAAGGACCGGACAACCGAGAAGCGATTCCTGCGGGCGAGAATAACCGAGACCGTCGATTCGGTTCTGGACTACCTGGAGAGCAGCGGAGCGTTCGACCGGCTCGAAACCGCGGGAAGTTACCGCCGGGGTCGGGAAACCGTGGGCGATATCGACATCCTCGGCCTGTCCTCATCGCCGGAAAAGGCCATGGATGTGTTTGCATCCTACGACGGGGTCGATCAGGTCCTGGCCCAGGGGGAAACCAAATCAAGTGTCCGCCTGCGGATGGGTCTTCAGATCGATCTCCGGATTGTCCCCGAGGAAAGCTTCGGAGCGGCCCTCCATTATTTTACCGGCAGCAAAGCTCATAACATCGCGACCCGGAAACGCGCCCAGTCGATGGATCTCAAACAAAATGAGTATGGACTGTATGACGGCGACCGGCAGGTGGCGGGCACCACCGAGGAGGACGTGTATCAGGCGCTGAAGCTATCCTGGATCCCGCCGGAACTGCGGGAAGACCGGGGCGAGATTGATGCGGCGGAGAACAAGAAACTTCCCGAGCTGATCACCGGCGACGATATCCGGGGCGATCTGCATAACCACACCACCTGGTCGGACGGTTCGGCGTCCGTTCGCGAGATGGCTGAAGCGGCGAAGAAGAGGGGGTGGGCCTATCTCGCCATCACCGATCATTCCAAGCGATTGACCGTGGCCAACGGGCTGGATGAAGACCGGCTCCGCAAACAGATCGATGAGGTCCGGGAAGTCGGCGACAGCATGAAGTCATTCACTCTTTTCACCGGGTGCGAGGTCGATATTCTGGAAGACGGTTCGCTGGACATCGATGACAGCGTGCTGAAGCTTCTCGATGTGGTCATCGTTTCCGTCCACAGCAAATTCAACCTTTCGCGTGAAAAACAAACCGAGCGCATTCTTCGCGCTCTCGATAATCCCCATATTTCATTTCTTGCCCACCCGACGGGGCGGTTGCTGCTCAACCGCGAACCCTACGAGGTGGATGTGGGGCGGATCCTGGAAGCTGCCGGTGAGCGCGGATGCTTTGTCGAACTGAATGCCAATCCCCACCGGCTGGATCTCGATGATCGGTACCTGAAAATGGCGAAAGAGGCGGGTGTTCCGGTGGTGATCAATTGCGACGGTCACAGCATCCGGGACTTCGACCATCATCGAGACGGAATTTTCCAGGCGCGGCGTGGCTGGCTCGAGGCCGGGGATGTCGTCAATACCGGTACGGCCGCGCAGGTTCGCAAGGCGCTGCAGGCGGTAAAACAGTAGGATTGGATACACCATGGACGCGGTAATTTTTGATTTTGACGGGGTGATCGTGGATACCGAGCACCTTCATCATCAGGCGTTTCAGGTTGTATTCGAGCCACTGGGGATGCCGATCACCTGGGAGCGTTACGTCGAAAGCTATATCGGATTTGATGACCGGGATGCAGTACGGGAGCGGCACCGTGAGGCCGGGCGGGATCTGACCGATGAAACCATGCAGGATATGATCCGCCGGAAGGCCCGGGCGTTTCTCGACCTGGTGGAACAGGCCGATCTTCAGCCGTTCCCCGGGGTGGGGGAACTGATCCGGGAACTCTCCGGCCGGGTGCCCCTGGCATTGTGCTCGGGCGCTTTGTCGTCGGATGTGGAGCCGATTCTGAAACGTTTTGCCCTTGATGGATGCTTTGACACCCGGGTGACCGCCGATCATGTATCGGTCAGCAAACCCCATCCGGAATCCTACCGGACCGCTCTCGCTCGACTTCAGGAACTCTATCCCGATCGAACCCTGTCCCCCGACCGCACTGTCGCCATTGAGGATACGCCCACCGGTATCGAGTCCGCCGCCGGCGCGGGTTTGCGGGTGCTGGCCGTCGGAAACAGCTATTCTCCGGACGCCCTGACCGCCGCGGAGATTGTCGTGGAAACACTCCACGGCATCGACGGCGCCGCCCTGGATCGCTTGTTCCGTTTCGAGTGAGGAAAACACGGGTTGATCCGGCGGAACCTTTCCCGCTAGGATACAGCAACATTATTTGGAGTATTCACGAATGAACAGATTACGGAAAACAACGGGAGATGTAGGGCGGTTGCTGCCGGTCGTATGGCTGGCGGTCGCCTTGTCGGTACACGCGGAAGCTGACGAAAAGCCGGCGGTCGAACCGGTCAGCCTCGTCGCGTTCGGCGATGTCGATCCCGCACTGGTTGAACATGCGGCGGCATGGGCGGCGGATAACCTGGCCATTCCGGTTCCGGTCGCGGAACCGGCCGGACTTGAAGGCGAAAGTCTGGAGGATGCAGTGACCCAGGCCAAACAACGGGTGGCGGAGGACAGCCTTGGTCTCGTCGTCTTCGTTCGCCCGACGTCCGGCGAAACCGTGCACGGATTCATGCGCCCGGATGATCGGGTGGTGATCGTCAATGTCGGCGGCCTCTCGGTGGATGATCCCGAAACGACCCTCCTCGAGAAGCGGCTGGAACGGCAGGCGATCCGCGGCACCTCCATGCTGATGGGACTCGACCCGAGCCCCAACCCCTTCAGCGCCATGTACAATTATCAATCACTCGAAGACCTGGATAAAATCGGCCGTAATCTCGATCCGCCCTGGTTGAAGAAGCTCCAGCAGGCGGCGGACGCCAAGGGCATTCCCGTGGATCCGGAAAGCCGCTTTTACCTGTTGCAGTAACCCCTGCGCGATCACCGGGCCGGGAAGGACAAGACCGTATGCATGATATTCGCCGTATCCGCGAACAGCCGGATCAATTTCGTGAAGGGCTGAAAGCCAAGCACGTCGAAATCGACGTGGATGCCATCCTCGACCTTGACCGTCGCCGGCGTGAGTCGCTTACCGAAGTGGAGACACTCAAGAACAAGCGCAATACCGTCTCCAAGGAAATCGGCATCCGCAAGAAAGCCGGAGAGGACATCACACCCATCCGTGAGGAAATGAGGGTGATCGGGGATCGGATCAGCGAGATCGACAACCAGGTCCGCGAGCTCGAGGTAGCGCTCGAATCGGCGCTTCTGGCCGTACCGAATCTTCCTCATGCGTCCGTACCGGTGGGCGCCGATGCATCGGAGAATGTGGAGGTCCGCTCGTGGGGCGAAAAACCGGATCTGCCTTTCAAGCCGAAAACCCATGTGGAGCTGGCCGAATCGCTTGGCCTGGTCGATTTTGAGCGGGGCGCCAAGATTTCCGGCTCCGGTTTCCCTCTCTATACCGGGGCGGGTGCAAGGTTGGAGCGGGCATTGATCCAGTTCATGCTGGATATTCACACCACCGAGCACGGATACCGGGAGGTCTCCCCGCCGGTGGTGGTGAATGCCGCCTCGATGACCGGAACCGGGCAGCTTCCCAAGATGAAGGAAGACATGTACCACATGCAGGAAGATGACCTGTACCTCATACCCACCGCCGAGGTGCCGGTCACCAACATCTACCGGGATGAAATCCTGGATTCTATTCCCGTCTACCTGACCGCCTACACCCCCTGTTTCCGCCGGGAAGCGGGGGCGGCGGGCCGCGACACCCGCGGGTTGATCCGGGTCCATCAGTTCGACAAGGTCGAGTTGGTTAAGTTTGTCGATCCGGCAACATCGTATGATGAGCTGGAGACGCTGGCCGGCCAGGCCGAGACGATTCTGCAACGGTTGGGCCTTCCGTACCGCGTGCTTCAGCTCTGCTCGGGCGATATGAGTTTTGCCGCAGCCAAGTGCTATGACATCGAGCTGTGGGCGCCGGGCCAGAACGGATGGCTGGAAGTATCGTCCTGCAGCAATTTTGAGGATTTCCAGGCCCGGCGTGCCGGCATTCGTTACCGTGATCAACACGGTAAGCCTCAGTATGTTCACACCCTCAACGGTTCCGGCGTGGCCCTGGCCCGGTTGTTTGTTGCTCTTCTCGAGAACGGCCAGCAGGAGGACGGATCGATCAAGCTGCCGGACGCCCTCGGTCCGTATATGGGCGGTACGACAACGATCGGACCCTGACCATGTCGTCAAACGACGGGTCAGCGGCGGGCGGTTTCCTGGCAACGGTTGCCCGGACGGTCGACCGCCACCACCTGCTGCCGGGCAATCGGCACGTCCTCGCCGCAGTATCCGGCGGCAGCGATTCCATGGGCATGCTGTATGCGCTTCATTACCTATCCATGCAGCGCGGCTGCAGCATCACCGTTGTTCATATCAACCACCGATTGCGCGGACGGGCCTCGGGCCGGGATGAAGATTTTGTCCGCGAAGCAGCCTGGCGGCTGGGATGTTCCTGTCACATCGAACAGGCCGAACCGGGCGCGCTTGCCCACGTGCCCGATACATCCCTGGAAATGGCGGCCCGAATGTTCCGTCACCAGGTGTTTCAGCGCCTGTTGAAAGATACCGGGGCGGATGCCGTGGCGCTGGGCCATACCCGGGATGACCAGGCGGAAACCATTCTCATGCGGATCCTGAGGGGCACGGGAATCGACGGCCTCGGGGGCATGGATGCCATGACCCGGGTGAGGGACTGCTGTCTGATCCGTCCGTTGCTCGATTGCCGCCGGGAAGCCATCCGTTCGTTTCTTCGCTCCCATGGACTGACCTGGCGGGAGGATGAAACAAATCAACGGCTTGAGCACACGCGCAACAGGATCCGCCATGTGGTCATGCCTCTGCTGGAACGGGAAATCAATCCTTCGCTGGTTGATGCACTGGTCCGGCTTGGTGATATCAGCAGCATGGAGAGAGACCTGCTCAAGGACCGGACCATGGATCTTCTGGAGCGCTGCCGGAAAGGCCGGGGACTTTCCATCCGTGCCCTGCGGGATCTTCATGCCGCCGATATTCGAAGAGTCATGCGGGCATGGTTGCTGGAGATGAATCACGGAACCAGCCCGGCCGGCTTCGAAATGATCCGGCGGCTGGCTTCCCTGATCGATGCCGATCCGGGGACGAGGGTATCCATGGGGCCCGGAACGTGCGGCGAAATCCGGGGGGGAGTCCTCTACCTGGTACGCAGCTCCCGGCCTGCAGCGTATCTGTATCCGTTACCCGTGCCCGGCCGCGTGGATATTCCCGAAGCCGGGGTCGTGGTGCATGCGGTGTCGGCAAAGGGATTCCGGCCGCGTGTCGGCAGCTTTGAACGGGATGAAGCCGAGTGCTGGATCGACCGCGAGAAAGCCATGACCGGCCGCCTCGTCATTCGATCACGCCGTCCCGGCGACCGTATTCGTCCCATCGGTCTGCAGGGATCGGTATCTCTGCAGGACCTCTTTGTGAACAGCAAAGTCCCCGCCTTTGCCCGTGCCCGGATGCCGGTTCTGGCAAACGGAAATGAGATTCTCTGGGTGCCGGGGTACCGGATTGCCGATTCCTGGAAAGTTGGGGGAAAGAATGAACCTTCGGTTCATATCCGGGTCCAAGGATTGGCAAATCTTATCGAATCAACATGATACAGGGTTTGCCCCCGGCCCCAATACATGGTATTCTGACACGCTCGAATCAGGGAGCCATGCGCCGGCAGAGGTTCCTTGACTGTCGTAGTAACGTAAACAACGGGAATCGGATGGAACAGAAAGAGAACAAGAACAAAGACAAGGAAAAGGACGAAAATGGGTCCGGACAGAAGATCCCTTTCCGCGGTTTGGCGGTTTGGTTCCTCCTTGTCGCGCTGTTCCTTACCATGTACCAGGTCTTCTCCCGTGGTCCCGAGCGGTTTGAGAAGATCCCCTACAGCCCTGATTTCATCCAGATGGTGGAAGACGGGAAGGTCCGTTCCTGCGAAATCGTCATGGAGGTCTCGGGCGTCCAGTACGTCCGGGGCG
>JAUIHQ010000238.1 GCA_030432155.1 bacterium | reverse complement strand
CGGCGCGGACATGATGTTCGACATCAACGCGATCCTCTTCCGCCCGATAGCGTCCGGAGAGCAGGCCCGGTCCCATGCCCGAGTACCAGAAGGGCTCCGGGGCCGCCACCGTAACCCGGATCCCGGCCGCGGTCAGGAGCGGCAGGCGTTCCAGAATATCCAGGTGGGCATGGCCGCACCCGGCAATGACGAGATGTGGGGTCGACATGGGGGTACGATAACAAAAAACCCGCCCGGTAAGGAGCGGGTTTTCGGTTTCCCTGGGAAACCGTCGCCGGAAAAGTGGCGAGGATGACGGGACTCGAACCCGCAACCTCTGCCGTGACAGGGCAGCGCTCTAACCAATTGAGCTACACCCCCACTTATCAGAACGAACGGTGAGCAGAGTAATCGCCGACGCCGGTTAATCAAGCAGAAAAATCAGTAGCGGAAATCGCTGCGCCCGATGAATTCGCGGAGGATGGAGTTCGGGGCCACCGCATCATACGGAATCGGTACAAACAGTTTCAGAAACTCCTGGAGCCGCCGGGCTTCGGCATACTGGGGGTGGTAGGGCTTCACTTCAGCCAGCAGGGTCTCGGCCAGGGGTTTGAGAACCGCCAGCTCGTAGTCCAGGGCGGAATTGAAGGCGATGTCGGCCTCCCGTTGAAACGGGAAAATCCACGTTTTCTCCCCCCGGCGGACGCTCGGCCACATGTGCATCGTGGTCAGGGCGGAGTGGCCGCGGAACTGGTGATCGCGGACCAGGCGCCGCACCAGGCGGTTGTCGGTGGTGGAGATCCGGGTGGTGGAGTCGAGGTTCAACTGGGTGAGGGCGCTGATATAGATCTTGAACTTGTGATCGTCGGCAATCGCTTCAGTCAGGCGCGGATTCAGACAGTGAATGCCCTCAAGAATCACGATCTGGTTCTTCTCAAGTTTACGTTTGTCCCCCTTGTACACCCGCTGTCCGGTCTCGAAGTCAAAGCGGGGAACATCAATATCCTTCCCTTGGCTCAGCAACTGAAGATGCTCGTTGAACAGGGCGAGGTCGATGGCCTCGATGTGCTCGAAATCAAACTCGCCCTTGTCATCGCGGGGGGTGTGATCACGGTCCACGAAATAGTTGTCCACCGAAATCGCGATGGGCTGAATGCCGTTGACCCGGAGCTGAACGCTCAGCCGCTTGGCGAAGGTCGTCTTGCCGGATGAGGAAGGCCCGGCGATCAACAGGCATTGGATGCGGTCTTTCTGGGCGGTGACCTCATCCGCGATGTTGGCGATCTTCTTCTCGTGAAGCGCCTCGGCGATACGGATAAACTCAGAGGCGTTGCCGTTGGCCACCAGCTCATTCAGACGGCCCACGGTGGAGACATCGAGAATGCGGCCCCACTTCTTGTGCTCACGGAAAATCTGGAACAGCAACGGCTGTTCGCGGAGCGAGGGGACCCGCGGGGGGACGCTGCGGTCCGGGAACTGGATGACAAAGCCCGGGGGGTGATGAATGAGATTGAAATGCGTCAGGGCTCCGGTGGAACCGGCCAGCGGGCCGTGGGAAAGGTCGATGTAGTCCTCGCAGGTATAGACAACGACCTTGCCGGGATTGCGGAAACGCAGGAGTGAGGCCTTGTCCTTGCGGCCCTCGTTGGCGAAATGATCGACCGCCGAGGCATACAGCATTTTTTTCCGCGAGATCGGCAGATCCCTCTCCACCAGCTTTCTCAGCCCTTTCTCAATGGCCCCCAGTTCTTCCTCGGTAATATCCTCCCGGCCCTCACGCTGAAAGTAGCAGTAGAATCCGGTGCCGAAGGAGTGCTCGATGGAGAATTTCGCATCCGGATAGGTTTCCCTCACCACCTTCGACAGGAGGAAGTTGGCGGTGCTGCGGTAGATGCGCCAGCCGTAGGGGTCGGAAAAGGTCAGAAAGCGGATGTCGCTGTCCACCTCGAGCAGAAACTCGAGCGTGACCACCAGGTTGTTGACCACCGCCCCCACGTAGTGACGGCCGTATTCATCTTCCGGCGCCGTCATCAGCTCGCCGACCGGCGTGCCGTACATGCAGGTGACCGAACGGCCATCCTCGAGTGTTGCGGTTATGGATCCCTTTTGCAGCATCAGGTACAAATTCCAATCATTGGAACAACCCATACATGATGTTTCCAATCATTGGAAATGACAATCGAATACCGGATGATTGTTACCCCCTGTGTTTATGGGTTTGACTAACCCGGCAAACGTGCTAGTTTGACGGCCTTTTTTGGGAACAGATCGGGAGTAAGGAATCATGAAACGGACGTATCAACCATCGGTCATATCGCGTCGCCGGACGCACGGATTTCGCAAGCGCAAGTCGACCAGCGATGGCCGGGCTGTGCTTAAACGCCGCCGCCAGAAGGGTCGTAAGCGGCTGGCCGTCGTTTAACGTAAACGGCTGTGCCATGGCATGTTGCACCGATGAGCCGCCGGGCGGCGCCTCGGCGCAGCGCGGAAAAACACAGGGGTTCCCCAAGCGGGACCGGCTGACCCGCCCGGGTGAATTCAATCGAGTCTATGAGAACGGCCGCAAGTATGTCGGCCGTTTCATGGTTTTATGGGTCCTGACGCCCGGTGAACAGCACCTGCGCCTCGGCGTGGTTGCGGGCCGCAAGACCGGTGAATCGGTGGCGCGATCGCGGGCCAAGCGGCGGTTGCGGGAATTGTTCCGGACCCGCCGTGACGGGTTGACCGGTCATGCGGATCTTGTTCTGGTGGCGCGTCGGCCCCTGGTCAAGGCGCCGTGGCCGGACATCATACGGGAATTTGAACGGCTCGTCCGCAAGGCCGGACTTTCGTCCGGCCGCCGGGCGGGTACGGATGAAACGGACGAGCATTGAACAGCATGAAACAATGGAGCCGGTATATCGTAATCGGGCTGATCCGCTTCTACCAGTGGACGCTCGGGGCGTTTCTCGGCGGTCATTGCCGGTTTTATCCGAGCTGTTCGTGTTACGGAATGGAAGCGGTGCAGCGCCACGGGGTGTTCCGCGGATTGATGCTGACGAGTAAACGACTTGCCAAATGCCACCCTTTTCATGCCGGCGGAATCGACCTGGTGCCTGAAGCCCGGTCCCGCCCAACGGAGACGATGCAGACACCATGAAGAAATCTGATTATGCCATTTTCTTTGTTCTCGTGATCCTGCTGCTGTTGTGGCCGAACATCTGGGGGTTGATCACGGGGGAAAAGCCCGGAGGAACCCCGCCGGCCGTGGAATCGGTCGAAGCCGGTCCGGATGACGGCTCCGTCGAGGAAGACGTCAGCGATGCACTGGCCGGGGCCCCGGAGACGCCCGCGGAGCCTGCGGACGTTGTATCGGACGAATCGGAGGACGTTGTCGCGGATGCTGTGTCCGAAACGATTCCTGAGACCGAGGCCATTCCCGAAGAAACCGCGGTTCTGGAAAATGACGTGCTTTCGCTGACCGTCAGCTCCCGCGGCGGAACGATTGTGTACGCGGTGATGAAGGAGTATCGCGAACATCTTCCCGAAGACAGCGAGCCGGTGATTCTCGATATGGCGGACCATCCGGCCCTCGGGTACGAGCGGCTCCCGGGGGTGGATCACGACAGTGTTTTACGTGTGATTCAGCCGTCGGACGGGCGGAGCATCGTTCTGGAAGGCCGGCTGACCGGCGGCGTGATCTTTACCCGGAAGCTGGAGCTGGGTGACGGCTATATCGTTCATGTGGAGGATTCCTTCGCCAACACCGGGTCGCGTGACCTTGAGATCGTCGATCACGAGATTCGCGTCGGCACCATGAACAAGGAAAAGGCCCATGAGGAAGCCATCCCGATGGCCGGGGTGGTGACGCTGGGCGTCGACTCGCTTCCGGTAGGAGGCGGAGTTCTCCACTGGACAAAGAAGATTCCCGGTCAATTCGAGGAGGAGCAGGACGCACGTCAACTTTCCCGTTTACCCCGTGAGTTGAACTGGAAGGCCTCCCGCGAACCCGTGGACTGGGTTGCGGTGAAGAACAAGTATTTCACCCAGATTCTGATGCCCCTGCAGTCCGAGGGTGACGGTATGAGCATCACCGCATGGCGTACGCCGTCTCCGTCGGAGCGGGGCGGGGGGCGTCCCGACAAGAAGGCCGATGTCAACCGGGTGTCCGCATCGGTGGTGTTCGAAGGCCAGGCCCTTGCCCCGGCCGGGGTCTACAACCGTTCCATTGAGTTTTATATCGGACCGAAGAAATTCGATCTGCTGGCCGATCTCAGTTACAACCGCGATGCGGTCATGGGGTTTGACGAAGTGGCGTACATGGACTTCATCGTCGTCCCGACCGCCAAGCTGCTTCTTCGGGTGTTGAATTTCATTCAGGCCAGTGTGCCGCCGTTCAACTACGGCGTTGCCATCATGCTTCTTACCATCATCATCCGGGTGATTTTCTGGCCGATCACCCATAAAAGCACCGAGAGCATGCGCCGGATGTCCGAGCTGGCTCCGATCATGAAGGAGATGAAGGAGAAGTATAAGGACAATCCCCAGAAGCAGTCGCAGGAGATGATGGCCCTGTACAAGAAACACAAGATCAACCCGCTGGGCGGGTGCATTCCGATGCTGATCCAGATCCCGGTGTTTTTCGCCCTGTTTGTCGTGTTGCGGATTGCCATCGAGTTGCGGTTTGCCGACTTCCTGTGGATCCGCGACCTGAGCGCTCCGGAGCGGATCATCGAGTTCGGCTTCACCATCCCCCTGCTCGGCTGGGACGCCCTGAACATCCTGCCGCTGCTGATGACCATCACCATGTACTTTCAGCAGAAGCTGACCCCGGCCGGCGGGGATCCCCAGCAACAGAAGATCATGCGGATCATGATGCCGGGCATGATGTTGTTCTTCCTCTACAATTTCGCCTCCGGTCTCGCCCTCTACTGGACCACACAGAATCTGCTGATGATTGTCCAGCAGCTCGTGTACCAGTACCGGCGGAAGCACGGGCTGGCCGCGGAAAAAGCCTGAGCGGCTTTTTTGAAGCAGGAAGGCGGAAGGCTGAAGGCTTACCATCCAAACATAATGCCGGCGTTGGCGGAGAAGCCGCTGAGATCGATGGCGACGTCGTTATCGATGTCTTCCACGTCGTCATCGACCACCGTTCCTTCCACCGAGCGGTACATGCCTTCCACGAAGAAGGAAATACTGTCGGAAAGGCGGGCGTGAAAGCCGCCTCCGGCGTACCAGCCGATTTCGTCGTCGATATCAATGCTTTCCTCGCCGCCGGGCCCGTCGGTTTCGAGATCGAGCATGAAATACGATCCCCCGGCGGAGACATAGGGTACGAACGGCGCGTCGTTGGCCCCGGCGGAAATGACAAGCCCGATCTCCAGCGGTATGGCCTGAAGATCGAAATCGACAAGGCCCGCCGCGGTATCAATGTCGTCGCTGAGATCGGGGAACCATGCGCCGCGGATTTCGAATCCGAGCGGTGAACCGCCGTCGAATACCGCTTTGACGCCGGGTCCGAATCCTGAATCGAAGTCGCTGGGACTCCAGTACGCCCCGTACAGTCCTAGTCCGCCCGCGTATGCGGAACCCGAGAGAACAGCCGCCGCGCCGGCCGCTGCGATCGTACGCATATATCTTTTCATGATCAGCCTCCGTTTCCATGAGCATGCTACCAGATCATCACAGGGTGACAATACCCGATCCGGATGATCCCCGGGCCGGTTCGCCGGTTATTTTTCACAATATCCTGCGTGACCAACCGTTGTACGTAGATCAGAATGACGAATGGACTGCATTCCGGTTCCCTGGAAAGGTGCTCATGAAACGTGCTACCCTGAATTACGGCGTCGATGCGATTGCTTTCATCCTGTTTGTGTTCCTCGGGGCGACAGGCTTCCTGCTGGAATTTCAATTGCCTCACGGCAGCGGGGGCCTCGGCCATGAAGGCATGGGCCGGGGCGCGTTGCAGAAGCCGGTGACGATTCTG
>JAUIHQ010000237.1 GCA_030432155.1 bacterium | reverse complement strand
AATATGGGTAAACGGTGTCGTTAAAAGATTGTATGACATGCTTCCCAGCACGAGGTGGATGAGAAATAGGGCGATGATGCCGACAGCCCAGAAAAAACCGAGTTGGTCGGCAAACAGATCATTGGCGGTCGAGGGTGCATCAGTCTGCTGGGCCTGACTGATCAACGTCGTCATGTCGGGCTCGGCGGTGGTATTGGACAGGTACAAGGGACCTAGCAACGCGACAATCACGGCAATAACCGTAATCAGCTCAAGTTCCCACGGCCAGTTCGGCGGGTTCCAGTTTTTGCGGTTGTCTTTCATAGAAAAGGAGTTCCCGAATCCGCGGGAAGGGTACGTAGTTGTCGTAATTGTTGGCAAGTCTAAACGTTACACCTAAGTTCTTGAATATACCGCGCTCGTCCGGTTGAATCCGGTTGCGGATTGGGTTCGTCCATTCATATAGAACCCACGAGTAAGGATCAGAGGAGATGTGGATGAAGACATGCAAATACAGCCCGGCAGCGGGCCGGGGAATGTCAGCGGCTGTCATGATGGCGGTCGGATGTCTGATGGCTCTATCCGCCTGCCGTCCGCCGGTTGAAAAACCATCCGGGCCGTCACGTGCTCCGGCGCCTTCGGCTCCGACCACACCCGCCCCGCGTCCCGGAGAGGGCATGGAACCGGGATTTCACCCTGACCAGGTCCGGGGTTCGGTTGTACTTGTCGATTTCTGGGCTCCCTGGACTCATGCCGATGAGCAGAATATCGAGGCATTGAACCGGTTGTATGACCGGTATCAGGAGAGGGGATTCACCATTGTAGGACTTGCGGTGGACCGGCGGAGCCCTGACCAGATCCGGTCATCGCTGGCTGAGGCGGGGGCCCGGTATCCGGTCGCCCCGGCCGGAGAGTCAGATTTCAGGACATTCGGTGATATTCGGGCTTTACCCACGCGCTTTCTTCTCGACCGTGACGGCAACGTCATCGAGCGGTTGGAAGGGCACGTGCCGATGACCGAGCTTGAGGCTCACATCGCGACCGCCCTCGGTCAGTAGATCGTTTGATCCATTTCGTCATGTTTCGTAAATGTTTGGAATGGAATCGGCTGTGAATTCTTTCTGGTCTTTTGCCCGTACCCGGGTAGAGTACGGCGTTTTACCGGATCCTGGAGTCGTGCTCAACAACAAGACCGGCGATTCCCGGAACATGGATTTATCAGAACATGCTTGAGGTAGCACAACCGCGAATCTGCGGTTTTCAAGGAGAAACACATGCCAGCGAAACGAGTTAGAAAGCTGATCTCCCAGAATCGGTCCGTCACCCCGGAGCAGATCCGGGAGCGCCTCCTGTTCCATCTGAAATATACGCGGTGCAAAGATTGGCGAACCGCCACCGAGTTCGACAAGATGATGAGTTTCTCCATGGCGATCCGCGAGCTTGCGGTCGACCGCATGATTGCCACGCAACGGGCCTATGTGGACCGCGACGTCAAGCGGGTCTACTACATCTCCATGGAATACCTTCTCGGGCGTCTTCTCGAGAACAACGTTGCCGCCCTCGGGGTCTACGAAGCCTCCCGGCAGGCGTTGAAGGACCTGGATATCGACCTCGAGCAGTTGATGGCCCTGGAAGAGGATGCCGGACTGGGGAACGGCGGCCTGGGACGCCTTGCCGCGTGCTTCCTCGATTCCCTGGCATCGCTCGAATACCCGGCATACGGCTACGGCCTGCGCTACGAGCACGGTATGTTCCGCCAGGATTTTGAAAACGGGTGGCAGCGGGAGCGCCCGGATGACTGGCTGAAATACGGATATCCGTGGGAAATGGTCCGCCCGGAATATGCCGTACCGGTCAAGGTGTACGGCAAGCTGGAATGGGTACCCAAGGTCGGCGGAGGCAAACGCCCGGTCTGGAAAGACTGGCAGATGTTGGAAGGCGTCCCGTACGACATCCCGGTGATCGGGTTCGGCGTCAACACCGTGAATGTCCTGCGGCTCTGGAGCTCGCGTGCCACCGAGGCGTTCCGTCTCGATGTGTTCAATCAGGGCGAATATGTCAAAGCGGTCGAGGAAAAGAACTGGGCGGAAACCATCACCAAGGTGCTGTACCCGTCCGACTTCACCTACGCCGGCAAGGAACTTCGCCTGATCCAGGAATACTTCATGGTAACCTGCACCATTCAGGATGTGATCCGGCGGTACCGGCGCAACCACTCGACCTGGAGCGCGTTCGCGGAGAAGAACGCCATCCAGTTGAACGATACCCATCCCGCCCTCGCGGTGGCGGAATTGATGCGGTACTTCATGGATGAGACCACGATGACCTGGGAAAACGCCTGGGAGCTGACGTCGCGGACGTTCGGGTATACCAATCACACGCTGCTGCCCGAGGCGCTCGAGCGCTGGCCGGTCCCGCTGATGGAAAGGGTGCTGCCGCGCCACCTGCAGATCATCTATGACATCAACGAAAAATTCCTTTCCCGGATTCGCCTCGCCTATCCCGGAGATGAAGAGCGCGTTTCACGCATGTCGATGATCCAGGAGGGCGAGGACCGCCAGGTACGCATGGCCAACCTGGCCATGGTCGGAAGCCACTCGATCAATGGCGTATCGGCGTTGCACACCGAACTGTTGAAGGACACGGTCGTGCCGGATTTCGCCGACATGATGCCCGAGCGATTTAACAATAAAACCAACGGCATTACGCATCGGCGGTGGTTGCTGATCTCCAATCCCGGTCTCGCCCAGCTCATCACCTCGAAAATCGGCGACGGCTGGATTCACGATGCCGAGGAACTGAAGAAGCTGGAGCCGCTGGCCGAAGACAAGGCGTTCTGCCGCACCTTCATGAAGGTGAAGGAGGAGAACAAGGTCCGGCTGGCGAACCTCGTCCGCGATGTGACCGGGGAGTGGATCAATCCCGAGTCGATGTTCGACGTCCAGATCAAGCGCCTTCACGAATACAAGCGGCAGTTGCTTAACGCCATGCATATCATGACGCTGTACTACCGGTTGAAGGACAACCCCGGACTGGATATTGTGCCCCGTACCTTCCTTTTCGGCGCGAAGGCCGCACCCAGCTATCACATGGCAAAGCTGATCATCAAGCTGATCAACGCCCTCGGCCGCGCGGTCAATAACGATCCTGATATCCGCGACCGTCTCAAGGTTGTTTTCATCCCCGATTACAACGTCTCGATGGCCGAAGTCATCATCCCTGCCGCGGATCTTTCGGAACAGATTTCCACCGCGGGCAAGGAAGCCTCGGGCACCGGGAACATGAAGCTCTCGATCAACGGCGCCCTCACCATCGGAACCTGGGACGGTGCGAATATCGAGATCGCCGAGGAGGTCGGCCTCGACAACATCTTCATCTTCGGCCACAAGGCGCATGAAGTGGCGGACATTCAGAAGAGCGGTTCGTATGACCCTTGGTCGTATTACAACGGGAACCAGGAGCTGCGCCGGGTCATCGACGCGATCCGGACCAATCCTTTCACCCCCGGGGAAGGACCGATCTTCACGGATATATACAAGCACCTTATGGAGCATGGGGACGTATTCTGCCACCTTGCGGACTATGAGGCCTACATGGATGCGCAGGACAAGGTTGCGCAGGCGTACCGGAACAAGGATGAATGGGCCCGCATGGCGGTGCTGAATGTCGCCCGCATGAGCAAGTTCTCCAGCGACCGGACAATTCATGAGTATGCGTCGGACATCTGGGGCATCAAGGCGGAGACCATCGTGGATCCGGTCACCGAAACCGAGGAAATCCTGAAGGACTGATCATGAGCGGGGAAGGTGCAGGGGGACTGGCGGTGTCATCGGCCTATCTTTGGTTTGATACTGAGTATACGACGCTGGACCTGGGGAAAGCCCGGCTCCTCCAGGTGGCGCTGGTCATCACCGATACCGGCCTGAACCGGATCGGCCCGGTTTCCGACGATATCAACCTGTACGTCAAACTGGAGCCGGACATACCGGTCAGTCCCTGGGTACAGGAAACCATGCCGGATGTAGTGGAAATCTGCCGGTCGGACAAGGCTTGCACAGTCGAGGAAATCGACCGGCGGCTGTGCGAGGTGGTGGATCGGCATGTCGTGGTTCCCATGGGCGACGACAAAAAGCGCCCGATCCTCGCCGGAAACAGCATTCATGCCGACTGGCATCTCGCCAATCGCTTTCTTCCCGGATTCTCGGCCCTGACACATTACCGCCACCTTGATGTGACGACCCTGAAGCTGCAATGGCAGGACTGGTTCGGCGGCGAACCGTTTGAGAAGGACGACGACCACATGGTGTCGAAATACTGCCCGTCCTTCACGCCCAGTCCGTTGAACCGTGCGCACGATGCCTACTACGATGTTCAGGCGTCGATCGCCGAACTCCATTACTATCGACGCAAACTCCTCCAGGCTCCTCCCTCGAATCCGTCATGACATTTCATGATCCACTTCCATTGGATGGGCTGACCCTTCCCAATCGTGCGCTGCTTGCGCCGTTGGCCGGGGTGACCGATGTGCCGTTCCGGCGGATCTGTACGGAAATGGGCGCGGGGTTGACCTGGGTCGAAATGCTGTCCGCAACCGCCATTCTGCACGGCAATGATCAGACCCGGGAGATGATGGCCCGCCACGCATCCGAAACCGTACTCGGTGTTCAGGTAACCGGAAAGACGGTGGTGGAAACGGCCCGGGCGGTCGAGCTGCTGGACCGCGAGGGGTTTGACACCATCGACATCAACATGGGCTGCCCGGTGCGGAAAGTCGTCGGGTCAGGCATGGGGTCCGCCTTTCTGCTGGATGGCGATCGTATTTCGGATACCGTCCGGGCGTGCGTCGAGGCGACATCCCGCCCCGTAACCGTGAAGTGCCGCATCGGATATACCAGGGACAACATCAATATCCGGGACACCGCGCAACGCGTTGCCTCCGCCGGTGCACGCATGTTCACCGTGCATGGCCGGACCCGCGGCTGCACCTACGCCGACCCGGTTGATCACGCGTCGATCCTGGCCGGGTTTGATACGGCGCGTTCCGTGAATCCCCGCATCGTATGTGTTGGCAACGGGAATGTGCTGGGCCACGAGACGGCATCCCGAATGCAGGCCGATACGGGTTGCGATGCCGTGATGATAAGCCGCGGAGCGCTGGGAAATCCGTGGATTTTCCGTGAAATCCTCGAGGGTCGCCCGGTCCATCCCGAAATCGGCGAATGGAGCGACGTCGTGCTCCGGCATATCGAGTATCATCGCGACCACTACGGCAACGACCCCTTTTCCGCACGCCGTCTTCGAAAACATCTTTTGTGGTACGTAAAAGGCTTTGCCGACAGCGCAAAGCTGCGCGGCCGCATCAACACCATGGACTGCCTGGAGGAGGCGGCGGATGCCATCCGCCGGTTCGCCGGACGCTTCCCCCGGGACGCCCGCCGGTATGAGGATGCCGCCCGTCCGTCCGACACATCGTATGACCCGAAATATGAAATGGATCGTAAGCTTGACCGGGGTGTGGCCGGCAGGGAGGATGCGGATGCCTCCAGTCGCGCTGCATGATCGGCGGTTGGTCACGAGGAAAGGATAACCTATGAAAAAGTGGATTCGCAGAATCATCATCACCCTGCTCGCCTTGGTCGTCATCATATTTGTCGTTGCGAATCTGTTCCTGGGTCCCATCGTGAAAAAGACCGTCACCCAGTTCGGCCCCGGTGCACTGGGCGTTCCGGTTTCGCTGGAAGATGCAGACATCTATCCGCTCATGGGCAAAGTGAGTCTGCAGGGGCTGAAGGTCGGGAATCCCGAAGGTTTTGAAACGCCCTCCGCGTTTGAGCTCGGTGCGCTCAAGGTTGATTTCAATCTCTTCTCCCTGTTTACCGATACCATCCACATTCGGGAAATTCGCGTGACCGGCCCCGTCATCACGTATGAGCAGGAACTGACCGGGAACAATCTCGGCGCGATTCAGAAAGGCTTG
>JAUIHQ010000236.1 GCA_030432155.1 bacterium | reverse complement strand
CAGGTCTCAGGTCTCAGGTCTCAGGTCTCAGGTCTCAGGTCTCAGGTCTCAGGTCTCAGGTCTCAGGTCTCAGGTCTCAGGTCTCAGGTCTCAGGTCTCCGAGGACGGCTGTTTGCCGCCTTCGACCCAGCTTACGGCGCTGCGAGCGAGCTCGGCGGCGCTTTTGATCGAGAGCTTTTCCTTGATGTGGGCCCGATAGGTCTCGATCGTCTTGATGCTGAGGTTGAGCATTTCCGCGATCTGACGGGTTCCGTGGCCTTCGCCGATCAGGCGGAACACCTCGAGCTCCCGGTCGCTGAGCCGCTCAATCGGCGTAGTACGGATGTCGGAATGGGGCTGGGTAAGATCACGCAGCACTTTCTGGCGGATATTGTCGCTAACGTAGATCTTGCCGCCCAGCACCTGGCGCATGGCTTTCACCACATTATCCGCCATTTCCTGCTTCATGATGTATCCGTTGGCCCCGGCCCGTAATGCACGCTCGGCATAGAGAGATTCATCGTGCATGGAGACCACGAGTATCGGCATGGTGCCGAATTCGGCCCGGATGGCCTTGGTGACCTCGATGCCGTCGCTGCCCTGGAGCGAAATATCGAGCAGAATCAGGCTGGGTTCGGCCTGGCGGAGAAAGGTCAGGACTTCGGCCCGGCCGGCGGCTTCGCCAACGACTCTGAAATCGGCCTCCTGTTCAAGGAGGGCCCGGATGCCTTTGCGGACGATCGGATGGTCGTCCACAATCAGAATGTCGTACATCTTACCTTTGTCCTTCTGTGTCATGTCCTCGTTCCCTGCTGTCCTGAATGAGCCCCTGTTGATACCTTTACATGCCCCGGAATACAACAACGAACCTTGGTCCCGCCGGCGGGCGGGGTGTCGATCACCAGATTGGCGTCGATCAGGTTGGCCCGGTGGCGCATGATACCCAGCCCCATGCCCCGTTTTCGGCCGGCTTCGGCGATGCTGATGCCGCGGCCATTGTCGGAAATGGTCAAGTGGAGGTCGCCGCTGTCGAGAAAGAGGTCGATCTTGATTTCCGAGGCCTCCGCGTGCTTGATCGCGTTCATGGAGGATTCCTGGGCGATGCGGTAGAGATGTAGCTCGGTTGTCCGGTCAAGGTTGACCGGTTCCTTGCGTCCCACGTAGCTGCATTTCGTCCGATAGAGCTTGTGGAGGTTCTCGGATAATTCGACCAGGGCGCTGATCAGGCCGTGGCGTTCCAGCTCGGTCGGATAGGCGCCGTGGGCGAGGCGCTTGGTTTCCGCACTGGCATCGGCCGCGAGCCCGGCGAGGTCGGCGGCATCTTCGGCGAGGGGGGATTTCTGATTGCGGAGCTTCCGTTCGAGTGTTTTGGCCAGCAGGGTGATGCCGGTCATCTGCTGGCCGAGGGCATCGTGGAGATCCTGGCCGATCTGCATCCGCTCATTTTCGCTCGCGGTGACAATGGCCTGCTCCATCTCTTTCCGCTCGCTGATATCACGAATAATGCCGACAAACGAGATGTCCCCGTTCGTTCGGACCTCGGAAATGGCGAGATCGATGGGAAACAGGGATCCGTCCTTGCGGAGTCCCTGGACTTCCCGGCCGATGCCGATGATGTGGGCATCGCCGGTTTTCAGGTAGCGGGAGATGTAGTGGTTGTGCTGTTCGCGGTAGGGGCTGGGCATCAGCATGCTGACATTTCGCCCGATGGTTTCATCCGGATTGTAGCCGAAGATCCGGCAAGCCGCCCGGTTGACGGAATGTATCAACCCGCGGCGGTTGATAATAATGATGCCGTCCACCGCCGTTTCGAGGACCGCAGCCAGATAGGCCTCGCTCGCCTGGTGTTGATCCTTCCCTGCCTCCGCCGATGTCATGGAGCGACTCTACCGGTCGGCTCCCTTCGCGTCGAGTGCAGATAGGGGTTCCCCTGATGCCGGGTCGGGTGAGCGGTATTGGCGGGGCGGATGACCGGGACACGATCATCCGCCCGACCGGGCATTAGAATGGAATGATGACGTCGTTGTTGCTGCGGATCCAGTAGATACGGCCCGAATCAGCCGGCGAGGTGTCCTCAAGCGTGATGGAACCGCCGTCACCATCCGCGGTATCCGCTTCCCCGGTGCCAAGGGGCGCCGGATCGGTCAGGATATTTGTGGAGTAGATCAGCGAATACGGGACGTTGTTCGATGTCACCGCAATCGTCACCGAGACCGTGCCGGTCGCCAGCATGAAGTTCGAGACGTCGTATTCGTCGAGCGTCGTATCGCCGCCGCCGCAGGGATCGATGGTCTGCCCGATGTTCAGGTCACCCTGGCTGGCGGTGTTGGTGCTCCACATGAAGTCGGCATACGCCTCGCCGGTTCCGCTCAACTGCAGCGTGTCGGGGGGCGTCTGGGTTCCTATATCAATTGACAGAACCCCGTTTGCAGGTCCATCGGTTCCGGTCAGCGTTCCTTCATAGCTCAGGAATTGGACGAGCGTTGTTGTACCTCCGGTGACGTCCGCCAGGGCAACGCCATCCGTTCCGTTTTGGGCTCCGGATACCGGGAACGCCACGGCTCCAAAACCGCAACCCTCGTCATCGATCAAACCGCTCAGATCGTACGTATTGATAATATCACCGGCCGGTCCATCGTAGAGCAACACTTGATAATTTGATAGATCCGTTCCTGCAGGCCCGGCCACTTCGACGTATTCGTTGGTATCAGCACCGACATCATCATAATTGATTTCGTTGATCCAGACCGTCGGCGGTGGGGCATCATTGGGAAGAATCGTCAGGGTGAAAACGCTGGGGCCGGCGATGGTGCCGCCGGAGACATTCGCCAGCGTCAACACAATCGATTCCGCCGGTTCCTGGTTGGTGTCGTTGTTGACCGTCAACGTGAACACGGCCGAGGTGGTGGCGCCGTTCATGGTGAAGTTGGTCGCATCGATGGTGTAGTCCGCGCCGACGCCTTCCGTGGCATCGCCGCCGAGGGCGATCTCCCCGCTGACATTGCCTTCGGCTTTCGACTTGAACACCGTGACCTGGTACGTGCCGACATCCTCGGCCACCGTATCGGAGGCCGCGGTGAACGATACATTGGTCAGGTCGTCGAGCGCACCGTCGGGATGGACGCCCGGGGTCATGTTCGTAGTATCGGCCGAGGCGGGAATGATCCATTCCGCGGCGATCCAGGTCGTACTGGCCTGGGTGACGGTATCGGTCCGCACGGCGCGGCTGTCGGTGTACTCCCACGCCGAATTTGTTCCACGTATTCCGTATTCACCGTACGCATCGATGAGGGTGCCGGATGCGCTGGAACCGCCGATGAACAGGAAGTATCCGTCATCGCCGTTGCCGTCGAGTCCGGAACCGATTTGGTCAAATGCTGCGGACGGATAAGCGGCCGAGAACCCTGCCGATTCCTGGGCGACCACGTAGGTCGATGCTGCGGCAACGACGCCGGTCAGGGCAACATCGTTGGTGGAAGTTGCGGCATTGACCACCCGGGCAATGTAATAACCGCCGGCCCCGAGGTCGATGGGGGTGCCGCCGGCGTTGTAGAGCTCCACGAACCGGGCACTTGCGTCATCGCCCGGATCGGCGACTTCGGAAATGAACAGCAGCGAGGGCGGGGCATCGTCATCAAGGATGGTCAGGGTGAAGGTGTCCGGAGACACGATGTTACCGCCGGTGACGTTGACGAGGGTCAGAATGATGTCTTCGCTGCCCTCCTCGATGGCGTCATTTTCCACGGTAATCGTGAATGTCGCCGAGGTCGTGGCTCCGTTCATCGTGAAGTTGGTGGTGTCGATCGTATAGTCCTGTCCGGCGCCGTTGGTTGCGGTGCCGCTGAGTCCGATCTCGCCGCTCACATTGCCTGAGTTGGCCGACTTGGTGACGGTCACCAGGTACGTGCCGACATCCTCATCCACGGAATCAGCGGCTGCGGCGAAGCTCACGTTGGTCGGGGGGGCAAAGACCGTGATTTCCGTGACCGTGGAGGTCTCGCCGTCGATGGACGAGGCATAGAATTCGGCCGTGTAGACCCCAACGGGCGTGGCGGACGGCCAGGAGAAGTCCTGGGATACGGTGCCGTTGCTGCTGACCGAGCTGAACGTGGCGCCGGCCGGCAGGTTGGAGGCGCTGAGGAAGATCGAGTCGTTGTTCGGATCGGTCGAGGATACGGTGAAGGTGACCGCTCCGCCCACGGCCGACGTGACAAAAGCGGGGGCGGATATGTCCGGAGGCAGGGCGCCGAGGCCGGCGTCGGTGATGGTGAAGTCGCCGCGGTCCCACTCCGTCTGCGCGCTGCCTGAGGCTTCCCAATTCACCAGGTTGGTGATCGCGGCCAGAATGTCCGCCCGTGTGCCGGTGAGGATGCCGGTATACGTTATGGAGTCACCCCCGGGGACTGCAACCTGCAGATCGGGTATCGTCGACGGGATCTGGTTGGCCGCCCAAGCTCCGCCATACTTGATGGCAAACAGAAAGCCGGCCTCCGCCGCAGTCTGTGAAGTAGAGGGCGCGTTGGTCAGCAGGTAAAACTCTTCCGCGGAGGTACCAAAAGCGGGGACATTGGTCAGGGCAACCACCGAACCGGCGACGGTGAGGCTTTCAAATGTGAATAACCGCTCGTCCTCATTCAGGTCGTTGAAACCGGGCGTGGTTTCGACCCATTCATTATCCGTGATCGAGATTGTCGTACCCGCGGTGATGGTCGTCACCGCCACCACATAGGCGAAGTCCGGATTGTTGCCGTTGATCTGGACGACGGCGATGTCGCCGGGGTTGAGCTGGGCGTGCGACATGACGGCGGTCGCCAGGAGTGAGGCTGCGAGCGTTGCGAGTTTCTTCATGCGTACCATCCTGATCTTTATTGGTGGGATTACCCCACAAGACTAATGGGGAACCGGGCCGGGCTCAAGTTAGTTCCCGATAAAATCCATATGTAAATCGGATTACGGGTAGCGCCGTGCCATCCACAGAAAGCCTGTCTTCCTAACCTGCTGCAAGACAAGAACCTGCTGCCGCCCCACGATTTTCCCGATTTTTTTCTTTTACGAATCGCTGACGTACGACTATGTTTCAAGCGTTTTAGTAAACGGGTTCTACAAGCTCCGCAATGGGGCAGGGGGACATACAAGATGCAGAAATCATGGATTCGGAAACTGTTCGCGCTGGTGCTATTCGTCGCGGGGGGCGCACTCGCCTCTCATGCGCAACCGTACCTGGAGATCTTCGGCGGAAACGGCGAAAACAAGGTTTATCACTTTTACATCGACGAGTCGGCCGGGGAAACCAGCTCGATCGACATCACCTTCTGGCCGAATGAAGGTAACGTCACCGAGGCGGAGCTGTATTCCAACCTGAACCGCCGCGATCAGGCCACGCTGTACCCGGCCGATGCAAATTCGGTCACCGCCGGCGACACCAATGGATACTGGGGCGCCTACGCCCTGACCCCGAACGGCAGCGGCGGCTACTCGATCACCCTTCCGATCGAGAAAACCGGCTCGTACGACATCACCGCCCGGTACAAAGTGTCCGGCGACCCGAACTGGCGCTGGTACGGCGGTCGAAACGCGGTGGCCAACGTGTCCGACGTCGAAACCCGCGACCTCGTGGTCTATGAGCTCCAGGCCAATGTGATCGATGCCACCGGCGACACCCCGGAGACCCGCAGCACGTTCAAGGACCTGCATGACGGAACCCGCTTTAATATCGACTATCTCAATAATCTCGGCGTCAATACCATCTGGCTCCAGCCCTTCCATCCCATCGGAGCCAAGAACGATTGCAACAGCGGCGAACTCGGCAGTCCTTATTCGATCAAAAACCTGTTCCAGGTCGCCGAGCACCTCGGGTCCGACGGCACACGTGAGACCGCGATGCAGGAATTCACCATTCCGGCCAGCGCCTATGACCGGGTGGACAACGATACGCTGTCGGTCACCGTTTCGGCCCAGCTTTTCGTGCACGAGGATGCCGATCCGCAGATGGTGAAGGATATCACCCA
>JAUIHQ010000235.1 GCA_030432155.1 bacterium | reverse complement strand
CCGATTCTTCGATATCGCACGCGGTTCTGCCCTGGAATGTGCTGCGTGTCTCGATGTCCTGGTCGCGAACAAGCGCATCGACTCAGCCCATGCCGGCAAGGCCCAAGGCCATTCTGGTGCGTATTGTCTCGATGCTCGTTGGGCTGATCCACAGCACCTCTGCCAGTCGAGTCCATGAAGCGGCGGCAGAATACTGCGCAGGGCCAGCCGAGTGATTACGATAACGGTAGAGTCAAGGGGTGGCGCGGTGGCGACAGGGCGCGGGGAGTAGCCGTTGCCGACAGCTTTCGCCATATGCCGGTGCCTCAGTCCGCCCCATAGCTCCGTTTCCACACCCCTGCTCATCGAACCGGACGTGCGGATTTCCCGCATCCGGCTCTCGGACAAGATCAGAACACGATTAGGTTCAAGCATACGACCTCGGACGGTGTTGCAGGGATACTAAACCAAGTTCGTTGGTGAGGTAGCTGTACGAGTACACCTTCACGCCTTGGCCCGGCCGTTTATGTTTGCGGCACAGCCAGAGGCGCATGCGCTGCCGGGTGTGGTTGTCCACGGCCCGGTAGGCCTTGCTGGCTTGTCCCAGCTTGAAGTAGTTGCCCCAACCAGTGAGTTTGCGGTTGATGGCTTCCACAACGAGTTCAGGGGCCAGCAGCACTCGGTTGCTACAGGTCAACGCCGTGATTTCCTGCTTGATGTGGGTGATGCTCTTTCGGGAGGGGCGCGTGCCCCAGAAGGGCCGCCCGGTTGTTTCGGAGTAGCAGCGTCCAATCTCGTAGCCCAGAAACACAAAGTGTTCGTCAGGCAGGTGACAGGTTCTGGTCTTCTCCTCGTTTACCGTCAGCTTGAGCCTTTCCATGATGCGTCTCATGGCTTGCGCCGCTTTCGGTCCACCGGCTCGGCATAGGATGACAAAGTCGTCAGCGTAATTGACGATCCTGGCTCCCAGCCTTGTTTCCCATCCCTGCTTCTTCCAGCTCAGGATAAACCGCCGCATGTACAGGTTGGATAGCAAGGGCGAGATCGGCGCGCCTTGCGGGGTGCCCCGCCCGGCTTTCTTCGCCGGGTTCGTTCGCCGCTTACCTCCCTTTGGGCCTCTTTCCTCGATCGGCATCCTCAGCCACATTTTCAGAAGCTTGAGCATCGCTCCATCGCTAATGCGCCGGGACAGGCTCTTGATCAACTCCGGATGCGGAATGGTGTCGAAGTATCCGCACAGATCCGCATCGAGCACCTCGCGGTGTCCCTTGCTGACCCAGTGGTGGACCTTCTTCACGGCATCATGAGCGGATCGACCTTCCCGGTAGGCGTATTGCTCATCACACAGGTCGGCTTCAAAGATAGGGTTCAGTACGATAACGGCAGCCATTTGTACTACCCGGTCTTTGATCGTCGGTATCCCCAGTGGCCTCTGTTTTCCGTTTGGCTTGGGGATGTACACCCGCCGCACGGCTTCCGGTTCATATCTCTTGTCCCGGAGTTCATCGGCCACCGTTTGCAACCACGTTTCCACGCCTTCCTGTTCAATCTGCTCGAAGGTGGTCCTATCCACGCCGGGCTTTCCGCCGTTATGGCGGCAGATCGCCCATGCGTAGCTCAGGACATCCTCGCGATACAGCTTGTCATAGAGAGCGTAGAACCGATAGGTCGGTTGCGCTTTTGCTTTTTCATGCAAGGTCTGTTGGAGTTTCCTAACCTTTTCTGGAGGTCGTAGACTCAATGCGTCAATCTCCCGGTTTTCTTTTCCTTCTGACCTTTCTCTTGAACTGAAGGCCCTTTCCTCCGCCGGCATTACCCGGCTTCATCGGTACTACGGCCTTCTCCGCCACCCTGTGCGCCCCGGCCTGTCCCTCGCGGGCGTCCGGTTGGCTCTTCACCAGCACACAGGGCTTCCCGTGTTGCTCACACCCCCTCTTGCGTACATGCCCTTGCCACTACCCCGGTTGACCGATGCGTGCTTCGCTCGTCTCGCGCATCGGCTGCGGCCTTCCCCGTCTTACTAGCAGGTCGGCTCAACACCCATCACTTTCGAGGCTTGTTCGGCATTCACTTCCGTTGGGCCTATACGCTCGCTGATCCCCCAAGGGAACCTTTGACGTCGGAGGCTTCAGACGCTTCATTGCTTCCACGCCTGCTCCAACTGCTTCCGGCCGGAGCGACAGGGGCCGGGTGGGTTTCGCACCCACTGGGCGATGTGGCCTTTCCACGGCGCACAGCATGAGTACGATTATGGTCGGACCGGAAGAGGGAAAGAAATCGCTCCGATGAGGTAGGATGATGTACTCGGTCGTCTGCCCGTCGGCGGGCAGACCGTGCTGTGCTTGTCGCTTCGGGTGATCCCGCGGCAGCGGGATCAGTGGAACCGGCGTCGGATTTACGGTGATGTCAAGGCGGGCAGCCTTCGGCTGGACTCGTGTCCGCCGACGGCTGCCCAACGCCGACAGCGCCGTGAATCCGGCGCCGGCGGAACGGCCCGAAGCGGCAAGCCATCACCCGCGCCGCGTTTGCATCGCGGAACGTTCAACGCTCACCGCATAACGCTCAACATTCAATGCCTTCGGGCCGGGCCATGTGCCGGACGTGATCGGTGATTGAGTGCGATCATCTCGGAAGATGAAAGGAACAGGTTTGAAAGGGGCAGGGATGATCAAATCGGTCGTCTGCCCGTCGGCGGGCAGACCGTGCTGTGCTTGTCGCTTCGGGTGATCCCGCGGCAGCGGGATCAGTGGAACCGGCGTCGGATTTATGGTGATGTCAAGGCGGGCAGCCTTCGGCTGGACTCGTGTCCGCCGACGGCTGCCCAACGCCGACAGCGCCGTGAATCCGGCGCCGGTGGAACGGCCCGAAGCGGCAAGCCATCACCCGCGCCGCGTTTGCGTCGCGGAACGTTCAACGCTCACCGCATAACGCTCAACGTTCAATGACCTGCGGGCCGGGCCATGTGCCGGACTTGATCGGTGTTCGCTCCGGATAACCGGCATGGTACCCCCAACCCCAAACCCACCCCTCCCTTCAAGCACCCCTCCCCGGGAGGGGATTCGCGATCATCGCGCGAAGCGCACCGGCGTTTCATCCTTCATCCTTCATACTTCCGACCTCCATCCTTCCCTTGATCTTCGGGCGGGTCCTGATCATGCTGTCGGGCCGCATGATTACGCTTTCGAATATTGCCAAACACTATGCAGGCCGGACCCTGTTCGAGGGGGCGACGCTGCAGATCAACCGCGGGGACCGGATCGGCATCGTGGGCGCAAACGGGTCGGGCAAGTCGACCCTGTTCTCCATCCTGCTCGGGGATACCGAGCCGGACGAGGGCGAGGTGATCCTCCAGCGGGGAACCGTCATCGGCCACCTGCCCCAGGAAACCGCCGCCTCCGGCGACGAAACCGTACTGGAACTGGCCACCGCGGCGTCTCCCGAAATCGTGGAGCTCCGGGAGAAGCTCAAGGCCTGGGAAGCCGGCCACCACACCGGCGATGACGACGATCACGGCCTGCACGCACGGTTCGAGGAGCTGGGAGGTTACCGGCTGGAACCCAAGGCCCGGACCATCCTTCACGGCCTTGCTTTCCGAGAATCCGATCACGACCGGCCGCTCCGGGAAATGAGCGGAGGCTGGATCATGCGGGCTCACCTTGCCCGCCTTCTCGTGCAGGAGCCCGACCTGCTGATGCTGGACGAACCGACCAATCACCTCGACCTCGACGCCCTACGGTGGCTCCAGCAGTACCTCCAGTCCTATCCCGGCTCCATTCTCCTGATCTCCCATGACCGGGAGTTCCTGAACGAGGTCATCAGCGACATCGTTGAAATCCGCAATCGCTCCCTGACCCGGTACACCGGGAACTACGACCAATACCTGGTGCAGCGGGACGCCAACCGGCAGCAGCATCAGGCCGCCTACGAAAACCAGCAGAAAGAGATCAAGCGGCTGCAGCGCTTCGCCGACCGGTTCCGGGCCAAGGCGTCGAAGGCCACCCAGGCCCAGGCCAAGCTCCGCCAGATTGAACGCATGGATGTCATTCATGCCCCCGAGGCTGACGAGGCGGGCATATCCTTCCGCTTCCCCCAGCCGGAACGAAGCGGTCACAAGGTGATCCGGCTTTCCGACGTCGATCAGTCCTACGGCCGCCTGCAGGTGTACCGGGGCCTCAACTTCGAAGCGGAGCGGGGGGAACGGCTGGTCCTGGTCGGGCCCAACGGCGCAGGCAAGTCCACCCTGTTGAAAATTCTTGCCGGGGTGACCCCCATCGACCGCGGGGTCCGGGAGCCCGGCCTGCGGGTCCGGATCGGATACTATGCCCAGTACCGGCAGGAGATGTTCACCGGCGACCGCACGGTGCTGGAGGAGGCGCTCGACACCCCCGGGGTTGTCACCGAGGAGAACGCGAGGACCGTACTCGGTTCTTTTCTGTTCCGGGGCGATGATGTGTTCAAGCGTACCTCCATCCTGAGCGGGGGCGAAAAGAGCCGGCTGGCCCTGGTGAAGCTGCTGCTCGATCCGCCCAACCTGTTGCTGATGGACGAACCGACAACCCATCTCGACATGGCCAGCATCGATGCCCTGATCGCCGCCCTGAAACAATACGAAGGAACGCTGATTTTCATCAGCCACGATGTTTACTTCATCCGCAACATTGCCGGTCATGTCCTCCACATCGACCAGGGCTGCCTGACCCGCTACTTCGGGAACTACGACTACTACCTTGAGAAGTCGTCCGCGGCATCGGCTCGCGAGGGCGTGACCGCCGGGACAACATCCCCCGCCCCCGCCGCTCCGGCCCGGGACGGGCGAACCCGCAAAGAGCAGAAGCGAATCGAAGCCGAGCAGCGGCAGGCGAACGCCCGCGAACGGAGGGAGAGGGAGAAAAAGCAGCGCGAGCTGGAGAAGCAGATCGAGCAGCTCGAGGCCCGGCAGCAGACCTTAACCCATCAGCTTGAAGATCCCGCGACCTACGAGAAGCCCGGCGAGGCGGTCAAAATCAACCGCGAACTCATGCACGTGGTCGAAGACCTGGAAAAAGCGATGGCGGCGTGGGAGAGCGTGGCCGAGAACTGACCGCCGGCATGCCCCCTGGTACCGGACTCCCCGCGCCGCCATCGTCGCCCTCCTGCTGTATCGCCGCCGATTCCAGACATTGCCCCGAGTCTTTTCCAATCATTGGAAATTAAGGGTATGCCCCCTATCGATTCGGCAATGGGCAAACCCAATGCATATAAACCCCATACTACCGCTCCGGACTGCCCGCCTCAGCCAACCCCCCGAAAGACGCCACCAAACGCCCATCCCGTCGCATAGCACGAGTTTCTCGCATATACATGCTATACGACAAACAACAACGGCATCGTCATATAATTGCTTTGATTCATGTTGCTTTTCACAAGAAGCAAAATGCAAAATCCAGAAAAAGATGACGTAGAATACTATGTTCGACTGATGAAATGAAACATCTCGGAATCATGCTGTTCTTGCCTGTGGTCGTGCTGGTGACCGCATGTGCCACAAATGGCCCGCCCGATTCGTTCCTGCAATCTGGCGACCCCAGATGGCATGAGTGCCTTGCTGACCGTCCAGGTTTCCCTGCTACCGAACTGAGTCCCAGTGAGTTCCAAAGCGCTCTCCGAATACCCTGGGTTCATGTCCACCCCAATCAGAGCACCGAATCGACGACAATCAGACTGCCATCCAAAGACGTAGATCAGCGGACCGCGCTTTGGCTATACCAGAAACAGACGGGAGCGCGGGTCGAGATAATGGATAATGGAAAGCTTGAAGGAACGATCCGAATCACGTGGCCCGGATACGAGGAGATGCTCAGGCAGGAATCATCTGAATGGAAAGTCGAACCAGAGTCTGGTGCGTACGCGGACAAGCCGCGCCGCACAGACTAGTCGTTCGGCAGGAGACGTCATGTTGGCTGAAAAATGGCCTTGCCCCTCGCAGTCCATGGATTAAGATCGCGGAAGCGTAAGCCGCTGTAGGCGGCGAATCCCGCTTTGCGGGATTTGACA
>JAUIHQ010000234.1 GCA_030432155.1 bacterium | reverse complement strand
CGGATATTCCCTGAAAGTTTCTCTGGAACCTGGCCGTCTGGTTGCCGAAGCTAAGAACAACATCTGAGGGCTCAATGTTTTCTGCGTAGTAATAGAATCCAATCGATTCGATACCCGCCGCCGTAAAATTCCCGGTAAACGAACCGGAAGACGCATAGGCAGTGTTGCTAATGGTTCCCTGTTCAGCAGGAAGGGGAATTGAACTCGTCGGAAACGACAACTGAGCCGCGCCGCCGTCAAAGCTCCACCCGCCGGTCAATGTCACCGACCCCTGCCATCCGTTGGCGCCGCTGGTAAAGGATTCAAACACAGGTGATGCGGCATGAGCGGCAAACAGGAAGCCGCACCAACTCATGATCAGGCAGGTCGAAATTGTGAAACGGCAGGTCGTCAATCAACGAACCCGGACAGGACGCGCGGCACGACGGCGGAAGATCAGAAACGAAACGCCCATCAGGGCGATCAGGCTGACCGAGGCCGGTTCCGGCACCGCGGACGGAGGACCGCCCTCGTCGATTTCGGTATCCAGGGTCTGAAAGTTATCAAAGTAATAGGACTGGGCGCCGGTACCGTTCCGCGACAGTTGAATTTCGATGGCATCGATCCCGGTCAGGGCGTTGGTAAACTGCGAGGATCCGGGTCCGGACCACCCGAACGACCAGGTCAAATCGACGGTGAAGGTCGCCCAATTGTTCAGCATGGCTCCCAGCGGGCTGAACTGGTAGGAGAAAACATTCGCTCCGTCGATCAGGCGGATAAACAGGTCCGAGGGCAGCACGTCGGCGGCATACATCTGGAGCTGGATCTGGGTGATCCCGGCGGAGGTGTAGTCATCGAGAAAGTCGGTGCCTGAATCAAGCCGGAACGCATCGGTCTGGGGTATAGGAAACCCCTGACCGGCGAATGTGCCCTGCATCCACTCGTTCCCCGCATCGCGGGTCACCGTCATTTCACCATCCCGCGTGGCCCATCCCCCGTCGTCGAGACTGAAGTCCTCCGTGGTGAGAATCGCGCCGTTGACGAAAATACACACCGAGAGAAGAGCCTCGACAAGGAGTCCGATCCGACCTAGAGTAAACTGCTTTATCTTCATCAGAAATCCAGGGTGGTAGCACCACCTCTACGAATGTAGTAGTACGCTTGCCCGGGCTTCAAGTTCATTGTGGTATTGCCGGTTGAATTGGGATTGCCGGTGTCATACCAGGTTCCGTCGGGTCGGCGGAGCAATCGGCGCCACGACCCGTCAGTGTTCAGAATGTTGACCTCATCCGCCGCTTCGAAATCATAGCTGCCAAACGGATTAGCAGTCTCAAATGCATCCGCAGCGCTGACAAAACGCCCCTCCGACACTCCCAGCAGGTTGAATCCGGTCTCGAGATCAATGGATTGGGTCCCGTCGTTGCCCACGGGGCCGGTCACCGTCGGGGTGGCGAGTGAGCCCTGGTTATCGATAAAGAAGGCCTGACCGGGGTCCAGCCCGGTCACCGCGGGACCGCTGTCATGGACCCAGTTTCCGCTTCCGTTCAAGATCATGATGGTCCAGGAAGGTTCGGGTCCCGGATGCATGATGAACACCTGGGTCCCGGCATCGAGGGCATCCGCAAGCTCCGCGCCGAACGTACCGGAGAACGAACGGTCGGTGCGAAGCGGGGGTGACATCATGGAATACCCCGACGGAATCGTCGGCTTGATTACGCCCCACGCGCCGTTGAGGGTCGGCGTCGATCCGGCGGGTACGACCTGAACAAAATTCGTGTTCCCGCTCAGTGCCATCGCCATTTCCTCCTCGGACCCGGAGGCGGTGTGATAGGAAGCGGCCATGCTCCATGACATGCCGCTCTGGAAGGGGCCGGAGGACACATACACATCATAGGCGATGCCGGATGCGGCATTCCACACCAGGGTGGCATTGCCGCTGCTCGGTATATCGACATCGGCAATGGATACCGCCCAGTTGGTCTGGGAAACCGGAACGCCTGAGCTGTTGGTGGACTCGCCGACCGACGCCACATACACCCGCATCACAAACGATGTCGTGTATTGCTCGTCATCCTCGGCGGTGAAGTTCAACAGGTGAACCCCGGCATCCGACGGACCGGGCGTCCATGAGAAGGTGCCGACCTGGTTGGTGCCGGACGGACTGGTCGAAAAGGAAGCCGCGGCGGGCTTGCCGGCCAGCGTGATGTCCGGCGGTACGCAGCCGGGATCGCTGGCATATACATCAAAGGACAAAGATTGATTGGCTTCCACGGTTTGATCGGCCGTGCGGACAATCAGGGGCCGGATGCCGACCGGGCACCCGTTGGCGGTGGCGAATGCATAGGGCTTGGCATTGACCTCGGCCTGGTGGGCCCAGGTCTCGACCGTCACGCTCCCGTTGGCCACCCGGAACTCCAACCGGATGATCGGATTTCCCCCGAGATAAGCGCGCGGGATCGACCACTCGACGATGTTGTTGTTGAAGGAATAGCCGATCGATCCGAGATATCCCCATGACCAATCCGCCTGGCCCGCCCCGGTGAACTCATACACCGAATAGACCGATCCGCCGGAGCCGTACTGGATCAACCGGTCGTATCCGCCGCTCATCCAGCCCGAGTCGAAACCGGTATCGGGATTCATATCGATATCGATATACAACTCATGGGTCCAGTTGGACAGGATGGAGGAAGACGCCTTCAGGACCGCTCCGATAAACAGGTCGTCATCATCGTTGGCCACCGAGATGCTTGAATAGCTGGAATTCAACGGCAGTCCGTCGGTGATCTCGGCGTCGTTGTAAAACACATCCGCGGCCTGCCATTCGCCCATCGACCCATCCACGGTGACGTTGACGTAGCGCCCGGTGTTCTGGGAGAACGCGGCGGCAATGGTTCGGGCCTGGTCCATGGTCAGGGTCAACGGGTTGTCGCCGGACTGCGGCCCCGGCACATCCCCGGTCCACCCGGCAAAGGTGTATCCCCCATCCGGCGAAGCGGTCACCGTCACGCTGGAGCCGAGGGCATAATAGCCGTCGGCATCGCCGCTGACCGAGCCGCCGGAACCGGCGGTCCGGGTGAACTGGACATTGGTCTGCCAGGTCCAGGTCAGTGTGGCATCGTTGGTGTGGGTCATGCTGAATGATGAGCCGGAACCGGACACCGGGTCATTGCCGGCCAGGGTCCAGCCGATGACGGTATACTGGGTGCCGCCGGATGCGGCGGGATCGCTCATCACGGCATTGACAACCGTTCCGTAGGGATTGGTGTGAACCCCGACGGCCGGCGAACCGGAGCCGTAGGCCGAAAGAACCTCCAGGGTCGGCGGGGGCGGAGACCCGAGCTCATACACCTTCGCGTTGGCCTCGGTGTGGTGGGCCCAGGTTTCAACCGTAATCGATCCCTCCGTCACCTGGAACTGGATCTTGCAGGAGTCGATGTGACTGAGGCCGAGATACGACAACGGAATCGCCCACTCGGCGGTGCTCGTGCCCCCCGCATACGAAATCAACCCCTCGAAATTCCATCCCCAGTCCCCCTGGGTCGCGCCGGCAAAAGAATACACAGAATACACCGCACCGTTGGCACCGTACTGAACCAGGTAGTCGTAGCCGTTGGCCATCCAGTTTCCGCTGCCGTCGAATCCGGTATCGGGGTCGAGGTCGGCATCGATGAACATGTTGTAAACCCAGTTTGAGCTGATGGAGCTGGGGGCTTTATACTGCAGGCCGACATACAGGGTGGTGAGATCGTTTGCGATGAAGATGTTGGAGACGGTGGAATTCACAGGCAGGCCATCGACGATTTCGTCATCGGTGTAGAACGCATCGCCGCTCCAATCGGCCAGCGAGCCGTCCACCGACAGCGGGCCGTAGGATCCTTCAAACGCGCCGAAGTTTGCGGTGATCGATCGAGCCCGGTCGAGGGTCAGGGTCAACGGGTTGTCGTTGGTCTGTCCGCCCGGGACATCGCCGGACCAACCCTTGAAGATACGCCCATCGGAAGGCGTGGCCGTCACCGTGACCTCGGCGTCGATGGCATAGTACCCGCCGGTCGATCCGGTGATCGTGCCGTTTCCGGACACCGAGCGATTGAAGGCCACGTAGGGTTCCCAGACCCAGGTGATGACCGCATCGTTGGTCACGGTCATGGTAAAGTTCGTGCCGGATCCGCTGACCGGATCGTTCCCGGCGATCGTCCATCCCGCCGCTACGAACTGGGTGCCGTTGACCGGGGAGGGTTGAGTGGCGGTATTGGTGATCACGGTTCCGTAGGTATAGAGATGATTGCCGGCGGAAGGAGTGACTGCGTTCGGGGAACTGATCACCTGAACGGTCTGGGTCGGTATCGCGGCAAAATGATAGATTTTGGCGCTGGATTCGGTGTGATGGGCCCAGGTATCGACCGTAACCGATCCGCCACCGGTCTGGAACTCCAGCTTCGCGGCGGTGCTTCCGCCGAGGGCGGACAGGGGAATCCCCCACTCAATCACATCGTTATTGAATCCGTATTGGATCAGGCTGATGAAATTCCATGACCAGGTCGCCTGGGTTCCGCCGTTAAAGGAATACACGCTGTAGGTCCCGCCGCCGCTTCCGTACTGAACCAGCCGGTCGTACCCTCCGCTCATCCAGCCGGCGTTGAAACCGGTGGCGGGATTGTTGTCGCTGTCGATATACAGCGTATGGAGCCAGTTGGAGACGATTGAACTGTTCCCCTTGAGCTGCATACCGACGTACAGGTACTCATGGTCGTTGGCGACGGAGATTTCGCTGTATGTGGAATTCAACGGGACGCCGTCGGCGATGTCATCATCCGTATAGAATACATCACCGGCCTGCCATTCATGGAGACTGCCATCCAGCGTAAAGGTGCCGAAGCGGCCGTAGTCGATGGCGAAGTTCGCGGTGATGCTGCGGGCAATGTTCATCGGCAGCGTCAACGGGTTGTCATTGGTGAGGCTTCCCGCCACATCACCGCTCCACCCCGCGAATGCATACCCGTTGGCGGGGACGGCGGTGATCGAAAGCGATGTTCCGTATGCATAGTAACCATCCGCAGGCTCCGCGCCTACCGAACCGCCGGCTCCCTCACTGCTCGCGAAATAGACATTGGTCTGCCAGAGCCACGACAACACCGCATCGTTGGTGACCGTCATGACGATACCGGTCCCCACCCCGGATGACGGCTCGTTACCGGTCATCGTCCATCCCAGGGAGACGTACTGCGTTCCGCCGGCGGCAGTCGGGAGGGTGACGGTGTTGGTCAGCACCACGCCGAAATCATTGGTGTACGTTCCCGGAGCCGGGTTGGCGGTACCGTTCAACGACTGAATGGCCAGGGTGTGTTGCGGTGCGGCAACCAGCTCATAGTATTTGGCATTCACTTCGGCCGAGGAGGCCCAGGTTTCGATCGAGACGCTTCCGCCGCCGGTGTGAAACAGAATCCGCGGGGCGGTCGGATTTCCGAGCGCACTACGGGGCAGCGCCCATTCGATGACGTCCCCGTCGAATGCGTAGCTGAACGTGTTCACAAATCCCCATGACCACAAGCCCTGGCTTGCCCCGCCGGTGAACTCGTAGATGCTGTAGACGGCTCCGCCGGAGCCATACTGTATCAGCCGATCGTACCCGCCGGACATCCAGCCCGAATTGAATCCCGTCGCGGGGTTGGCGTCCGTGTCGATATACAGTTCGTGGGTCCAGTTGGAGGTGATGCTGGAAGCCGCCTTGAGCTGAAGACCGAAATACAGGTAGGTCGCATCGTTGGCGGCGTAGACCGCCGAATACGTGGAATTGAGAGGCTGGCCGTCGGCGATCTCCCCGTCGTCATACAACCGGTCACCCGCGGTCCACTCCGCGAGATTTCCGTCCATGGTGACGGCCAGGAAACGGCCGGTGACGGTTTCGGCCCTGACAGTTGTCAGGGCGAGTCCGGTCACGGCGCAAAGGCAGCCCACGAAACATCGAACTTGCACGATCTACATAACCTCCAAATGATTATTTGAAGTATCAAATATATATAGAGGAACGTCAAGAAAAAAA
>JAUIHQ010000233.1 GCA_030432155.1 bacterium | reverse complement strand
GGCATCCGCATCGACCTCATGGCCTATCTCTTCGGCGACATCCTCGCGGTCTCGCGCACCGACCTTGCGATCATCTGGGGCGGCGCGACGCTGGTCGTGGGCCTCATTGGCTGGCGCTGGTCGGGGCTGCTGACGTCCACGCTGAACGAAGACCTCGCCTATGCCAGCGGCATCGACCCGAAACGCGAGAAACTGATCCTGACACTGGCGCTTGCGATCACCGTCGCCGTGGCCATCAAGGTGGTCGGCGTGCTGCTGATCGCGGCGATGCTGATCATCCCCGCCGCCGCCGCGCGTCCACTGTCGCGCACCCCCGAGGGCATGGCCCTGACCGCCGCCGGGCTCGGTGCCGCCTCGGCTGTCGTGGGCCTGCGCGCCGCCTACCTCTTCGACACCCCGGCCGGCCCCTCGATCGGTTCCTTTGATGAATGGAAAAAGTGGGCATTCCCGGCATCGTGGAAAGATGTCAATCCGCCGGTGCTGCCGATGCTTGATCCCGATGGCGACGGCAATGACAACTACAATGAATTTATCGCCGGCACCGACCCCCTCGATATGTTCTCCAACCTGAAGGTAACCAGGCTCAGCCGTCAGGGCGGAAATCAAGTCAGGATCGAGTGGCCCTCCGCCGGGGGCCGCCAGTACCGCCTCGAACGTTCCGTCAATCCTGAAGCCGGCTACAGTCTTGTTCAGGACGATATCGAGGCCACCGCGCCTTCCAACAGCTTCCTCGACAATCTCCCCCCCAATCAGGCGGTCTTCTACCGGGTCGCGGCGAAGGAATAAGCGCCTCGCCCGGTGTTTCCGCCGGATGATCAGGAGCCGGGGTTCGCATCAGGAGCCCCGGCTCTCCCTGTCGCAGGTAAATCCCTTTATCGTTTCCCTGCTTGCTATGCGTATACGGATTCGCTATCGTCTTGTGGGGCAGGGACATGACCTCTATTCCGGGGCTTCGGTACGTGGATGGACCCTGTTTCCGTAGAGGATTATCTTTGTGAATTCCGGGATGGATATCGCCGATAGAAACGGGAACCGTCAGGCACTCGATGTGGGGGGAAAATATACCATGCGTCCAACGACCAAACTCTCGTCTGTTTTGAAATCTGCCGGCCTGCTTGTCTGCCTGGCTCTTTTTCCGCTATCGGGGACGGCGCAAGTCATCGGCGATTTTGTTTGGGAGGATCTCAATACCAACGGTATTCAGGATGTCAGCGAGCCCGGCGTTTCCGGGGTTCTCGTCACGTTGTACGATTCCAACACCAACAGCCTCCTCGGTACCCTGACCGATACCAACGGGTATTACGCCTTCACCAACCAGCCCAATGACACGTATTTTCTGACCTTTATCCCGCCCCTCGGCTATGCCTTCACGCTCCAGGACGCTTCTTCGAACGCGTTCGATGATGTAGACAGCGATGCAAACGATGCCGGCGCCACCGAGCCGTTCGTATACAGCGGCGGTATCGTGACCAACATCGATGCCGGTATCTACCAATTGACCCCTGGCGCCACGGTGACCAAGCTGGCCGGATCCACCCCCCAGGATGAAATCCTCTATACAACGAGCGGGGTCAGCGTCACCTATACCTACATTGTCACCAACACCGGCAACACGTTTTTCACCCCGGCCTTTCTCGATGACGACAAGGTGGGCACCTTGACCACGGTGTTTTTCCCCGACCTGATCGCCCCCGGACAGGTGCTGACCACCAATGTCACGCTGACCATTACCAACAGTGTCACCAATATTGCGACATTTGTGGGTATTCCCACGGACTTCAAGGGAAACCCCCTGGGATTCCCGCCGTTCACCACGAACGATGACGCCATTGTGGTCGTGGTCGCCCCGGGCTACGATATTGAAAAATCCATTGCCTCGCCGACCGGCCGGACGGTGGGGGTCAACGAACAGATCAGCTTCAACCTCACCCTGACCAATACCGGGGATGTGGATCTGGTCACGGTGCCGCTGATCGACGTCTATGACACGACGTACCTGAGTTTTGTCGGCGCCGTACCGCCGACGATCGACACGTTGGATGACGGAACGGTCGAATGGGCGGACGTCGGGCCTCTGCCGATCGGCGCCACCACCAACATCGTGGTCACCTTCACCGCCGTGGCAAGTACCGTGGCCACCGGATCGGAAACCAACACCGTGATCACGACGCCGACCACGCCGACGAATTTCCCGCCGGTCCCGCCGAAGACCAACGATGTACCTTACGATATCAGCAACCCGTCGTTCAGCGTGGTCAAAACCGTGGTCTCGCCGTCCGGTCGGGCCGCCGCGGTGGGGGAGGACATCGTCTTCCAACTGACGGTGTCCAACACCGGAGATGTTGATTTCGTGACCCTGCCCCTCGATGACGTCTACGACACATCGTATCTCACATACTCGACCTCCGCCCCCGCCGCGAACGACACCACCGACGGCGCCCTCGGCTGGACCGATGTCGGCCCGCTGCCTGTCGGCGCCAGCACCAGCGTAACCGTCACCATGACCGCCTTGGCCAGCACACCGGTGGGCGGGGAAACGAATACAGTCGTCGCATCCCCGACAACACCCCCGACCGATCCCCCGGTCCCGCCGCAGACCAATGATGTCCCGTATGACATCAGCAATCCCGGCTTTACTCTGATCAAGAACCTCGTCTCCCCGTCCGGCCGGAAGGCCGCGGTCGGCGAAGACCTGGTGTTCAACCTTATCCTGACCAACACCGGCGACGTCGATTTGGTGACCGTGCCGTTGAACGACACATATGACACGGTCTACGCCACGTATCTGTCCTCGGTTCCTCCGGCCGATGTCACGATTAACGGCAATCTCTCATGGTCGGATGTCGGGCCGGTTCCCGCCGGAGCCAGCACGACAGTCGTCGTGACCCTGACCGCCCTGGCCAGCACACCGGTCGACGGTGAGACGAACACTGTTGTTGCCTCGCCCACCACGCCTCCCACCGAACCGCCGGTTCCGCCTCAGACCAATGATGAACCCTACGAAATCAGCAATCCCGGATTCCAGGTGACCAAGGTTCAGACGTCACCGGTCGGTCGGTCCGCCATCGTCGGCGAAAATGTCGAGTTCACGCTGATCGTGACCAACAGCGGGGATGTCGGGCTGGTAACCGTTCCGCTGGCTGACACGTACGAAACAGCCTATCTGACCTACGTATCTTCAGTTCCCCCGGCCGATGACACAACCGACGGAGCGCTGGTATGGAACGATGTCGGACCGCTTCCCATCGGCGGGGTTACCTCGGTTACGGTAACTCTGAACGCCCTGTTACCCACACTCGGCAACAGTCGGACCAATACGGTCGTGGCGTCTCCGACCACACCTCCAACCGATCCTCCGGTTCCGCCGGAAACCAATGAAGTTCCGTACGAAGTCCGCACCATCGGTTACGATTTGACCAAGACCCTGGTTTCACCGCTGGGTCGTCGGGCTGCCGTGGGTGAATTGATTATCTTCAATCTTACGCTCAGCAACACCGGCGAGGTGGATTTCGCGACGGTGCCGCTCGACGACACGTTTGATCCCCAGTATCTCGCGTACGCATCGGCCACGCCTCCCGCGGACAATGTGGGAACCGGCCTGGTGCAATGGCTGGATGTCGGCCCGGTACCCGCCGGCGCCTCCACCACCGTGGTGGTCCGTTTCACCGCGCTGGACGGCACGGTCGATGACCAGACGAACACGGTGGTTGCCACACCGACCACCCCGGCGCCGGAGCCCCCGGTCCCGCCGCAGACCAATGACGAACCCTACAGCATTGAGCTCGGTACGATCGGCGATACCGTCTGGCTGGACATCAACGGCAACGGCATCGTGGACGAAGACCTGAACCAGTACGGTCTCAACGGAATATGGATGACCCTGTATCTGATCAACGGAGGCGCCACGACCCAGGTCACCCAGGTCTACTCCGTTTCGACGAACGGCCAGCGCGGATTCTACCTCTTTGACGAGCTGCCGGATGGCGAATATCGCGTCGAAGTCGATATCAATACCCTTCCCACCGCGACGCCGACCAATGGTCCGAACGCGGGGCAGATCCTGACCCTCGTCCCGACCACCCCGCTGGCCTACAACATCCTTCTGGACGGGGATTTCCTTGCCGCTGATTTCGGCTTCTATCCGGCCATCCCGACCGCGGTGGATCTCATTTCCTTCGACGCCGAACCCGTTAACGGAGACGAGGTGCTTCTCACCTGGGAAACCGCCATGGAGCGGAACAACAGCGGGTACTACCTGCTTCGTGCCTCCGCGCCCGGCGCCCCCCGTACTCGTGTGAACGACGCACTCATTCCCGGCTCCGGTTCAGGCGCCGGCCAGTCCTATCAATATACGGACCGTTTGCTGCAAGCAGAGGGTGATGTCTATTACTGGCTGGTGGATGTCGAATACAGCGGGGCACGGAAAGTCCACGGCCCGGTGCGAGTCACCTTCGGTGAGAAGGATGCAAACGTGGTGGCCGATGTGACGGTGGACGGCGGCTCGTTTTATATGATCACCGCCGATGCACTGACCGGTGCGGGCATCAGTCTGGAAGCACTCGATCCTGAGGGTCTTGGACTCTTGATCGACGGCCAGGAAGCCGCGATGTATGTCTCCGCCTGGGGATCCATGATGACTGCGTATGACTTCCTGCTCTTCCACGCCCCGGGCAACGGTACCTTTACCGCGGAGCTGGTGCAGGATATGGAAAGCCCGGCGCGCATGGCGTCCGTGTATGCCGGACCTTCGTATGGCGGAGGTGATGCCGGCATCGTTGAATCAGCCGATGGTCTCAGCGCCTCGGTTGCGATCGACGCATCCATCGAGAATTATCTCGTAACCGGTCTCCAGGACGGATGGATCTGGGTACTGGATGTAACGCATCCGTATGTCCCGACAGTTCTGCTCGGTGCGGAAACCGTGTATCTCAACGGGGAATCCGGGTTGTATTTCAGCTATCCGGTTGACGGAGCTTCGATCCGTGTCATCGGCGCAAGCGCGATCAATACGCTGGATGCATCGGATCTGAAGTAAGCGGGTACGACACACGGCTCGCGAGGCCGCTCGCCCTCCCAGCACCAACCGGAGCGGGGGCTTTCCAGCCCCCGTGAAAGCGGGAGGGTCGCCGGCCCCGGCGACCGTAACAACGTAAGCGACAAGCCCAAAGGCCGCCTCAACGACCTTCGCTGATCACTGTTTCGAGCAGAAGATTCACCGAATCCTTTACCCGTACCCGGCCACTCGCTGCCGCCTCCTCATACTCGCGATGCCAGCGGCTCAGCAGCGGGCGGGAACGGCGAAGCTCTTCCCGAATCAACGGCACCATTACGCCGCCGTCATGGATGTAGCCGGTGGAATCATATTCCGCATCCGTCGAATCACGGTCATACGGAATGCGGATGATATCCGCCCTCCACCCGGACTCCGTCCACTCCAACAGCGCGAAGCTCGCCCTCGGATCCCGGTCGAACGGCATGCCGACCGCCCCGCAATTCACCACGAGTCGACCCCCGATATAGCGGGTAAACGGATTGTGGGTGTGTCCCACGCACAGCACCGAGGCCCCGGTGCGGGTCATCTCATCAAACGCATCGTCATCCATCGAGGGGTACAGACCCTCCCGGTTTCCCTTGATTGATGCATGTACGCAATGAACGCGCGATCCGGAAGGCCCGTCGATTTCCACGTCGTCCGGTAATGTCCGGATTTCATCGAGATACGGTTCCATCATTCTGCCGGTCCAAAAGGTGTGACCGCAGACATCCCGCTCCCATTCGGGAAGGATAAGCCCCGGTGCCATGGCCTTGAGCACGTAGTCTTCGTGATTGCCCTTGATAACGAGCCAGCCGCGATTCAGCCGGAGTTCCCGAATCCTCTCATAACATTCCCGCGGCCGGGGGCCCCGGTTGATGATATCACCGGCGACGATCACGCGATCGGGCCTGGCAGCTTCAAGATACTGTTCGACCGCCTGCAGGGCCTGCAGGTTGGCATGAATGTCGGCTAGAACCGCTACCCGCATGTCTC
>JAUIHQ010000232.1 GCA_030432155.1 bacterium | reverse complement strand
CGGCAGAGCTTCCGGTCAGAAGTTCTCGCAGAAGCAGCAAAGGTGTTTGCCTTTGCGGGCCGTGCATTTCAGGCGGTCGCAAGTTTCCTGCGGAGCATCGAGGAATTTGATCCAGATACGGTACTTACCGTCGTCCTCATTCACTTCCTGGCATCGGACCACGGCGCCGGTGCATTTGATCGGCTTGTCGGCGGCGCCGGATGATTCCTCGGCCGGGTGGAGATCAAACTCCATCAGTTCGAATTCTTCAATTCTGCGGTCGGAATAGAACTGAACACCCAGCGGGCATAGCTGAAAGGTCTGGGGTTGCCGGTTCCCATCAGAATCCTGGATGAAGACAACGACTTCGTCGGGTTGCTGCGTATGTTGATAGGTCATGCTCGTACTCCGGACGGTTAAGGCCGCCCCATCCTCTTGCCTTCAAAATCTACCACATCCTTTTTCACCGTCAAATGCCTGCCTCATCTCATTCGATAGATCAGAAAAGATCCCAGGCCGAGGAACAGGATGTTGGGGCTCCATCCGGCCAGCCAGGCCGGAATCCACAGCCCTTTCCCGGCGTAGAGGGATAGATTCATCAGGGCGTAATAGCAGAAGAAAAGACCGATGGAGAGCAGGATGCCCGCCAACGCCCCTTTGCGCCCGGTATGGGTGCCGAAAGGGATGCCGATCAGGGTGACAATCAGGCAGGTCCAGGGTTGGGCCAGCCGGAAATGGAGATCCACTTCCTTCCGGGCGATCGATTCCTTCTGGAGCTGGGTATTGATCCGGATGTAACGCAGCAGCTCCGTTGAGGACATGAATTCGGGGGGCTTGACCCAGCTCATGAAATCCTCCGGCACCTCGGTCAGTTCGGACATTTCCATGGAGAGGTGAGTTGTGGGCGCTCCCATGGGGTTGCCTTCGGTGTCATAGGGCTGAACGACCACATCCTGGAACATCCAGTAGCCGTCCATCCAGTAACCCTCCTTGGCCACAACCTTCCGTTCTTCCGACTTGCCGTCCGGCCGGTACTGGATGAATTCCACCCCCTGCATGCTGAAGTCCCGGGTATCAAACTTGTTGACGTACCAGGTTCGGCTGGCCGAATCCTTTTTGAAGGCGAGTTCGGTCACGTGGACGGATTCCGGATTGTTCTTCGTCTGCTGCTTGACAAATTTGTAACACCAGTAGGCTGCCCGGGGGCCCACGGTTTCATTGACGGCCATGACCGCGATACTGGCCAGGAATCCCACCGTGATGAACGGCACCATCAGCCTGAGGATGCTGATCCCGCTGGCTCGCATGGCCGTCAGCTCGTTGTTCTTGGTCAGGGATGACAGGCTGTAGAGGACGGCGAGCAGCAGGGTGATGGGTACGATTTGCACCAGGGCCGACGGCATCAGGACCAGGTAATACCGGACAACCTGTCCGAAGGGGGTCTGGCCGTCCACGAAATCGCCCATATTATCGAACAAATCATAGATGACATAGATCAGCAGAAACGCCGCGAGAATGTAGAGCAGCGGCGCCAGTACCGTCCGGAAGAGATGGCGGTCGATAATTTTCATGCGAAGGTAACCTAAGCGCTTCCGCCGCAAACGACAAGCGGCGGTTTTCGTTCCGTGGGGCCTGGAGGGTCAGGCTTCCATCAGGGGGATCTCGCGCCAGGCGCGGCGTTCATACCACCGGCTATGGGTGTAGCCGGCCATGCGGGCCATCCGTATCGCGTCGGCAAAACCATCGCCGACCCGTCGGGGTTCATGGGCATCGGAACCGAAGGTCAGGCCGACCCCGGCCTCGAAGGCCCAGGTGAGAATATCGATCGCGGGATAAAATTCATGGATCGAGTGAATACCCCCCGAGGTATTGATCTCCAGGGCCATACCCGCCGCCGCCAGTTTCTCCAACGCCGGAACAGCCAGCTCGTTCAGCTCCGCCCGACTGATGGATGTGCCGAAACGCTTCGGCAGATCGAGGTGGGTGGCGACATCGTACAGACCGGTCTCGGCCATCTCGCCGATCAATACAAAGTATTCGCACCAGATTTTTCTTCCGTCCGGGTGCCCGCCGAGTCCCCGGTTTTCCGGGTTGTCCGACCAGTAGTCGCGGAAATGGACGGAACCGAGGACAATATCCGGTTGCTGCTGTTCGAGGAATGGAGCGAGAAATCGTTCACAACCCCGGTAATAATCCGCCTCAAGGCCGAACAGGATCGGTACGCGGTTCTCGGCGCGGGCCTTATCAACCATTTCCCGGTAGAGGGGAAACTCGTCCAACCGCATCCGGTGCTCTTTCCCGAATCCATCGTCGGTCGGACAATGGTCGGTGCAGGCGAGGGCGGGAATACGGTGCCGGTCCGCATAATACGCATAATCCACCGGTTCGCCCGCGGCGTGGCGGCACAGGTACGTATGGGTATGATAATCCGGGGGCAGGCCCGGTTCCATGGCATCAGGGTCGTCTTTCATGCTCGACGACGGTAGGGCGAGCCGAGGCTCCCTGTCAATCGGCGCTTCCGTCCCTGGCTTTCTGCTCTGCTTCCGCCTTCAGCGTTTTTTTGCGGTGCCGGACAATGTCGCCCTCGATCATGTAGATGACATCCTTGGAAATATTGGTGGCATGGTCGGCGATGCGCTCTAGGCATCGTGAAACCGACAGCAGGTTGAGAAGGGGCTCCAGCAGGTCCGGCGCCTTACGGATCTGGGCCTCGATGATGGAGTGATTGGCGGCATTCATATCGTCAATCTCATCATCCGAGAACCAGTTCTTCCGTGCGAGCTCGGTGTCACGGTTGATCATGGCATCGAGACTTCGACTCACCATCTCGCGGGCCATATCGCCCATCTTGATGATGTCGAATTCCACGTTCGGTTCGGGGAGGTTGGTCAAGGCAATCGCCCGCTCGGCGATGTTCACCGCAAGATCGCTGATGCGCTCCAGGTCATGGTTGATCTTGAGGATCGCCACGATATAGCGAAGGTCGTGGGCGACCGGTTGATGGAGGGCGAGTATCTTGAGACATTCCTCTTCCACGTCGACCTCGGTGATATCGATTTCCCTGTCGTGGGCAATGACCTTGCCGGCCAGGGTTTGGTCGCGATTTTCCACGGACTGGGTGGCCATGCGGACGTTTTCCTCGACATGGGCGGCGAGGGAAAGGACCTGTTTTTTGAGTTTGTCGATTTCGCGGAGCAGGTGGACTGCCATGGTGGTACTCCTCGGTTATCAGCCGAAACGGCCGGTGATATAGTCTTCCGTCTGCTTGTTCGACGGCGATGTAAACAGCTTCTGGGTGACGTCGAATTCAATCAGGTCTCCCAGGTAAAAGAAAGCGGTATAATCGGAAACACGGGCCGCCTGCTGCATATTGTGGGTGACGATCGCGATGGTGTATTTCTCTTTCAGGGTCAGCATAAGGTCTTCGATTTTCGTGGTGGCGATGGGGTCGAGGGCCGAGCACGGTTCATCCATCAGGAGAATCTCCGGTTCAATGGCCACGGCGCGGGCGATGCAGAGGCGCTGCTGCTGCCCCCCGGAGAGGGCGAGGGCGTTCTGCTGGAGCTTGTCCTTTACCTCGTCCCACAAGGCGGCCTGCCGCAATGAGCGTTCGACCAGCTCGTTGGCATCCCCTCGGTATCCGTTGATCCTTGCCCCCCAAACGATGTTGTCGAAAATGCTCTTCGGGAACGGATTGGGTTTCTGAAACACCATGCCGATCTTGCGGCGGATCATCACCGGGTCGACGTCCTTTTCATAGATGTTCATGCCGTGGAGCGAGACGTTTCCCTCGACCCGGGCGCTTCCGATCAGGTCGTTCATCCGATTGAACGAGCGGAGAACCGTGCTTTTCCCGCACCCGGAGGGTCCGATCAGCGCCGTGATCTTGTTCTTTTCAATATCCAGGTTGACGCCTTTCACCGCGTGAAAGGAACCGTAGTAGATGTTCAGATTGCGGGCGGTCAGGGCGGCGTTCTCGATCACCGGCGGCTGATGCCGGCCGTTTCCGTTTACAGTCGGGGTTTCGTTCATGGCTAGAGCTTGCTCCGGTATCGGTTCCTCATGACAATGGCAAAGGCATTCATGCTCAGCAACAGGATCAACAGCACCACGATGGCCGCGGCCGCAATGTGGCGGAACTCGGGCTGGGGGCGCGAGGTCCATTGGTAGATCTGCACCGGCAGTGTGGTGAATTTGGAAAAGGGGCTTGTCGGATCGACGGCGATGAAGGTCGATGCCCCGATCACCACGAGGGGCGCGGTCTCCCCGATGGCCCGGGACACGGCCAGGATCGTGCCGGTCAGAATCCCCGGCAGGGACTGCGGAAAGACATGGTTCCAGATCGTTTGCCACTTGGTTGCGCCTACACCCAGGCTGGCCTCCCGCAAGGTGTTCGGCACCGCACGGATCGCCTCCTGGCCGTTGATGATGATCAGGGGAAGAATCAGCAGCGAAAGGGTCAGGCCGGCGGAGAGAATGGTTCGACCGTTGGCGGTTGTGGGATCGGCGGCGCCGAACATCGTTCCGCTGGTGAACGGCTCACACAGCCGGACAAACAGCGCGAGGCCCAGCATGCCGTAGATAATCGAGGGAACGCCGGCAAGATTGCTGATGTTGGTCTTGATGAATCGGTTGAAACGGCTGTTCGAGGCATATTCCTCCAGATAGATCGCGGCCCCGACACCGATGGGGAAGGCAACCAGGATGGTGATCAGGATGGTCATCAACGATCCGATGATGGCGGGCCGGATGCCGGCCTGGATCGGCTTGCTGGACTGGGGACTGGACAGGAAGGAAGGATTCACCCATGCCCGGAACTCCACCGTCACGTTCTCGTTCTTTTCCTTCCACGCCTGCTTGATCGCGGATCCGTGAAGAATGGACTCAACCAGGGGCCAGGTTTTCACAATCTGCGGCTTGATGACCCGTTCCTCGACCAGGCCCATCAGGCTTTCGCGGCTCCGCTCGTTGAGCGGCTCTTCATGGTCGTAGCGCCGGACCAGTCCCTTGGACAGGTATTCCTCGAGGATCCCGATCAACTGGGCATTCTCCAGGTTCTCCAGTGCGACACCATCCCGGGCCAATTCCTCCGGGGCGACTGAATTCTCGTAAGCCACGAGGCCGAAGGCGCTGTTGATGACGTTGTACAGCAGGGCCGATAACGCGATGATGGCGATGATGGTGGACGACTGGAACAGAAAGCTCCAGAACATGCCGTTCCGTTTGCGGCGGCGCAGTTGAGCGAGCTGGGCCTCTCCGGTGGGGAACAAATGATCGTCGGATGGTTGATTCATTCGTATTCCTCCCGGTATTTCTCCACGATACGCCGGCTGATGATGTTCAGCACCAGGGTCATGAGAAAGAGGAGCAGGGCAATCGAGAAGATGCTCTTGTAGTCGATGGATTCATAACTCAGATCGCCGCCGCTGATCCGGACGATGTGGCCGGTCATGGTTTCCGCGGCCTCGAACGGGTTGAAGGTAAATGCGGGACCGGCGCCGGCGGCGATGGCAACGATCATGGTTTCGCCGATCGCGCGGGAAATGGCCACAATGACCGCGGCCGCAATGCCGGAAATGGCGGCCGGGAACACGACGAACAGTGCGGTTTCCAGCTTGGTGGCGCCAATGCCGTAGGACGCCTCCCGCAGGGACATCGGGACCGCATTCAGCGCGTCCTCGGTCATCGACGCCACGAGAGGCAGGATGAGGATGCCCATCACGATACCTGCCGATGCGGTGTTGTAAATCTGTACGACATCATCCCCGAAGGTGGAACGGAGAAGGGGGGTCATGAAGGTCAGGGCGAAGTACCCATAAACCACGGTGGGGATACCGGCCAGAACCTCGAGAATCGGTTTGAGCACTTCCCGTTGCCGGCGGGAGGCATACTCGGACAGGTATATAGCAGCCGCGATGCCGAGGGGCAGGGCGACCATCATCGCGACGAACGTGGTCATCAGGGTCGCGTTGACCAGCGACCAGATGCCGAACTCGCTGATCATCGGCTGCCATTTGACCGATGTGAAGAACTCCTTGAGCGACACTTCGGGGGTGATGAAGAACCGGACCGATTCCTCACCGAGTATGA
>JAUIHQ010000231.1 GCA_030432155.1 bacterium | reverse complement strand
CCGTCATGTCATAGGCCCGACCGAGCCACATCCAGGGGAGGACGTCGTCATCATCGAGCCGGATGCGTGTGGTAAGGATGGTAATCGCGTCTTCGGGCCGGTTGTTGTTCACAAGGGCAATGCCGAGGTTCAGCCATGCCTGCGTCATCCGGGGGGTGCCGCGGACGAGAAGGGAGTAGAGACCCTCGGTATCTTCATACGCGCCGGCGGCATGAAGAATCCCTGCGGCCCCGATGACGCGGGGCGGGTTGGGAGGGCGGCGCCATGACGCGGATTGTACACGGGCGGCATATGCCCGTGTGTCGTTTGTGACGAGTTCCGTTCCCCGTCCGATCATCTCACGGTCCTCCAGAAAGACCTTCATGCCGTGGGATTCGCGGACCATAAGAATGGTAGCGCCGTCAAACGTGGCGATGGCGAACCCGTGATCCTGCAGGAACCTCACCCCGCGCCCGGCGCCCGGCCAGGTTGCATGCATCAATACCGCATCGGCCTTGAAGGTCTCGTCCAGCGCTTTCCACGCGTTTTCGACTCCCATCATGGCCAGGGAAAACGTCTCGAAAAACGTAACACCGTACAATCCGGTTCGGGTGTCACAGAATATTTTCCGATCCGGCAGAGCCCATGCCAGGTATCCGCCGGTGTAGGCGGTGTTGAGGCACCGCTCGGGAAAACGGGGATCGGCCAGGGTCTTGAGGACCGGCTCCGAGGGAAGAAGGCTGTCCTCCACCCCGGCGCCAAACGAAGATGCGCTACCGGTCTGGATATAATACCGATTGGACATGATGAACCACGCCGACACAAAAAGCAGGGCAAGAAAGGCTCCGGACATCGCCGGCTGAACCAGGGACGCAAGGCGGGTCCGCCCCCGTCGGCCCGGAAGCTGCAGAATGGCATGCGTGGACTGGGCGGCCAGCGGCAATACCAGCATGGTTCCGATGAGGGCGTACCGCGGATAGGAAACCACCAGGAGAAGAGCGCCGACGACCGCCGAGACCGTCGGGACCGCGGCCAGCCTCTGGGGGACCATGAGAAAGGCGGCGGCGACGAGCACCAGGAGCAACGTCACCAGGTTGGCAAGCGGATGCGGGAGGAAGTCAACGGCAAATGGCGAGATCCACTCGGTCATGGCCAGCCGGTCCGGGTCGAGGATCCACCGCATCAGCTCCAGGTGAAGCAGGGGGCCGCGGGGATTGATGAGGGTGGCCGCGAGCATGGCGCCCCCCAGGAGCAGCCGTTTCCGGCGATAGGTTCCGGTCTGATCACGATACGACACGGCGACCAGCAGTGGGCCGAGCAGAAAGGACGGATGCATGTTCGTCCACGCGAGTTGTAGAGGAAGCAGGAGCGCAGCGATGCGTCCCGGGCGACGCTGTCCCGCGGCGGCGGTAAAGGTGACGGCCAGAAACAGAATGCTGAAGCTGCCGGAACCCGGCTCGAGGGCGGGGGCCGCCACCCAGGCGGCCAACAGGATGGCCATGCCGCGGGCCAGAGGACCGCTGACCTGGCGCATGGCCCGGGTGAGGAGAACAACCGATGCGGTGATCGCCGCGGCATGAATCAGGGTGATCAGGATCGGGCCGCCGAGGGTCCAGAGTCGGTAGAGAAGCCAGTCGGATAACCATTCCACATGGATCCAGACCTGGTCGGGGTCATGGCCGAAGGCAAACGGATCCAGATGCGGGATGCCCGAGTCGGCGATCCGCCGGCCCGAGGCGAGGCTCATCCAGAAGTCGCCGGTGGTGATCCTGCGCAGACACAAAAGGGTCGTGATGAGGATGCCGGGCAGCACCCAGAAACGGGAAGCCGATGTGAGAATGCCTTTCGTGAATCGGATCATGGCCGGGCCGAGTATGGAGGATTGGGGCTAACGGGTAAATAACGTTGTCACATGTCGGAAGACAGGTACAGTAAGCGGGGTTCATTCCGCAGTCACGTAGTGAGGGAGAGACGAATGAAGATTCATGAGTATCAAGCCAAGGAGTTGTTCCGGGACAAGGGTATCCCGGTGCCCGAGGGCAAAATTGCCGAGACCGCCCAGGCGGCGAGAGCCATTGCCGGTGCGTTTGAAACGACCGTTGCGGTCAAGGCTCAGGTCCATGCCGGGGGCCGGGGAAAAGCCGGAGGGGTGAAAATCGCCAAAACACCGGCCGATGCCTATGAAGCCGCGGAACGGATCCTCGGGATGAACATCAAGGGGTCGGTGGTTCGCAAGGTGCTGGTCGAGAAGGGTTCATCCATCGCCAAGGAAGCCTATGTCGGCATCACCGTGGACCGCAGCGCCAAAAGCATTCTGTTCATCCTGAGCGCCGCCGGGGGTGTGGATATCGAAGAGGTCGCGGAGAAGACCCCGGAGAAGATTATCCGGTTCCGCACCCAAACCCGGTCGTTTCCCGGGCAACAAGCGGCGGAAGCCGCGGGCAAGCTGTTCGACGATGAAGCAACCGTGGAGCCGGTCCTTGATATCCTGCGTAAACTTTTCGCGCTGTTTGTGGAAACCGACAGCTCTCTCGCCGAGATCAATCCCCTCGTATTGACATCGTCGGGAGATGTCGTGGCCCTCGACGGGAAAATGAACTTTGATGACAATGCCCTGTACCGGCACGAGAACATTGCCGCTCTCCGGGATATGGGGGAGGAGAACCCGGCCGAGATCGACGCCAAGGAGAAAGGCCTGAGTTTCGTCGCCCTCGAAGGCGATATCGGCTGTATGGTGAACGGCGCCGGGCTGGCCATGGCGACCATGGATATGATCAAGCTGTACGGCGGCAACCCGGCGAACTTTCTCGATGTCGGCGGAAGTTCCAACCCCGAGAAGGTTGTTCACGCCTTTTCCATCATCCTCTCCAATCCCGACATCAAGGCGATCCTTGTGAATATCTTCGGCGGCATCACCCGCTGCGACGATATCGCGAGAGGGATGCTGGAGGCGTATGACCGGATGTCCATCGACGTCCCGGTGGTGGTTCGGCTGACCGGGACCAATGCCGACATCGGGCTCGATCTGCTCAAGGATTCCCCGCTGATCCCGGCGTCAAGTTTCTCCGAAGCGGTCACCAAGGTGATCGAAGCTTCGGGCGGCAAGGTAAAGGAGATGACCTGACATGAGTATTCTGATCGACGAAAACACGAAGGTTCTGGTCCAGGGCATCACCGGGCGTGACGGATCGTTCCACGCCGGACAGATGATTGAGTATGGCACGAAGGTCGTCGGCGGGGTTACGCCGGGCAAGGGCGGGCAGTCGGTGCATGACGTACCGGTGTTCGACACCATGAAGGAAGCGGTGGCGGAAACATCGGCCGATGCCTCGGTGATCTATGTTCCGGCACGGTTTGCCCCCAAGGCGATTCGCGAGGCCATGGATGCCGGCATTAAGCTGATCGTCACCATTACCGAGGGCATTCCGGTCCTCGACATGATGGAGGTGTATCACGAGGTTCGGGAGCGCGGCATCCGGCTGATCGGTCCCAACTGCCCCGGCTTGATATCACCCGGTAAGGCCAAGATCGGCATCATGCCGGGTCAGATTCATCGCCAGGGAAAGATCGGGGTGATCTCGCGCAGCGGCACCCTGACCTATGAAATCGTGCACGCCCTGACCGGCCTCGACGCGGGTCAGTCCACCTGCGTCGGCATCGGCGGAGACCCGGTGGTCGGCAGCTCGTTCATGGATCTGCTCCCGCTGTTCGAAGCCGATGACGAAACCGATGGCGTGGTGTTGGTGGGGGAAATCGGAGGCGACGAAGAGGAGCGCACGGCCGAATACATTGCCGACCACATCAGCAAACCGGTCTTCGCATTTATCGTCGGTCTCACCGCGCCCGAAGGCAAGCGGATGGGACACGCCGGGGCCATCGTATCGGGCGGCCGCGGCACCGCCGATTCCAAGATGCGCGCGTTCTCCCATGCCGGAGTTCCGGTGGCGGGTACAATCGATGAATTGGCCGACATCACCGTCCAGGGGTTGAAGCATCTGACCTGACGGCCGCCCGAGCGTCGGATCAGGGTCGATCCTGCAGGTTGATCTGGCGGTCGGCTCCGATGGTGTGTAATGTTGTTGCACCAGCGAACTTGGTTCCTCGCCGCCGGTTTTGTGCTGTTGTGGAATTCCGGTTTCATCGGTGCGGAATATGCCCTGCCGTATACGCAACCGCTGACGCTCCTGTTCTGGCGGTACTGGATACTGACCTTTCTTCTCGCGGGCTGGCTGATGGTGCGGCGCCGATGGACATGGCCGGGATGGCCGGCGATCATGACCGCGGCCGGGGTCGGCATTCTCGCTCACGGCGTCTGGCTGGGATGCGTGTTTGTCGCGCTTCAGGAAGGCGTCCCTGCGGGGGTTGTGGCTCTTGTCGTCGCGCTACAGCCCATGGCGACCGGCGCCTTGTCCGGACGGGTCGTCGGCGAAAGACCCTCCCGGCTGCGCTGGGCGGGGCTGCTGACCGGCCTGCTCGGGGTAATGATCGCCGTGCTGGCCAGAACCGAGTTCACCCGGGCGGAATCTCTTCTTGCCTATTTCATCCCCTTCGGATCGGTGGCGGCCATCACCGTCGCGAGTTTGATCCAGCGTCGCATGCATGTGCGGCATGATGCGCCTCGATTGTCTCTCGACGCGGGGCTTTTGTACCAATGCCTCGGCACCGCGGCGGTGGTCAGCATACCCGCGATATTCATGGAGGGGTTGGCAACCGAATGGACGCCGGTATTCGTCGGTGCGCTCGGGTGGCTGACCCTGGCCGTATCCCTCGCGGCCTATGGACTCATGTGGCTGCTGATCGGACGCATGGACGCGACCCGGGTCGCAAGCCTCTTTTACCTGGGCCCGCCGGTCACCATGCTGATGGCGTGGGCGGCCTTTGGCGATCAACTGCGTATCACCGATCTGGTCGGCCTGGGGCTCATCCTGGCGGGGGTTGGCATGACCCATATCCGGCGGCAATCCCCGCAAGCACCATGATGCCGTGCGATGTCTTCATCCTCCGGAAACGGCATCGGTAATTCCCCGATACCCTTTTGCGGGTCGAATCCGGTTTTCCATCCGTGAAATCGAGGGTACACTATCCCTAGGGAACCGAAGGCACGTTGCAGCAGGAGACATACGATCATGACCATGAATCACACCGCGATCGTGAAACAATATCTTAAGGACAAGTCGTCGGCGGATCATCTTGAGCTGGGGTATCCGTTTGTCACGATATCCCGTGAGGCGGCGGCCGGGGGCCACACCGTGGCCCGGGAAGTCATCCGTCAACTGGAGGACCGCAATCCCGGAAAGTCGTTTGCCGAGGGATGGGAGGTTTTCGATCAGAAGCTCTGTGTGTTGCTGGTTCAGGATCCCAGCCTCAAGGTCTCGTTCGAAGAACTGGTCACCGAGTCCTACCGCTCGGAAGTCAGCCAGTACCTTCGTGAGGTGCTGGCCGGCCAGGCCCAACAGTATGCCCTGTATAAGAAGATCTTCGAGTCGATCCGGATCCTCTGCAAGATCGGCAAGGTGGTGGTGGTCGGCCGGGGGGCGAATCACATCACCCGCGACCTTCCTCACGGGATTCACGTACGCCTCGTGGCCGATGAGGATGAACGGGTTCGCCGGATGGCGGCCATGCTGGAGGTGGATGAAAAATCCGCCCGGTCGATGGTGCGGGAACAGGATCGTAACCGCAGCCGCATGGTCAAAGACTACTTCAACAAACAGATCGACAATCCTCTGCACTATGACCTGGTTTGCAACACCCAGACCATGCATGTGGACGAAATCGCCTCGATCATTGCCGACCTCGTCGAAAAGAAATCCAAACAAGCCCAGCAGGCAGGTAAGGCGATTGCCTGATCAGGAGGGCGGGGGCTTTACCGACGCCCGCTCGAGCAACCGGCTGTCGAAGATCCGCTCTTTGAGGAATCAACCATCTTGAGCGAGGCCAAACACAAGGAGGTTCCCTTCGATGACTTCAAACTCCAGCCGCTACTTCCCAACAAGCTCTCCCAGCTCGGCCCGGGAATGGCCTGGGGTGACATCGATGGCGATGGCGACGACGACCTCTTCCTCGGGGGAGCCAAAGGACAGGCAGGCCAGTTTTTCCTCAACTCAGGAAAGGGTGAAT
>JAUIHQ010000230.1 GCA_030432155.1 bacterium | reverse complement strand
AGGCATTTCCCATTCCCCACCAGCGGCACCACCGGAAGGGTCGCCATCTTGAACAGCTTCAATAGACGCGTATCACCGGGTCCGTAAATCGCAGCCGGTCGCACCACCACCACCGGCAGATGGTTCTTCCGGCTGAAGGACCGGATCCACTGCTCCCCCGCCAGCTTGGTTTCCTGATAGGTGTCGCCCGGGGCAAATCTGTATTCCTCGTTTGCCGGGGGATCCTCTATATGACCATGCACGCCGATCGATGAAACATGAACAAACCGCTTGAAGTCCGGCTGACGGATGGCGGCTTCAGCGAGGTGGCGCGTACCTTCGACATGCAGCCGGTACTCCTCGGTCGGCGGCACCGAGGCGTCACGATAGGAGGAGGCCATATGAATGACATACTCCGTATCCGCCATGACATCATGCGAGAAGGTCTTACTCGTCAGATCGCCTTTGACCCACTCCACGCCCAGGTCGTCGAGCCCGGTAATATCGGATTTTTCCCGAATCACCGCACGGATCCTCGCTCCTTCCCCGGCCAGCCGGTGCAGGACAGCTCTCCCTGTAAACCCCGTCGCCCCAGTCACTAACACGAGAGACCCCACAAGGGATTTCCAGAATCTGGTGTTCAGGTTTATCATGATGATCCCTTAACCATAGTTTCCATTTGTAGTGGTTGCCAAGCGCAACCGGAAAAAATCGGTCGCGGATGATCCTGCACTCTCACCATCAACGACCTCCACGGGTTGGCCGACAGGCGCTATTCGTGGTACGCTGTTGATGGAGCGAGATATGCAGAACATCACCACCGTCAATCCCGCCAACGGCGCACCGATCCACGAATATGAGCAGACCAGCGATGGAGGCATCGAAGCGGCCATCCAGAACGCAAATGCCGCGTCATCGGAGTGGCGGTCCACGGATTTCCCATCCCGGGCTGCACTCCTGAAACGTACTGCGGTTTTGCTGAAGGAGAAGAAGAAGGATCTCGCCGCCCGGATGACGGAAGAAATGGGAAAGCCTTTCGGCCAGGGCATGTCGGAAGCGGAAAAATGTGCATGGGCCTGTGAATATGCGGCGGAACACGGGGCGGGATTTCTTCAGCCCGAGCCGGTCGATACCGAGTTCACGCGGTCCTATGTGTCGTTCCAACCCCTCGGCGCCATTCTGGCCATCATGCCTTGGAACTTTCCGTTCTGGCAATTATTCCGATTCGGCGCCTCGGCCCTGATGGCCGGCAACACGATTGTTCTCAAGCATGCACCCGGAACGCTTGGGTGCGGAATCGACATCGAGAAGCTGTTCAAGGATGCTGGCTTTCCTGCCGGCGTCATGCAAACGGTGATCGTCGACAATGATCGGGCGCCCGACCTTATCCGGCATCCGCTGATCCGCGCCGTCACCCTCACCGGAAGCACCGGCGCCGGACGCGCGGTGGCGGCGGCAGCCGGAACCGAGCTTAAGAAATGCGTTCTCGAGCTGGGCGGCAGCGACCCGTACCTGATTCTGGATGATGCGGATATCAATCATGCCGCGTCAGCATGTGTCACCAGCCGGCTGATCAATTCCGGCCAGAGCTGCATCGCCGCCAAACGTTTCATTGCCATGGAATCCGTTCATGACGACTTTGTGGACGCTGTGATCGCTGAGATGGAAGCGCGATCCGTGGGTGATCCGTTGGAGGAGGCGACTGATATCGGACCTCTGGCCCGGGAGGACCTTCGTGACAACCTGCACCGCCAGGTGACGGAAAGCATCAAGGACGGTGCAATATGCCGCACCGGCGGTACGCTCCCGAAATCTCCCGGTTTCTACTACCCCCCAACCGTCCTGACCGGGGTGGAACCGGGGATGTCCGCCTTTGACGAAGAACTGTTCGGACCGGTTGCGGCGGTCGTTCGGGCCCGGGATGAAGAACATGCCATTGATCTCGCCAACCGCACCGTGTACGGACTCGGCGCCGGTGTGTTCACCCGGGATGCAGCGCGGGGCGAAGCCATCGCCCGTGACCGCCTTCTTGCCGGCAGTGTGGCCGTGAACGACTTCGTCAAATCCGACCCCCGCCTTCCCTTCGGCGGCATACTCGACTCCGGCTACGGCCGCGAGCTGGGCAAACAGGGCATCCGCGAATTCATCAACGTGAAGACGATTGTGGTGAAATAACGCCCGACGTTCATAAGACCATATCACGGGCAAGCGGGAGCTTGCCCCTCCGGAGGTCAATGATTCCACCCCCACCCGGGAGGGCGAGCGGCTCGCGAGCCTCCACGGTCAACCGCGCAGCTCCCCCGCCCCGCCGACGCGGGTCGGAACGTTCAACGGTCAACGTAGTCAACGCCCAACGTTCAAAGGGCTTCGGACCGAGCCTTTTCCTTTCCGGCTTTCCAAGCCTCAGCACGGCGGCGAAGGGACTCGCCGCCTTACCCTCCAGGCATAAAGTAACCTGACTCTTCATCCTTCCGAGGGCCGCAGCGGAAACGCCCAAATGTCCCTCTTCCTTTTTCGAGCTTCGCGAGAAAAAGCGGCGATGCGGCTCGCGGGCTTGGGTGGGCGGCGCAAGCCGACCAGGGAAACGGGGGTCTGTAGTGCCCGGGCTCATGCCCGCGTTCGTGACTCCAACGCAGAAGGCCGGGTGCTACAGACCGCCGCTTTCCCGGCCCAAGCCCGCGAGCCTCCACGGTCAACCGCGTAGCCCCCGCCCCGCCCCACCCCGCCGACGCGGGTCGGAACGTTCAACGTTCAGATGGCCAAGGTCAGACCATTTGCCTGACCCGGATCACGGGCAAGCGGGAGCTTGCCCCTCCGGAGGTCAATGATTCCACCCTCACCCGGGAGGGCGAGCGGCTCGCGAGCCGGGTTTGGTGGTAACCGGTGACTATTTCACACGTCCGAAACTTCGGACGAAGCCGGCGTAGAAGGCGCAGGCGCGGACGAGGTGCTCGACTTCGACACACTCATTCGGCGCGTGGGCGAAATGCTCATGCCCGGGACCGAACCCGATGGTCGGGATCTCATGCATGCCGGCCGTGGCGACACCGTTGGTGCTGAACGTCCAATGCCCCACCTCGGGCTCCGCGGCGAAGACCTCGGCATACGCCTCGCGGGCCCACTTCACTTCCGGCGTGGTCTCCGGCATCTCCCACGTCGGATAATACTTCCGCGTCGGATACGCGAGGCCGGTGTAGCTCGGGGTGTCATACTCGAGAACCCGGATCTCCGCCTTCGCCTTCTGCACTGACGGCAGAGCCTTCAACTGCCCGATCACCACGTCCTCCGTCTCGCCCACCGTCATCCGCCGGTCGAGATGGATCACGCAACCGTCGGCCACCGCACACAGACTCGGCGACCGCGACCGGATATGGCTGATCGTCACCGTGCCCTTGCCCAACGGCGCCACCGGCTTGAGTTCCTCGTTCAACTTCTCGATATCCGCGATGATCGGCGCCATCTTGTAGACCGCATTCTCCCCCCGCTCCGGGGCCGAGCCGTGGCAGGAAACACCGGTGGTCTCGATCTCGATTTCCATCCGCCCCCGCTGCCCGCGATAGATCCGCAAGCTGGTCGGCTCGGTGATCACCACCACATCGGGACGGACCTTGTCCTCGTTCACGATGTACTGCCAGCACAGGCCGTCACAGTCCTCTTCCTGAACCGTACCGGTGACGTACAGGGTGACGTCCTCCGGCATGCCGGTTGCCTTCAGAATTGCACCGGCATAGATCGACGATGCCACCCCGCCCTTCATGTCGCTGCAACCCCGGCCATAGATCACGCCGTCCTTCAATACCGGGTCGAAAGGATCGGTTTTCCATGCCGCGAGGTCGCCGACATCCACGGTATCGACATGGCCGTCAATCGCCACGATCCGCGGTCCGTTGCCGATCCGGCCAAGGATGTTCCCCATCGGGTCGATCGTCACCTCGTCATACCCGAGGTCTTTCATTTCCTTTTCAATCCGGGCCACCACATCGCCCTCTTCGCTGCTCAGCGACTTGATCGCGATCAGGTCGCGAAAGAAGGCGGTCAGTTTCGGCTCCCATTCGCGGGACAAAGCAAGATAATCCGTGCTCATATTCATGTTCTCCTTTTCCAATGATTGGAATTCTTCGCCTGCTGTTTTCCAATGCCTGGAAAACCGGGCTCAGGCAATCGACACACCGGCGGCTTCATTAAACGCGGTGATGCGGCGGTCCCATTCGCGGATTCGTTCCTCCGAGAATACATCATCCCAGAAAGCGGCATCCCACAACTCGCGCAGCTCTTCCACATCCCGTCCCTGTTGCTCGATCCAGGTGAAATACTTGAACTGGTGCAGCGCCTTGCGGTCGGACCAGGACAACTCGCGGATGTAATCGATCGACATGCCGTCGAGGTAGCGGGCTTTGTCGGCGATCGCATCATCGCGGGTATAGGCCCCCTCCAGCTCGCGCTGCTCTTCGAGCCTTGACGAATACAACTGCATGGAATCGGTCATGGGGAGAAAAATCACGTCGTCCTTATCCATGCCGTAATACTTCGCGGTCTTGATCGCGGCCAGCAGGTTGCAGATGCAGGAGATGCCGGCGAGATCGAGATTCTCCACCGTTTCCGCGGGGATGCCGCACTCCGCGAGATAGGCCCGGCCTTCGGGTTCATTGAACAGGCGCATCAGGCGGATCACCGCCTCGTCGTCAATCGCCGCCACCGCGTCGGTGTTGCGGACATTGTGAATCCACGGCACATGCTTGTCGCCGATGCCCTCAATCCGGTGGGCCCCGAACCCGAACTGATACAGGGTCGGACACTGGAGAGCCTCGGCCGCGGTGACCCGTACCCCGGGGTGATGCTTGCGCAGGTAATCCCCGGCCGCGATCGTACCCGCCGAGCCGGTCGCGCTCACGTAGGCGGCCAGCCTCGACGATCCCCCGGCATACGCCCGATCGAACACCTCGCGGATGAACGAGCCGGTCACGTGGTAATGCCAGATCGCATTGCCGAACTCCTCGAACTGGTTGAAGATCACGATGCCGTCGCCGCGTTCCCGGCGCAGCTCCCAGCATTTGTCGTAGATCTCTTTGACGTTCGATTCGGTACCCGGCGTGGCGATGATCTCATCGGTCCCGATTTCCTTCAGCCACTCGAACCGTTCGCGGCTCATCCCCTCGGGCAGAATCGCAATCGCCGGGCACCCCAGCAGGGAACAATCATAGGCCCCGCCGCGGCAATAATTCCCGGTCGATGGCCAGACCGCCTTCTGGGTGGTGGGATCAAAGTGACCCGAGACCAGCCGCGGTACGAGGCATCCATACGCAGCCCCGACTTTATGCGCGCCGGTGGGAAACCATTTCCCGACAAGGCCGACAATCCGGGCTTCGACCCCGGTCAACGCGGACGGGAACTCGAACCAGTTGCCATGACCGAACCCGCCGCCGGACGGGACCGGATCATTCTTCCAGGTAATGCGGAACAGGTTCAGGGGATTGATGTCCCACAAGCCGAGGGCCCCGAGCTTCTTCTTCACCGGCTCCGGAACCGTCGAGGGATCCATCATCTGGGCGATGGTCGGCAGCACCACTCCGCGCTCCCGTGCCCGCATGACCGCCCGCTCAAGTACGTCTTCCTGCATCTGTTCAAGCAACTTCATCGCATCACCTGCTTTCTCAACATCACGACCTTTCAGTCTCCACCCCCGGACCTGTTGGATCAAAACGAAAACGGTTTCATGCCCCTGATTGTCAAATAGGCAAAACCACTATGGAAAAGCCCTCTCCAGTGCATGCCGATCAGCATCGCCGGGAGGGTTCGGATGTGGTAGAGTTTCATCATGAAGGTGACGCTGGAATATGTCGCGATGTTCAAAGCCCCGGTCCGTAGCGGAACCGAGCTCGACATCTCCGAAGGCTGGACCATCATCGACCTGCTGGAGCATCTGGAGGTGGAGGAGGATCACATGCACTGCGTATCCGCCTTCGTCAACGAGCGCAAGGCCCCCCATGCCCAGACGCTCTACGAAGGCGACCACGTCTTCCTCGCCGTCCCCACCAGCGGTGGATAGGGATTGATTGCCGATTTCCGATTGGCGATTGCCGATTGGGGTTTGCGGGCGCTGACCATGCGTACAGGGATTCATGCAGTCCGCGTGCACCAGGTTGAACGGACTGACGAATAATATACAGCCGGACT
>JAUIHQ010000229.1 GCA_030432155.1 bacterium | reverse complement strand
CCTGGGTTCCGGTCGGGAATCGATTTACAGGTTACCCATCGACGTATTTCCAAACAGATTCGACGGCGTTGTCGCCGCACGTGTTCTATCACGCGAAGGGTTCATGGAAGCGTTCCGGACTATAGCGGGAACATCGCCTCGCAAGATGCAATGCTCGCGGAGGGTTCTACGATGAAGATTCAACTGATTATTCTATGCATTGTCATTTGCAGTTCGCTGAACCACGCCAGAGGTGACATTCTCATTCGCTGGTTCACCACGGGCGGAGCCTCGGCGGAAGGACCAACGGGAACCGAGCTGGTCGGCAATATTGATCAAACGGTTGGGTACCTGGTGCAGATCATCATTGCGGGTACCGACATGACCGCAGATCCCCCCGATTTACATCCGTACGATGCAGGGGATACGGGACTTACCGATGGTGACATCCTGGCGTTTTTCGACTGGATTGGGCGTAGTGATAATGCCGATGGCACCTTCGCCGGCATTGAGACTCTGGCTGTTTCGCCGTCAGACACGTTGTACGCCCGGATCTGGACAGCCCCATCTTCCGGAAGCGGGAACCTCCCCTCTTCGCCCACGGGGTTGTATTATTTTGATACCGCAGTTGTTCATGTCGGCAGCCTGCCCACCGATGGAACGGCTACGTTGTGGGATGTTGGTGTTGTGGATGAGAACAGTGATTGGGTCGTTGTCCCTGAGCCCACCACAGGTATCCTGCTGGGAATCGGCGCCCTCGTGTGTCTATTTCATCGGCGTAACAGTATACATCGGTGACAATCGTCGGGCTTGCACCCCGGCATGACGTGAAGGGAGTCGAAATGAAAGTTTTCCGGAAATGATCCGGAAATGATTAAAACAGGCTCCTCCCGCAATGGATTTCCGGTCAAACTAAACTCCATATGCCGGGGCCCCTCAATGTTCACGTGTCAAACGGGTGTACTGCTCGAACGCCGGAAAAAAGGATGTTCATGAGCTTGCTCAGTCCAGCTTTCCCGATGAAGGATCATGACATGAATCGAACCCTCAAAACCCGGTCACGACACATCGTTCTCACTCTCGTCCTGATTATGGTCTGGGCGGGCATAGCCATGGCTGCAGACCGGAACCATCGGCCAAGTGTGGTTTTTATTCTGGCCGATGATATGGGCTACGGAGATCTCGCCTGCTATGGTTCGGATACAATCCGAACGCCGCACATCGACTCCCTGGCCGCTCAGGGACTGAAACTGACGGACTTTTACATGGCAGGGGCTTCATGTACGCCCTCCCGGGCGGCCCTGATGACCGGGTGTTATGCACAAAGGGTAGGACTGGCCAAGGTGCTGCTGCCCACTGCCTTTCCGAAGGACTGGCCGGGGCCTTTCCTGTGGCCGGAATTGAATCACGGTATATCGATTGTCGATGGGTGCGCCATTGGCATCAATCCGAAGGAAATCACACTGGGTGAGCTTCTGCAGGCGGCGGGCTACCGGACAGGTCTGATTGGAAAGTGGCATCTCGGTGATCTGCCGGACTTCATGCCCAACCGGAACGGGTTCGATTCCTTTTTCGGACTGCCCACCAGTAATGTCGTAAATCCGGTTGATCATCCGGGCCTGTTTCCGCCTCTTCCCCTGTACCGGAATGAAGAGATCATCGAGTGGATGCCGGAACAGGACAATCTGACCCGCCGCTATACCGAGGAGGCGGTAACGTTTATTCATGAGAACCGTGAACGCCCGTTCTTCCTGCTGCTTTCCCATTCGATGCCGCATCGCTCGATTCATGTTTCGGATCGGTTCAAGGAGCGGTTTTCCGAGGAGCAGTTGAACTCAATCAAACCGGGGAAACCTTCATCGAGGGATTTCCTGTACCCGGCGGCAATCGAGGAGTTGGACTGGAGCACCGGTGAGGTTTTGAACGCATTGGATGAATGTGGTATCGCCGCCAACACCCTCGTTGTATTCACGTCGGACAACGGACCGATCGTCGGAAGCTCCGGCCCTCTTCGCGGGCGGAAGGGGCAAACCCATCTGGAGGGCGGCGTGCGGGTTCCCTGCGTCATGCGATGGCCTGAACGGATTGATTCGGGACGGGTGAAGAAGGGCATCGTGACGGTGATGGATTTTTACCCCACCTTGGCGGCCATGGCGGGGGCCGAGGTACCGCCGACTCCTGTCCGCGACGGTATCAACATGCTGTCGTATCTTACAGATTCTGAGGAAACGGATTCGCCGCGTCAGGCGTTTTACTATGTGCACAACGAACAGCACATGGGTGCTGTTCGCCGGGGGGTGTGGAAGTACGCGGTGGGGTCCGAAGCGCTGTACAATCTGGAAGAGGATATCGGAGAATCAAGAAACCTGGCCGATGTATTTCCCGCCCGGACTGTGGAACTGAAACGGCAGGCCGTTGAATTTCTGTCTGACCTGCAACAGAATTCTCGCCCCTGTGGAATGATACCGGTCATGACCGACGACGGAACACCCCGGAAAATGCTGCCCGCCGCCGGGGTTGATTCGCTTTGACCGGCGAACAAAACCGGGATCGCCGTTGATCTTATTCAGGCGCAATGCTGGTTGCCAGGCTGTCCGGATCGGGCCATCTGCATTCGACCCGTTCGAGGTGAGGGAGAAAGCCATCGGTGTATCCAATATGGATGCCCCATTCCGGCATACCGCCCTTGCCGCTGTCCGTAAACGCTTCCGGGCGGTAGAAGCCGGCTGCTCCGGGAACACGGCCGGTGTCCGCAATTTTGCGGAAATGGATGCCGTCGTCGCTGTACTGCAACGATTCCCAGTAGGGTTCCGGCCCGATGTTGATCAACGACATCACACCTTCACCGTAGGGCCAGACCATGACTTCGTGTCCGGCGGGGATCACGGGGTTTTCCTCAACCTTCGTATAGGGCCCGCCGGGCTCGTCCGCGATCGCGAGCCCCTGCTTGGTCTCCCGCCAGCTTAATCCCCACTGCTTGCCCTTGTAGTACATGAAGTAACGGCCGTCCCGCATGACGAAGCACGTGTCGTCGACGCGAACGCTGTCAAACTTGTTCGTATCGGAATCGGTAATCAAAATCGGCTCATCCTGTTTTTTCCATGGTCCGTCGGGATGATCGGCGACGGCCATCCCGATGGCCGTTTTTGTCCATTCACCGAACCCCTTGGGTGCAGTATTGAAGAACAGCCAGTACCGATCATCAGCCACCAGGATGTTCGGGGTGAATACCCCCAGCGAGTCCCATCGTTCACCCGGACCTCGTGCCACCGACTCGCCGCGCTCTTCCCAGTTCCAGCCGTCCGGCGAGACTGCATACCAGACAGTCCCATTCCACCCGTGAAATTCATCACCTTTCGTATACCAGATGTAATACAGATCACCGACCTTGATGATGTCGCTTGGATCACGGCGCATGACGCCTTCTTCCGGACCGAGGCCGGTGATCGCGTGATAGGCAAACTCAATGTCCGGATGCTTTTCCTGATTTGAGTCCGCATACACCAGGCCGGTGAGTATCACGGCCGCAATCAACCATACATATCGGGCGAGCCATGGACCGGAAGATCTCTTATCATTCATCTTCACAGCAATTCTCCTGTTTTGAACATTGTCCAGCGAAGCCGGGATTTCTTCGCCCGGTCAGAGCAGCTAGGGCACTCGGCTGTCTCGTTTCCTAATTCACCTTGGCATTTGGCGCCATTTTTCAATCTCCGAGGTCGAGACCCGAAAGATCGCAGTCGAACCGGTACAGGTAAGGATCACCTCGGTCCGGATGACTCATCCCGAGACCCCAGCTCATGGGCTCGGCATCCTCGATGTCGGTGAATGCATCGGGCCGATATCCGCCGGGCGCCCCCGGAGGATTGGGAACATGGGCGACTGCACGGAAGTTGATGCCGTCCGGTGCATACTGAATCGTACGGTTCACCCCATCCTTACCGACCCAGCCGATCAGTGCGGCCACTCCCTTGCCGTGAGGCCACACCAGCACTTCATGCCCCCCCTGAACCACCGGGTTCTCCGCATGCTTGATATAGGGTCCCGCGGGATCGTCGGCGATCGCGACCCCCATCATGGTCTGGGCGGGGGTTCGATCATGTCCTCTCCCCTTGTAGTACCACCAGTACTTTCCGTCACGTACGATGAGGCTGACGTCGCAGACGCGAAAGCTATCAAAGTTGCGGGGGTGGTCAAACGGATAGCGGGGCTGTGTCGGTCGGTTGAGCGGATTGTCGGGATGCCGTGTCCAAGGTCCATCCGGCGAGTCCGAGATAGCCAGCCCTTCCGAAGCCGGGCTGACATCGCTCCACGGCTTGTCGGCGCCGTCATACCCGAGGTAGTACTTTCCGTCGGCAACCAGAATGCCCGGCGTGTATACGCCCTCTTCATCCCACGCTCCCGGACCGCCCTTTCCGAGCGCCTCCCCCTGCTCCTCCCAATGATGACCATCCTTGGATGTAGCATACCATATCGTGGCCGAATAGCCGTGCGGATACTTGAAGGCGCCCGGTTCATCCAGCACCTTCGAATACCAGACATAGTAGGTGTCGCCAACCTTGATCACATCGCTGGGGTCTCGCCGGCACACACCTTTTTCCTGCCCCAATCCGTGGGCGGGTGAGTAGGTAAACTTGATGATCGGCAGGGATTCTGCATCCGTCGAGTCCGCCACCAACGAGGTTGCGGTGATCCAGAACGCACAGAGAACGCCTGCCATCGGGAACAATGGATTTCGCACAAATGTATCTCGAATCATAACTGCACTCCCTACTCCTGGGATGATCTGACGCGGCGGTAACCCAGTCGAACGTACATTCGGATGGCGGTATCAACAATGTGGGACTTTAAATAGTCCGACTCATTGTATCTGGATATTGCAAGGCAGTAAACCGGATGGGCCCGGTCCTCAGTAGCCTGCTAAAAGGGGAGGTAGATCCAAGGGGAGATCATACGCCGATCAAGCTTTGAGGGAGGAGGATCGAATGTGCAGGCTGTTCTCCAGCATGGTGGTCCGCCCCATGGCCTTCTGCTCGACCTTTCCATGGATGCGATCGAACAGGCACCGCGCGGATTCCTCCCCCAGCCCGGTCAGCGGCATTTCCACCGACGTGATCCCGAGAACCTCGGTTTCCGGACCGTTATCCCAACCGGTGACCGCGACGAAACGGCCGACGCGATGCATGTCGGCAAGAACACCGCAGGCGACGGAGTCGTTGAAGGCCACGATGGCATCCGGCCAGGTATCGGGATCCGAATAGCGCTCCCGCATCGTTCTGCTTCCATCATCCCGGATCAGGTGATTTTCAATCACATCGGCGACGATACCGGCATGACGTTGAACCGCATCGAGAAAGGCCAGTTTACGTTGCCCGGCATCATAGATCGAAGACGGTCCGGCGAGATGAACGAGTCGTCGGTATCCGGTCCCGACAAGATGTTCGACGATCTCATGCATGGCCCGCTGATTGTCGACGGTCACACTGTCAACGCACCGCCAGCTTTCCGCCTCCAACGGTACAGCGCAGGCGCACAGGACCAGGGGAATATGTCCGGATTCCAGGTCCCGGCCCAGCAGATCGAGAGGCGGATCCACGAGTACGAGTCCGTCCACCTGACCGTTCAGCGACAATTCGTTGAACAACCTGGCGTAATCATCGCCTCCGTGGGCAATGGAGACGAGGAGATGATTTTGCGATGCGGCGGTCTGCAGGTCGATCCCCCGGATCACCTCGGCAAAAAATCCGCTGCTGATGTTGCTGGTGAGTACACCGATCTGTCCGGTTTTCCCGCCGGCGAGGGCGCGGGCGAACACATTCGGCCGGTATCCGTGTTTCTTCATGACGGCCCAGACCCGGTCGGAGGTGGCTCGGGAAATCCGCGGATCGTTGCTGACCACGCGGCTGACCGTGCTTTTGGACGTGCCGGCCAGCTCCGCGATCTGCTGGAGGGTCACCGGCGATTTTCCGCTGCCGGCCCGGCCGTGACTATCGGGTGTGTTTGTCATCGCTGGCCTGAATCCTATACGAAAAAAGCCGGCATGGCGAACCATGCCGGCTTTGTTATCAGGATTTGATACCGGTCAGGATTTCTGTCCGGGGTGCCATTCTTCGGCTTCCTCTTCGGATTTCTGCTCGCCGCCGAGTCCACCGAAGGCGTCATCGAACGCGCCGGCGAGATCGACAAGATCCTCA
>JAUIHQ010000228.1 GCA_030432155.1 bacterium | reverse complement strand
GCTCAGGTTTGCCGCTTCGCTGCTGCCCTTCGGGCAGCCCGTCTCCCTTCGGTCGGCTCAGGTTTGCCGCTTCGCTGCTGCCCTTCGGGCAGCCCGTCTCCCTTCGGTCGGCTCAGGTTTCAGGTTTCAGGTTTCAGGTTTCAGGTTTCAGGTTTCAGGTTTCAGGTTTCAGGTTTCAGGTTTCAGGTTTCAGGTTTCAGGTTTCCTCAAATTGTTTCTCATGGCCGTGCTTGATCAAGTTGGAAATTCGGATTTTCCGTCTTCCGTTTTCCGTCTTCCGTCTTCCTGTCCCGGTCCATCTCCCTTGCTACCCACCCTCCGGCTCTGCCATAGTTTACCCGGGGAAACGGATGCGCATATCATGGAAACAGCGTGAAGGTTGGGCGTGGGCCGCGGTGGCGGGGTGGTCGGTCCTGATTTTTTTCACCATTCCGTTTGCCCGGGCCATCCAGACCTATGCCGCCGAACGGGGCGGTGCACGTTCCCTGTTCCTGGTCTCGCTCGCATTCAGCCTGTTCGCATTCAGCATTCTTCTGATCTATGCCCTGCGGCGACCCAAACGGCGCCTCGTGCGGCAGATCATGGGACTGATCGCGATCTGCGGTCTCTCCTGGGTGGTGCTGGACCGCTTTCTGCAGACCCCGAACGAAGCCATTCACTTCTTTGAATACGGCGTGTTGAGCCTGCTTGTGTTCCGGGCGATCAGTTACCGCTTTCGCGATCCGACCATCTACATTCTCAGCATCTATGCCGTGGTGCTGGTGGCCACCCTCGACGAAATACTGCAGTGGGCATTTCCCGGGCGCTACTGGGATGTCCGGGACATCCGGCTGAATGTCATGGCCGCCGCCCTTGTACAGGCTTTCATCCACTTTGTGATCATGCCGTCAGGCATCCGGTGGCCGGCCTCCCCGCGGGGGGTGCGCCTGGTCTGTGCCGGGGGGTCGTTGCTGCTCCTCCTCGCAGGCCTCACGTTTTCCAACACTCCGCGAAAGGTCGACTGGTATGCCTCCCGTATTCCCTTTCTTTCGTTTCTCGTCGCCAACGAAAGCGTAATGAGTGAATACGGGTATAGACACAACGTACCGGGTGTGGGCACCTTTTATTCGCGGTTCACCCTCGACGAACTTCACGAGTTGGATCGCATCGACGGCCCGACGGACGGCCGGACCATTCAATCGTTTCCCGGCGACTATGCGTCATTTCTTCAGGCCTATCCTTCGGGAACCGAGCCGTTCCTGCACGAGGCCCGCGTTCACCTGTTCCGCCGGGACCGGTATCTCGGGTCCGCATACAAATACCGCGACGATCCGGACATCTTCTCCGATCACCTCACGATTGCCTATCACGAGAACCTCATTCTCGAGCGGTTCTTTACCAACACCCTCACATCCGCCGGGGCGGTGTGGCCGGATGCCATCCGCAAACGCGTACAACGCCGCGGGCCGGAAACCTCATACTTCAGTCCGGTCAGCGACCATCTCATCACCGATGTGTCGGAAACAGGACTCTGGCTGTTGATCATCGCCGGCTGGGTATTGCTTGCGCTTGTGTTCCGGCGCTGGGGAAGGGATAACAGAGCCATGAACGGACAGCGGGCATCATGATTCGGCAACCGCCGCGCGAAGACGAAGCAACGTCCTGGATGTGGGCGGGTCTGTGGATGTTGTTTATTCTCGTGACCGTCCCCCTCGCCCGCAGCCTTCAGCAGTTTGTGTATGAGACGGCAGGGCGGAACACATTCCTGTTCGTCGTGCTCGGGGCCATTGCACTCGGCCTGGCTGCGGCATTGCGCGTGTTGGCCCGAAACCGCGATATGCTGTCGCCCGGCCGCACCCTGTGGCTGTTCGGCATCGCCGGGCTGTTTACATACCTCACCTTCCAGCTACGGGCCGCCCCGGAAGAAGCGTTTCATTTCGTCCAGTACGGCGTGCTGGCGATCCTCGTATTCCGGGCGTTCAGTCATCGAATTCGTGATCCCCTCATTTACGTTGCGACCGCCATGCTCTGCGGCATCGCGGGCATGACCGATGAGTTCATTCAGTGGATCATCCCCCGACGGTTTTTCGACTTTCGAGACATTCTCATCAACCTCACCGCCGCCATCCTGATGATGACGGCGTTTGCCGGCGGGCTTCGACCTCATTACATCCGGGAACGGCCCACCCGGCGGTCGATCCACCTGACCGGCATGATCATCACCCTGCAAATGCTCTTCTGGCTGTTCATGGTATCCAATACTCCCGGCCTGATCGCCGCCTATGCGCGGCTGATTCCCTCGGTGCTTTCCATCGATGAACCGATGGTGGAGTACGGATACCGGGTGGAGGATCCGGAAGCAGGCCTGGTCTTCTTCACCCGGATCGCCCCCGACCGGCTGGCCGGGATCGATCGGCAGCGTGCCCCGGACATGATCCCGGTCCTGGAAAAATACAAATCCAACAATTTGTACGGAGCATACCTCGAACGGTTCACGTCCTTCGGCGATCCCTACATGCACGAAGTGAGGGTCCATCTGTTCCGCCGCGACCGTTACGCCATGCAGGCCATCCGCTCCACCGATGCGGACATGATGCGCGACAATGCAACCGTGGCGTATCGCGAACACCAGATCCTCGACCGCTATTTCCCTGCCATCTACCGGCGCTCCTCGTTCTATTGGGCGCCGGACTTCACCGAACAGATCCGCCCCGCCGCGGATCTCGACACGATCTACACCAGCAAGGTCAGCGCGAGTCTGTTCACCCGGTTCACCCGCTCCCAGCTTCAGGGACTGACCGGAGGCCTGCTGCTTCTGACCCTGATCCTCTGGCGGCAGGCATGGAAACACACGGAATCGCCGGCATGAGGATCCCCCGGCGCGCCTTCCTGAAGCAAGCGGCCCTCGGCGGAGCCGCAGTGGCAGGCTGGCCGGTCTTCCGTTCCCGCGCCGCGGAAACCGGCCGGGCGGGCCGCCTCCGTATTGTGTATTATACCGACATACATGCCCGGAAGGAGTGGGATACGCCGGAGGCGATGATGACGGCCGCACGTAAGATGTCGGGCGAACATGCCGACCTTGTCCTGTGCGGCGGGGATTTGATCACCGACGGATTCCAGAGCCCGGCCGAAGCGGTTTCGCACCGGTGGGATGTATACCGGGACATGCACGAAACCATAACCCCGCATCCCCATGCCGCGATCGGCAACCATGATCTCGTCGCCGCGGCCCCGGAGGACGGTTCGGAACCCGCAGCGGATCCGCGTGCCGTTTTTCTCCGGGAAATGGGGTTGGAGCGCACCTACCGATCATTCGATGCCGACGGGTTGCACATCATGTTTCTCGATCCGTTCGACATCACCGGCGGCGACATGCCGTACCGCGGCCGGGTGGATGAGGCGCAACTGGCGTGGATCCGGGATGACCTTGCCCGGGTCGACCAGGACACCCCGGTCATTGTACTCTGCCACATGCCGCTGATGACGGCATTTTACCAGGCGGTTGCCGGGGCCACCGCCCCCGCACCGGAGAATCGCGTGACCATCAACAACCGCGAGGTCCTCGAAACCTTCCGGGACCACAACCTCCTGATGGTTCTCCAGGGACATCTTCACGTAAACGAGATGATCGATTGGGGATCCACCACGTTCACGACCGGCGGAGCGGTATGCGGAAAGTGGTGGCGGGGTTCATGGCACGGCACCCCCGAAGGTTACGGCGTACTCGACATCGCGAATGGAAAGGTCGACTGGTCCTACCGAACCTACGGCTGGCAGACCCGTCGACCGGACGACCGATGACCCGCTTGAAGGGTCACACCGCCACATCCATGGATCGGGGAGGAAACAACGCGGCCATCTGACGTTGCCGAAACAGGAAAATCTTCCGCACATCCGGTTCCACCAGCAACCGGTTCACCAGAGTGCCCCCCGGCACAATATATTCCACACGGTCACGGCAAAGAACCCCGCCCTCGACAGCTTCAAATCGGTGCTCATGCCGCCATTTCCGGTACGGTCCCCGAACCTGTTCATCCACGAAACGAAACGGCTTTTCCCAGACTGAAATCAATGTGCGCCATCTCATCGGAAATCCATGCAGGCGGATCCGGTAATCGATGTGTGCGCCTTCCCGCATCACGAGCGGCAGAGGGGTGAGGATACGGAAACCGAGCCAGGGCGGGGTCAGGGTTTCGAGGTTTTCCGCTTTCGAGAAAAAGGCGAAGACTTCCTCCAGCGTCCGGGGTATCACTTGAGAGGACACCAGAATCGTCTCGCCGTCCATGTTCGTAATGTGCAGCTCCGGCGCTGTCATGACCCTTGTTTTCCTTTCCATTCAAAGAAGAATTTCTGCAGGTCCCAACTGTGGTGTATCGCCTGGTACGTGGCCTGCAGCCGCTCCATGTCCTTCTGCATCGTGGAGAGATGCCCGACCAGAAACCGAAGTCTCTCATCCTCGCTGCACATGGTAATCAGCTCGAGCTTCTGGCGGGGGGTGAGATTGGATGACTGGGCGAGCAGGAACGACAGGGCTCCCGTGCCCTCATACATCGAATCCGGCGGCGGCGAACCGGTCACGGTATGAATGATGGTCCGGTGAAGGCTGAATGCCTCGGTGGCCAGCCGTTCATCCCAATCGGGAACGACATCCATCAGCAACTCCACCTCCGCACTCCGGTAGGCATGATCCGCGCGGATCGTCCGGATCCGGCAACGGCGGCCACCGAGTGCAACGAGGTCCATGCGCCCATTGTCGTACTCCTTGAGAATGGTGGCGATGGACATCAGGGTTCCGACCGGCTCGATGGCCTCCCCTTCTTCAAAAAAAAGGCCGAAAGAGCCGCCGTCCTCGTTCCGCAGATCTCGGACCATCGCCTTGTACCGCTCCTCGAAAATATGGAGGGGTACCGGCTCGGTGGGACAGGCCACCAGCGGCAACGGAAAGATCGGTATGACCGGATACTCGCTCATGCGCCGGTACTATCCGCCAGAATCGGAAAAAGTCCAATGGGTGCTGCCGATCGTCCGGCAGGTCGCAACCAGCGTGCCGTATCGAACCGATCAGGCGGGTAGACCGATGCGGAAAGCCTGTCCCCAGGTTCCGTAGGAGAATGCCGGTTCAGCGGTCAGGGAGGGATGCTTTTCCTGGAATTCGGCAAAGGCCTTGCGCTGCCCCCGCTCGTTATCTTCGTTGAAGCAATTCCAGTCGTCGAACACGAGAATGGTGCCGTCCATAAGCATCGGCTCGATAAAGGTGAGGACATCCACGGTGGAGGAATACAAATCGCAATCGATCAGCGCGATCGCGATCCGGCCCATGGCCAACTGCTCCCTCAGCGCCGGCGTCAGCGACTCGTTGAAATATCCCTTGGTCAGGAACGTGCGGTCCCAGTCCACGCCTTTGCCGTCCAGCGATGCTTTTACCGAGTCCAGGGAGCAGCAATACTGGCCTTTGTAGAAGTCATCGTTCGATGTCACGTCGCGCCCTTCCACCTCCGGCAGGCCTTCAAACGAATCAAATCCGAAAAAACGAAGCTCCGGCGCATTGTAATTTCGCGCCGTTTTTTGCGCCCACCAGAACGAGAATCCCTTGAACAGGCCGAATTCGTAGTAATCGCCCCGGGTCAGCGTTCCCTGTTGATCGGCGAGGGCGAAGGCCTGCTCCACGCCCCGGGTGGTCGGGCGGGTGGCGGCGTCGAAGCCGTGGACGTGATTGTAGTAGACCTTGTGGGCAAGGCGGTTCAGACGTGTTTTCTGCAGAACCGTAACCACGGCTTTCCGGAACGTCATGTCGCTTGCATTCCTTTTGAGCGAACCCAGCCCTTCTCGGCATACCAGCGGGCGGTTTCACGTATGCCCTCCAGGTTCCCGTGCTTCGGGGTAAACTCCAGCATCGTGCGCATTTTGCTCGTGTCAAACGCGCGATCCTTGGTGAAAAAGGCCACCCGGCGCGAGTGAAGCGGCGGCCGTACACCCAGGGGCTGGCACATCTTCTCACATAGGACTGCAGCCATTTTCACCGGTTGCTCGGGAACCCGTACAAAGCGGTTTTCCACCCTGAAACACTCCGCCGCGGTGGTGATGATTGTCTCCAGATCCACCGGCGACTCATTGCCGCAGATAAATACCTCCCCGGTCGCACGAGGATGGGTGGCGGTGTGAAGCAGAAACGCCGCAAGGTCTTCCACATGAATCAGG
>JAUIHQ010000227.1 GCA_030432155.1 bacterium | reverse complement strand
ACCCCGCCCAGCGCCATTGCCTACAGCACCGGGGTTATTCAAACCAAGCACATGGCGATTACCGGCGTGCTCATCGGGCTTGTCGGTTTTCTCCTGTTTGTCTACGTGGCGCCGCTCACCTGGTCGCTGCTGAAACTGATGTAATGACGGAACATGAACCGACCGGTCATCATATGTGCGGATGACGAGCCGGATGTCCTGAACGCCATCGTCCGGGATATCCGCTCGATCTGCGGTGATAAGATTGACGTCGAGGGTTGTATCACGCCCTCCGAGCTGTTTGATGTCGCTGAGCGAGCCCGCGCGGATCAACGCCACGTGCCGATCTTCCTCGTGGATTATGCCCTGCACGGCATGAATGGCGGCGACCTGCTACTGCAGCTTCAGGAGGACACGTATTACCGGAAATCCATGAAGCTCATCCTCTCCGCCCGGGCGACCTCGGACGATCTCACCCGCATCCTGAACCGCGGCGCCCTCAACGGCAATCTCCGCAAACCCTGGAAGCTTCAGGACCTGACCCGGACGATCCGATTCCTGCTGACCGAATACACGATTCACAATGCGCCCGAACTGATCGAGGATCTGACCGAGCTTCTTGATGTTGAAATGCTGTCGCACGCCCTGGTGGATTCGGAGATGCGGGTCAAGGACCTCGGGCAGAAGATGAAGAAGCTTCAGAGGAGTTTCCTCGAAGACCTCGGGAAACCCGACCGCGAGGTTGAAGACGGCATGATCGCTCATCTCGACGAGGCGCTCGGGTATCCGGACCGGCAGCAGCTTGAGCGGGGAGCGGTCTTTCTCCGCGAAGGGGATGAGGTGGACGGGATCTGGATCATTCTGGAAGGCCGCGTATCCCTGTTCAGGATCATTGAAGGCCGTGAGGTCATCTTTCATTCCCAGACCAGCGGCAGAATCATCGGTCTGCTGGCCCTGGCAACCCGTCGCCGGTCGTTCTTTCATGCCCGAGCCGCAACCCCCATCACCATGCTCAAGATCTCCACGCGCGATCTCGACAAAGCATTGCAGCGCGACCCGCAGCTTCCGGTTTCCTTCATCTCCGTTCTCATGCGGTCCATGGCCGCCCGGAACCGCCGCGCAGTGGAGCTGCAGATGGAAGTGCTGTCACTCAACGAAACCCTGGCCCGGGAGAAGGACAACCTCGACCAGGCCCTCCGCGATCTCAAACAAACCCAGACCCTGCTCGTGGAAACGGAAAAAATGGCAACCCTCGGCCAGATGAGCGCGGGCATCGCCCACGAACTGAACAACCCGGTGGCCGCCATCTGCCGTTCCGCCGAATACATCCGTCAGGACCTGGTCACCCTGATGAGCAGCGTGCCCGCCTGCACATGGATCGGCGATATGATCGAAGAATCCATCCGTCGCAAACCGGTATCAACCCGGGAGCAGCGCCAATTGCGTTCGGAATTGGCGAATGCAATCGGGGATGAGCAACTGGCCCAGCGACTCGTCCAGGCCGGGATCAGCGACAAGGCAACCTTCGACGGCATTCTCGCCCGGTTGCCACGGGACGAACAGGATCACGGGATTGACTGCATCGAGCGCTGCAGCCAGATCGGAAGCGCCATCCGGAACGTGAACAGTTGTGCAGAGCGAATTGCCGGTCTGGTAAAGAGTCTTCGCTCGTATATCCGGTCCGACGAAACCCGGGTTCATGACATCGATGTTCACGAGGGAATCGAAGATACTCTTCTGCTGTTCTCCAACAAGCTTCGGGACATTACCGTGGATCGGGACTACAACGATGTTCCGAGGATCGAAGGCAATCCCGGCGAGCTCAACCAGGTCTGGACCAATCTCATATCAAATGCCATTCAGGCCATGAACGGCCGGGGCACGCTGACGGTTTCCACCGGCGCGCTCGACGGCAATCGTATCATGGTTGCCATCCAGGACAGCGGGCCGGGCATACCCCCTGAGCACATTGACCGTATTTTCGACGTCAAGTTCACGACCCGGCAGGGACGGGTGGAGTTTGGTCTCGGCCTGGGCTTGCCGATTTGCCGGAACATTGTGACTCGGCACCACGGGACCATTCACGCTGAGTCCAAGCCCGGTCAAACCCGTTTTGTCGTCACCCTGCCGATCCACTCACCCGAAGAATCAGCAACCGAAGAGCAAACAGGAGCCGCAACATGAACAAGGTAGTAATTCTATGCGTCGAGGATGAATCAGAAGTCCGCGATGCGATTCAACGTGATCTCGCACCCTTTGCCGGTACGTTCCGGATTGAATGCTCGGAAGATGTCGATGATGCCCGTTCCGTCATCGGAGAAGCGGAAGATGCCGGGGACCGGGTCGGTCTCATCCTTTGCGACCACATGCTTCCTGGAAAGAACGGCGTGGAATTCCTTGTTGATCTTCATCGCGAACCGGCCCACCGGCCGATCCGCAAAGTGCTGATCACCGGCCAGGCCGGACATGAGGATACCATCAAGGCCATCAACGAAGCCGATTTGCAGCATTACATCGCCAAGCCATGGTCCCCGGAGGATCTGCAGGCGGTGGTCAGGAAGCAATTGACCGACTACGTGCTCGCCGAGGAAGAAAATCTTCTTCCCTATGTTTCAATCCTCGACGGCAACCGCTTGATGGAGGCGATCAGTCACCGCCGCTCCGATACATAAATCCCGACTCTTTACAATCAGAATAGGAATGAACATGAAACGCCGTATCTCATACACACTGGCTCTCTGCCTGCTATCCGCCGCCACCGTACTCGCCGCCGACAACGGCGCCCTGCCCTCGATCGAAGATCTCGACCGCCGTTTGTCCGCCCTTGAAGCGGATTCCGCCTCGGGCGGCGACGACATCCTGACCCTTCGCTGGAACAAAGGAATCCGCATGGTGAGCGATGACAAACGTTTTGACCTGAAACTCGGCGGCCGTCTCCAGATCGATACCGCCTTCTTTGATGCCGAATCGGAGCTTGAGGATGCGACCGGTGATTTTACCGATGGCACTGAGTTTCGCCGGGCACGGCTCTATCTCGGCGGCACCATCTACGAGGTATGGGAGTTCAGCGCCGAATATGATTTTGCCGGCGGCGACGTCGATTTTGCCCGCGTCTATATCGGCCATAATGACGTACCCTTCTTCCACCGCGTCCTCGTAGGTCATCGTGAAGAGCCTCTCGGGTTGGAAATCCTCACCAGCAACAAATACATCACGTTCATGGAGCGGGGCCTGAACTCGGCCCTTGAACCGTTTTTCAACACCGGCGTGATGTTCATCCGCCCGGTCATGGGATCTCGAGGTTCACTGTACGCCGGCATCTACCGCGAATCGGACTCATACGGAAATGAAACGTCGGGCGACGGTTACAACTCCACCGCCCGTCTCACGCTTCTGCCCATGTATGAAAACAAGGGCAAGCAACTGGTTCATCTCGGTGTGGCCGGAAGTTATCGCGATGCCGCAGATGGCGTCGTTCGCTACCGCTCACGCCCGACCTCTCACCTGGCGCCTTACGTGGTGGATACGGATGAGCTCGAAGCGGATGATTCGGTCATCGGCGCGCTTGAAGCGGCCTGTGTGTTCGGTCCGCTATCCGCCCAGGCGGAATATACGATGAGCGAAGTCGATTCCGAGTCGAACGGGGATCCATCCTTCAGCGGCTGGTATGGAATGGTGAGCTGGTTCCTGACCGGTGAGAGCCGGACATACAGTACGGGGGAAGGAGTTTTCACCCGGACCGTACCGGATCATCCCCTCGAAGAAGGCGGCCCCGGCGCCTGGGAAGTCGCCGCCCGCTATTCCGAACTCGATCTCAGCGATGGACAGGTCAGCGGGGGCGAAATGAGCGACACCACGCTGGCCCTCAACTGGTATCCGAACGCCAATATCCGTTGGATGCTGAATTACGGCTACGCAGATGTGGAAGACGCAGGCAGCGCCCATATCGTGCAGGCGCGAGTACAGATTGACTTCTGACCGGCCGAGAACAACCTAGAAGGGATGTGCGATCAGGGCCTCTTCCCATGCCTGATCCCGGCTTTCGATCGCATAGTTCAGCAATGCATCATGCAGGAAGGGTTGGCTGTTCAACGTGCGGATGCCGGTTGGATCCCGATCCGGCCGGCGCCGAATCGTCTCGATCGCACCCCGGTACACCTCGGTTTCCACATCCTCGCCGTTTCCGAGGTTCAGCGTCCACGTAAACCGCGGGGAGTGACGGTAGATCCAACTCTCCTGACCATGGGTGTCGGCGACCCGTGATTCGACTTCATGATGCAGGGTATCATCGACCGTCATCGCTGTCCCGCTGCCCGATCCGAATGTCCGGATCATGACGTCGAGTAGCGATTGTTTGAGATCGTCCGGGGAAAGGCCTGGCGCACATTCGGTCAGGTTCACCACGGGGAAAGGGCGTGAAGCAATCGCCCGGGTTGAGACCGTGGAAAGGGCCGGTTTGAGATACCGGCCCAGGTCGTTCAGGTCAGCATGCACCAGCAGGGTTCCATGATGCAGAACCGCATCACGGCGAAAACAGAATGCATTTCCCGAGAACTTACGTCCTTCCGTGACCAGGCTGTTGCCCTGGGCCACGTCGGCATGGATACCCCATGGCTGGAGCGCGGTGATCACAGCCCGGTAGACCTCGTTCTGATCATATCCTCTGCGGGGTACCATGAGGCTGAAGTTCATGTTGCCGGGATCGTGAAACACCGTCCCGCCGCCGGACACCCTGCGTCCGACCGGGATCCCGTCCCGGCGGAGCGCCGCAGTGCTGCATTCCCGCCAGATCACCTGGTTCTTGCCGATCACCACCGACCGGTCGTTGACCGAGAAGAGAAGAACCGGACCGGTCGTTTCGAACCGGTCGAGCAGCGCGTCTTCGAGAGCGAGGTTATGCCATACCGAGCGGTACGGCGATTCGAGTATGCGCACGGCGCTCCTATTGCTTGCCCGCAATCAGCGTTTCGACCACCGACGGGTCGGCGAGGGTGCTGGTGTCGCCGACCTCGTCCGTCTTGTTCTCGGCAATCTTGCGCAGAATACGGCGCATGATTTTTCCGGAACGGGTTTTGGGCAACGCATCGGAGAACTGGATTTTATCCGGGGTGGCAATCGGGCTGATCTCCGCCCGGACATGCTGCACGAGCTCCTTCCGCAGCTCATCCGTCGGCTCGCGATCCTTCTTGAGGGTTACGTAGCAATATATCCCCTGCCCTTTCGTTTCATGCGGGAATCCGACAACCGCCGCCTCGGCCACGGCCTCATGGGCAACGAGCGCGCTTTCGATTTCCGCGGTCGACAGGCGGTGGGCGGATACATTGAGGACATCGTCCATACGGCCCATCAGCCAGTAATATCCGTCGGCATCCACGCGGCAGCCGTCCCCGCTGAAGTAACAGTCAGGGAATTTTGAGAAATACACATTTCGGATGAGTTCACTCTTCGCATCACCATAGACACCGCGGATCATGCCCGGCCACGGTTTTCGCATGACAAGGCTGCCGCCTTCATCGGTTCCGGCTTCCGAGCCGTCTTCCCGCAGGATGCCCGGATGGACGCCGAAGAACGGCTTGCCCGCAGAGCCGGGCTTGGCCGGCATGGCGCCGGGCAGCGTGGTGATCATGATGCCGCCGGTCTCGGTTTGCCACCAGGTATCCACGATCGGGCAGCGTTCGCCTCCGACCACCCGGTGATACCACATCCACGCCTCGGGATTGATCGGCTCACCCACGGTGCCCAGCAGCCGGAGCGATGATAAATCATGCCGTTTGACCAGGTCGTCACCCAGCCGCATCAACGCGCGGAGCGCCGTCGGCGCGGTGTAAAACACCGTGACCTTGTAATCCGCCACGATTTTCCAGAAGCGGTCCGCTTCCGGGTAGGTCGGCACGCCTTCGAACATCACACAGGAGGCCCCATTCGAAAGCGGTCCGTAGGTCAGGTACGAGTGCCCGGTGATCCACCCGATGTCGGCCGTACACCAGAAGACATCATCCTCCCGGAAATCAAAAATGTATTTGAACGTCAGGTGTGTATAGAGATTGTAGCCCCCGGTGGTGTGAAGCACCCCTTTGGGTTTTCCGGTACTTCCACTGGTGTAGAGAATAAACAGCGGATCTTCCGAGGCCATCGGTTCCGCCGGACAATCGGCGGAAATATCGTCGGCCGCAATCGCCTCGTGCCACCAGAAATCGCGACCCTGGGTCATCTCGACCTCCGTAT
>JAUIHQ010000226.1 GCA_030432155.1 bacterium | reverse complement strand
AACGCCCTCGCCTTTTCTCCGTTCTGGGACAAGGGCCGCCTCGGACCCCAGCAATCCTGGGAAGACCTGTATAAGCTGCTGCTGCCGTATACGGAACCCAGCTCAACGCCGGAAGCGGATCCCTCGATTATCCTGAATGGAAGCATTTCCTTCGGGATGCCGGCGGCCCAGGCCGCGGAAGCTTTGAAAATATCGGGCCTCCCGGCCCGTGAGCCGCTGGAGAAGGGTCCGTTTCCCGCCCAGAGCCTGTTTGCCTATCGCTTGAATGTCGAGTCGCCCGGGTTTGACGAAGTGGTGCTGATCACCGACCAGAAGGATCATGTGGTCATGCTCCAGTTCATCAACCATGCGCCGGAAGATATCAAGCTGAGCGGCCCGATGTTCACCACCGCCTGGTCGGTATACGACCTGATCGGCGGCGGTCAGAGGGAAGGCCAGGACCGGGTGGCCCACCGGGTACGGCCGGGGGAATCGGTCTTGCGGGTGGATACCGAGATGGCGGCCTACGATGAAGACGATCCGTTTCGGCTGGGCAAGGGTCAGTTCCGTTCGTCCCTGTTCATTCCCCGCAAAATGGCCGGCCTCATTCTGCACGTCATCGAAAGCGGGCGCACGATGTGATGACCGTCATCCGGTCGTTACGTCAGCCACCTCCGGCGATTTCATCGTAAAGCTCCTCATACCGATCCGCCAGTCCGGCCCAGGTATAGTTGTTGGCCCGGGCTTTCGCCCGTTCGGCCAGCGTATCACGAAGGTGCCGGTCGCGACCGACCTTCTGCATGGTTTCGGCCAGGGCTGCCGGATCGCCGGGCGGAACAAGGATTCCGGCTTTTCCATCGTCCAGTTGCTCGGGGTTTCCGTCCACCGCGGTTGCAATGACCGGTATCCCGCAGGCCATGGCCTCGAGGTTGGCGTTGGAAAAGGGGGATGCCCGGAACGGACAGACATACATGTCCGCGTGGTGCAGCCAGGCCCCGAGCTCCCGTCGGCCAAGGCAACCGAGGTACCGGACCCGGCTGGTGGGAAGTCCCAGTCCGTCCGCCGCATCCCGGAAGTCATCCAGCCGCTTGTCGGGCCCGGCCAGAATCAGGTCATGCCCGGGGAGCTTGCCGGTGATGCGGGAAAACGCATCGAGCAGAATATCGTATCCCTTCACCGTGTTCAGACCGCCGGTAAAAAGGATGTAGGGGGCGGCCTGGGGGCGGGTCCCGGGGTCCGGCAGCTCGTCCGGATCCACCCCGTTGGGGATGGTGACGATCTTCTCCCCGGGACAACCGAAGGCCATGATGCGCTCTTTGAGAAAGGCGCCCTGAGCGATGACCCGGGATGCGTCCAGCAGTGCCCGCCGGATTCTCGCCTCCCGCTTCTCCGAGCCCCGGGCCATGGTAAAACCGCCGCCGGTCGGACGAACGACATAAGGCACGCCGTGCATCCTGTGCAGGGTTCGCATGACATGAGCCGGGTGATATTCACCCTGGCAATGCACCAGGTCAAACCGGTGGCGCAGCCATGCCCGATAGAGAACCGGAAACGTATGGTGCAGCAGGTGACGCTTCGAGAAGGGTTTCAGAGTTGGGTATGCGGGGTAGGGAAGGTTGCGGAATCCCTCGCCCCGGGCCGAGACAAGCGCAACCTCGTGACCCCGATCCGCCATGGTACGAATCAACCGGTCGAGAAGGATTTCCGCGCCGCCGGTCATCGGCATATAGAAAGAAGTGAAGAAACCGATCTTCATGGCTACCTTCATGAAATTGAACGATCTGCGGTTTTGCTTGTCAATCAGACAGGTGATATGAACCGGGGAGGAGTGACCGATGGGTTTTGTCGTTGCGTTTTCGAGTCTGGTTTGGGCGCCGGTGCTGATCATCGCCGTCGTGGTTCTGGGGGCGCTGCTTCCATGGATCCTGGTGGCCCGTCACTATGCCCGGCATTCCGTTCCCGCGGACCAGCGGCGTATCAAGTGGTGGCATACCCTGCTGATGTCGATCGGATCGGCCCTGGCGGCCTTTCCGGCGGCCATTGTCCTCTGCCTTGTCATTCTCATGGGTGCGATGTGGTTCGGCGATGACTATGGGAGTCGGGCCACCCGCCAGTACTTTGAGGAGAACCGGCCGGCATACGAGGCCTTTGTCGAGTGGTGCCGGGACGATTCGGTGTATAACGAGTTCGGATCGATCGACGAGGAGCGTATTCCCGAGCCGTACCGGGATTTGATCGCCGAAGGGTTTCGGGTGCAGCGGGATCCTGCCCTGGTGCTGGAGATGACGCCGGTGAATTTCTACTCGGTGATTGTCTACGCCGAAACGGACGGGCAGCTGCAGGAGACATCGGTTGTGGCGCATGACCTTGGCCATATCGAGGCGCTGGACGGTCCGTGGCACCTGGTGGTCCGCGACTGGAACTGAGGGGCGACGAATCGGGTCGACCTTCGGGGCCGGGTTTACCATGATGCGGTGAGCACCATGGACACGCACGAGGCACAGCCCGAGCCGGAACGGCCGTCTGGAATCTTTGACGCCGGGGAGCGAGGCCGCCTTCCGTTGGCCCTGCTGATCGCGGCCAACCTGATCCCCCTTGCCGCGGTCTTCCTGTTTGATTGGGATGCATTCCAGTTGATCCTGTTCTACTGGTTCGAGAACCTTGTGGTCGGGTTCTACAACATCCTCAAGATGGCGGCCGTGCCGCTGCCCCTGAAGCGGGGCGGTATCTTCGCCCGGGTTTTCACCATGCTCTTCTTCTGTATTCATTACGGAGGGTTCTGCGGCGGCCACGGGATGTTCCTCTTGTTCTTTGCCGAGGCCTGGGGCGGGGCGCCATCGGGGCTGGACGTCGTGCCCGACGAGCGTTTCTGGGTGGGACCGCTGGTCTTCATCGGGCTTCTGGTCGGTGTGATCCAGCAGCTATGGGCCCTGCGTCCCGACGGTGTGTTGTGGCCGGTGATCGCGCTGATGATCAGTCACGGATATTCTTTTGTGCACAACTTCTGGATCGGCGGGGAATGGCGGACGGCGACGATGCAGAAACAGATGATGCAGCCGTATGCCCGGATCGTGATCATGCATATCGCCATCATCGCCGGCGGCGCCCTCACCATGTTCCTCGGCTCTCCCCTTGCTCTTCTTCTCCTTCTCATCCTGATCAAAACCTACATCGACATCCGCCTCCACCTTCGGGAACACCGGAGGCAAGAAGGATGAAACGCCGGTGCGCTTCGCGATGCCGCCTTCGGACATGATACAGGTAGAGGAGCCCCCGCTGCATGCAAGCTGCCCACCGGGGTGTGGGTACGTATATCGGGTGGACAATCTCCCTGCTGGTATTCATGGCGCGGACAGGGAAAATCCGGAGGGGCAACCTCCTGCTTGCCCTGGTGGAGGGAAAGAAAAGAGATGAGAAGCGATCTGTCCTTCGGCCCCTGAACGTTGAGCGTTACCAACATGAGCGTTGAACGTTCCGCCCCGCAACGGCGGGGCGGTTTCCATTTGATCGTTGACGCTCCCCCCATCCTCCCCCTACATTTTCCCCTGCTTTTCCTGATGGCGGGGTAGCTCAGTGGTAGAGCAGGGGACTCATAAGCCCTTGGTCGTGAGTTCAAATCTCACCCTCGCCACCATTGTAATCCCCTGTTTATCAACTGCTTATATGTTTTATTCACGAAGAAATCACTCGCCCCCAAACGGGCTTCGTGACTCCATCGTGGCAGAGAGATATGAGTTTCTCCGAGATATAGCCCTATTTTTCCGATACTGACCTAGCAAGTTTGTCACCCTTTTCAGTATTTGATAGCCAAAATATCTCGCCTAAATCTGGGCTACGATTCAATTCATCCCATTCCTTTGTCACACGGTGCAGTGATTCATTCATTGATAACTTCCATTCTCGAAACCCATCCTTGGTCAGATCACCGAGGGTCATGAGATCGTTTTGTACAACCTCTCGAACGATTGAAAGAGAGAGCAATTTTATTTTCCTGTCCGAGGTTTCTCCACCAGTTGATTTAGCAATGCTTGCAACTCCAGCGGCATCAACCCAATCGTCGAGACCATCGATCAAAAGATCGTGTATACATTCCTGTAATTTCATTGATCAACGTGAACTTTCTTGGTTGTTCCATCTGGGAGCTTAATGTCGATTGTTGGTCCACCCGACTTTGATGTTTGCCGTAGGCCGACAGTTGTTCCATCGGGAAGCTTCTTTAGAGTCCCCGGATATGTCGAATTAGCTATTGGTTTTCCTCCTTTGCTCAGACTCTTAAACAGGCTATTCAATTCATCCGAAGAGCCTACAACTTTTTTACCAGCGTTTTTACCAGCGCTTAATCCATCTAGTGTTTTGTTTATTTTGCCTGCACATTTGGCAACTCGCAGGCCTTTAAATAGACCGCTAAGCATTCCAGCTCCCGAAAGCATTCGTTCTCCGCCGCTAAGGTTTTGACCCGATGCCGTCTTGCCAGACGCATCCGGCGCGAGGGGCTGGCATCCGGCGCGAGGGGCTGTACCTTAAAATTAAAATAGAACCAGGTTGAGACAGCGGTCCTGGGTTTGGTGTTCCCCTTCCGCGGTTCAACATTGTCGTCATTACACGAGCCCGTTGTTCCGGCTCGCGAGCCGCTCGCCCTCCTGAGGGAGAGGTGATTTGTTGGATTCGGGAATTGATGATGTGGGGGTGGAGGTATGTGCGGTGTGGTCGGCGGACCCACCCCGCCCTTCGGGCACCCCTCCGGGGGAGGGGATCTTTTTGACGCAACCCCTGGGGCCATACCTTAAATTTAAATTACAGTTCATTTCGCTTCATCAGCTCCGCTTCAATCCGGACCATGATCCGCCGCAGCTCTGCATCCGTCGTGAGGCGCTGAGTGAGAGCTTTTCTCTGCATGGAGATGGCGGCGCCGGTGGTGACGCCCAGATGATCGGCAACCTCACGTTGTGTCATCCCGCCATATTTCTGCAGCAATATCGCAGCGATGGCCCGGTACAGGCCCCCTCCCCTGCGTCGGGTCAGGTCCTGTTTCCCGATCTCCAAGCCATCCAGCACCGCCTGAAGAATCCTGGCGGGTGTCGCTACCTTCGAGGATTTCCAATCCGCCGCATCCTCCTGCTTGCGCTTTCCTTTTCCCCGCAGGTCCTGATACATCGAATGAATCCGCTCAAGATATTCGTCTGAACCGATAGCCGGAAGACCCTCTCGAAGCATCTCCGTCATCTCGTCTCCCTCCGCCCTCAAACCAGCCTCAACATACGTCCGGTACCCGTGACGCTTTGTGCCGAACATTGATGCGACATTGTCTTCCGACCGAGCACAGCTCAACCATGCGCGACGCTTCGCGGGGCGGATGTAATCCCCGTAGCTGCTCCACCGGTAACGCCTCAACGCCGCGATCTGATCCTTCAACGAACAATCCTTGAAGGCGGAGGTACGGACCGGATTCAAATGGATGTATCGGGACAGCTTGAGGACATACTCTCCATCCTCGACCAGGATGGCTTTGTAGGGACCCTGGAAGACATGGCCGCTGCGCCCGTACTTGCGATTGAAATAGACGCCATACCGAGTCTGCAGGGCCTGCATGAATCGTGACAGATTCCCCCGCGGGGTCTCGACGAGCAAATGAAAGTGGTTGGGCAAAAGACAGTAGGCATGCACCAACACCTGGTGCAACTCCACCAACCCACCCAGCGCCGTTTCAAATCGACGATAATCCCGCTCGTTTCGGAACAAGACCCGCCGGTCAATTCCCCGATTCATCACATGATAGGTCGCGCCGGGATACTCGATTCTCAGTTTGCGTGCCATGGCCCCATCCTGCTCTGCATGGCCAACCCTGATCAAGATAATTTAATTTTAAGGTATGGCCCCATTGCCTTGACAGAGGGAGGTGGGTATCTCTTCGGAAATGAATACTCATTGGATATTTTGATCGATGAAAGCGGGAGACGGATATCGATTGAGGAACAGGCAAAGCTGGAGATGGACACGGTCTCGGAATGTATCGATGAGTTTGGACGTAGCTGGTATGTATTGTTCTCCGGTAAAACTCATACTGGTAAATCATTTCATGTTTCCGACTACATAATTGGTAGGAACGAGTGATGACCGACATGACGAAGTCGGGTCCATACCTTGCCAGGGCACACGGGGGCCATACCAAATTAAAATAGAACCGAGGATGAGACAGCGGTCCTGGGTTTGGTGTTTTCCATCTGCGGTTCAGCATTGTCGTCATTACACGAGCCCGTTGTTCCGGCTCGTGAGCCGCTTGCCCTCCTGAGGGAGGGGGGTGGCGGACCCACCCCGCCCTTCGGGCACATCTCCGGGGGAGGGG
>JAUIHQ010000225.1 GCA_030432155.1 bacterium | reverse complement strand
GTGGCGGGTGACTTCATCCACGAAGAGGTCGGGCATGGCTTCAACGAGTCCGCCGCCGAGCACCACGATATCCGGGGCGAGAAGGTTGACCACGTTACCCACGGCGATGCCGAGTTTGCCCGCGGCGGTGCGGAGGATCGTTTCCACGATGCTGTCCCCGGCCGCCACCGCCTTGGACAAGGCGCCGCTCCGGATGTTGGACAGGTCGGTTCCGGCGTCGGCCAGCAGGTTCGGGGCTTCACCCCGGTATGCGGCCATCGCCGCATCGGCCGAGATGGCGAGACGGCTGGCCACGGTTTCGAGGCATCCGCGTCGTCCGCATCCGCACCAGCGGCCGTCGGGTTCGACCTGCAGGTGCCCGATTTCCATGCAGGACCCGGTTTTCCCCCGCAGCAGTTTTCCGTCATAGATGCAGGCCCCGCCGATGCCGGTGCCGGGGAAGACGCCGAGAACGCACCGGCCGCCTTTGCCCGCGCCGAAGCGGTATTCACCGAATGTGCCGGCATCGACATCATTGACGATGGTCACCGGGCACTTGAATTCGTCTTCGAGAATTTTCTTCAGTTTCAGGTTCTTCCAGCCGAGGTTCGGGGCCTCGAGAACAATCCCCTTGTCGAGGTCGAGGGGGCCGGGGCACCCGACCCCGATGGCTTCGAGCGATGCCGCATCGACCTTGGCTTCATCCAGCGAGCTGCGGATCGCCTTGATCATCCTCGCAACCCCGTTGTCCGCCCCCTCCGTGCCCTTGGTTTTCTTCCGTTCCCGGCCCTTCGGTTTGAAGTCCCGGTCGAAGACCACCGACAGCATCTTGGTGCCCCCGAGGTCGAATCCGATCACATGTCCGTTTTCCTTCTTGCCCATAAAGCCCGCCGCGCCCCTGTGTTGGATGAATGATGAGAGATGTATAGCAGGATCGGGGAGCAACGTTCAACGTCATCCTGCCTCTTTCGAACCCGCTTCTTTACCTGCTCAGACCCGGCCCCCATCTCGGGACTGTTGAATACCACCCGGTTCTTTGACTCGGAAATTCAGGTATTCCCTCCTTCCACTTGTGGTTCTTCTGTAATTCATGACCGGGATGCGTGAAGTCTGTAGTTCTTGTGTCCTCGGAACTCCATGCCCGCACTTCAAAAAAAACGCCCGCCTTCGCATGAAGCGCAGGCGGGCGTTCGGTATGCTATGGGTTGCTTCAGCCGTTGCCGTAGCGGGCGTTGTCGCCGAGGATTTCCTCGATGCGGAGAAGCTGGTTGTATTTGCAGATCCGGTCGGTCCGGCTCAGCGAACCGGTCTTGATCTGGCCGGCATTGGTGGCGACCGCGATGTCGGCGATCGTGTTGTCCTCGGTCTCGCCCGACCGGTGACTGATCACCGAGGTGTAGCCGGCGCACTTGGCCATCTCGACCGCTTCGAGGGTCTCGGTCAGGGAGCCGATCTGGTTGACCTTGACGAGGATCGAGTTGGCGGTGCCGGTGTCGATCCCGCGCTTGAGGAACTTGGTGTTGGTGACGAACAGGTCGTCGCCGACGAGCTGGCAGCGGTCGCCGATCTTGTCGGTGAGGATCTTCCATCCGTCCCAGTCGCTCTCGTCGCAACCGTCCTCAATGCTGATGATCGGGTAGCGCTTGATCCAGTCTTCGTAGAACGAAACCATCTCTTCGGCCGTGCGTTCCGAGCCATCGCTCTTCTTGAACACATACTTCTTCGACTTCTTGTCAAAGAATTCGCTCGAGGCGACGTCGAGGGCGATGAACACCTGCTCGCCGGGCTTGTAGCCGGCCTGTTCGATCGCCTGCATGATCACGTCCAGGGCGTGCTCGTTGCTCTTCAGCGCGGGGGCAAAGCCGCCTTCGTCGCCGACCGCGGTGCTGAGGCCGTCCTTCTTCAGAACCGCTTTCAGCGCGTGAAACACTTCGGTGCCCATGCGCAGACCTTCGGAGAAGGTGGGGGCGCCCTTGGGGATGATCATGAATTCCTGGACATCGATCGGGGCGTCGGAGTGTGAGCCGCCGTTCAGGATGTTCATCATCGGAACCGGCAGAACCTTGGCGTTGGTGCCGCCGATATACTGAAACAGCGGGAGGCCCAGCTCATTGGCCGCGGCGTGGGCCGAGGCGAGCGATACACCAAGAATGGCGTTGGCGCCGAGTTTGGCCTTGGTTTCGGTGCCGTCCAGCTCCAGCATCGCGTTGTCGATGCCGACCTGGTCGAAGATGTCGGTGCCGACGAGGGCCTCCTGGATGGCTTCATTCACATTGGCCACCGCATTCAGCACGCCCTTGCCGAGGTAACGGCCCTTGTCGCCGTCCCGCATTTCGTTCGCTTCATTCTCCCCGGTCGAGGCCCCGGAGGGCACCGCGGCCCGGCCCATCGTTCCCGACTCGAGATACACATCCACTTCCACCGTGGGGTTGCCCCGCGAATCGAGGATCTCACGGCCCTGAATTGCCATAATTTCTGACATAAAAAGACTCCTTACTGATTGGTCAATGTGAGCGGGCACCATAGGACAACCGGCCCGGCCATGGCAAGAGGGAAGGAACCGTTTTACCCCGATTTCACAGGCCGATAACCTTCGCGACACGATGATCTGATGAAAGGATGGGGGGAACCCCTATAGGGTGCGGGTTGAGGGTGTTGGCTTGCGGGGTCATTGACACCGGATAATCAGCATCCGGCATCCAATTTCCATTTCTGAATTTCCGAATGACGAATACCCCTTTGTTTTTCAACATCGAACACCCAACACCCAAATACATTTGACACATCAAAACAAATTGGATATTGTCCTTTCATTCAACGGGAGGGGATTTGCATGACAGGTATGATGCTTTCACAGGCGGATGATCAGGGTGTGCTGGTGCAGACGCGGCGCAGCGGTTCGGAGGAGAAGGGGAAGGGAGGATGGACGGCCCGGCCTTCGCTGGTGGTGATGGCGGCGGGGATGGGATCCCGGTACGGGGGGTTGAAGCAAATCGATCCGGTCGGACCGAACGGGGAACGCATCATCGATTATTCCCTGTATGATGCGGCCCGGGCCGGGTTCGGCAAGGTGGTCTTCATCATTCGCCGGGATATTGAGAAGGCGTTCCGCGATGCCGTTCAGCCGTCTTCGTCGCTCGGTCTTGAGGTGGAAACGGTGTTCCAGGATCTGGATGACCTGCCCGGCGGGCATACGGTTCCCCCGGGCCGCACGAAGCCGTGGGGCACCGGGCAGGCGGTGCTGGCCTGCCGGGGCGCGGTGCGGGAACCGTTCGGGGTGATCAATGCCGACGACTTTTACGGCCGGGACGCGTTCGAGCAACTCAAATGCGGGCTCGATGCCTGTCCGCCGGATCAGGACCGTCAGATTCTCGTGACCTATGAGCTCGCGAATACCCTGTCGGACAACGGGTCGGTCTCCCGCGGGGTGTGTGTGCTGGATATGAACGCCCGGCTGACCCATATCGAGGAGTTCCCGGTGATTCGACGCGATGGGCCGGATATCATCGCGGAGATGAACGGCCGGTCCAGCCCTCTGTCGCCGAAGACCCCGGTCTCCATGAATCTATGGGGGTTCACTCCCCGGCTGTTTCACCAGCTCGAGCGGCGTTTCCTGCATTTCCTGGATCAGCAGGGCGGCCAACCCAGGGCGGAATTCTTTATTCCGTCCGCGATCAACGATATGGTACAGTCCGGCCTCACGGAAGTGATCGTTGCATCGACCTCTTCGACGTGGCTGGGGATGACCTATGCCGGGGACCGGGACACCGTCCGGGCCGGCATCGCGGACTTGATCAACCGCGGGGAGTATCCAAGTCCGCTGTGGTGAGCACGGCTGATGCAACGTCGGTGACGTTGCCATGGCCAAACGACAGAAGAAAAAGCTCGCGGACTACATCTCCAACCGGATCAATCTCAATTCCCTTGAGAGTTCACGGCCGGTTCTTCAGTACATTCTTGAGCACGGCCAGGTGTCCCTGTCCGACGCCGCGAAGGCGCTCGACCTTTCTCGCGGGACCTGCAACCTGCACCTCCAGCGGCTGGAACACGAACAGTTGATCCGCCGTCATGAATCGGTGAGCACCGGCGCGGGCCGGCCCACCGTGATCTGGGGCGTGGATACGTCCAGCAACATGACCGTGTCGCTGGTGTTTGACGTACCGTTCCTTCATGCGAGCCTCACCGACTTCTCCATGACGCCGGTGTTGCGGGAAACCCACGATCTGTCGAATCTCGGAAGCCGCGATCGACTGCTCGAGATCGTACACGATTTTCTTGAACGGGCGGTCAGCCAGGTAAAGCGGCGGGACGGATCAATCCGCCAGGCCGCGGCATTCCTTCCCGGTCTGCTCGATCCCGGCCGGGGTAGTGTGATCAACGCGGTCAACTTTCCCCTCCTCAACGGCATCGATTTCAATGAGCTGGGGATGTCCATCATCGGCACCCCGTGCCGCACCGTTCCCCTCGGCCTCGCATTCTATTTCGGGGAAAGCGAACATCTGCCGGCCGATTCCAACAACATGGTCGTGTACTGGGATCTCGGCGTCGGTGTCGTATTCGGCCACGGCAATCAGTTGTGCGCCCTCGGCAGCTCGGCGGTCGACGGCGCCCCGGCGCTGACCGAGGTCGGGCATCTTCGGATCCGCAAGAACGGCAAGAGCTGCCACTGCGGCAACCGGGGATGCCTGGAAGCCTACGTGGGCGGGTGGGCGATCATCGATGACCTGAAGAAGAAATCCCTGCGGGGGCTCAACGACCTGATCCAGTTTGTCCTGCGCGGCGATCCTCCCGCGCTCAAACGGGCGAGGGAGGCCGCCGAGACGATGGGACAGACCCTGGCCCACGCCGTGCAGATCATGCAGGTGGACCGGATTCTGGTCAGCGGGCCGATGGCCCCGGTGTTCGCGATCGTGGCCGCCGACTTCAACCGGGGCCTCGCGACGATCCTCACCGAGAGCGAAATCGCCAAGCTGAACCCTCAGGCCAGCCCGGTGCTCGAAGAACGCTTTCTCCGCGGGGCCCACCGCCTCGCCATCCGCCTGTTTTCCCATCCCGATGATTACAGGCTTCTGCTGAAAACCCCGACCGCCCTCGGTCGCACATCGTAATTTATTTGACAAAGCAAATAATGGGGTGTTTGCTTTCCGGTTATGAAGGAAGCGTTTGAGTATCTTGGGGTAACCGGGGATCGCGGATATGAAGCATGATGTCATCAGGGTGTTTGATCTGTTCAGCATTCCGGGGAAGGCGGTCAGCGCCGAGTCCTACGGCAGCGGGCACATCAATGACACCTATGCCGTGGGGGTGGACCAGGCCGGCCGGTATGTCCGGTATATTTTCCAGCGGATCAATCACGAGGTATTCCGGGACCCGGTTGCCCTGATGAGCAACATCGAGCGGGTGACGCGTTATCTCGCCGCCCGGTTCAGGAACGATCCCGATGCATCGCGGCGGACCTTGACCGTGTTGCCGGCAAAGACCGGGGAACCGGTGGTGGTCGATCACGAGGGTTTGTTCTGGCGGGCGTACCTGTTCATCGAGGGCGCCCGGACCTACGACGCGATCGAAAGCGAGAAGCAGGCCGAGGAAGCGGCACGCGCGTTCGGATTGTTTCAGGGAGCCCTGGTGGACCTGCCCGGCCCGGCGCTGCATGAATCGATTCCCGGTTTCCATGACACCCCGTCCCGTTTTGCCCGTCTCGTGGAGGCGGTCCTGGAGGATCGCGCCGGCCGCGCGGCCGATGTCGCGGCGGAAATTGAATTTTTCCAGCGCCGTGAGGATGACGCCTTCCGCCTCGCCAATATGCAGCGGGATGGATGTCTGCCCCTCCGCATTACCCACAACGACACCAAGCTGAACAACGTGATGCTGGACGACCGGACCGGGAGGGGGGTCTGTGTTATCGATCTCGATACGGTGATGCCGGGGCTGACCCTGCATGATTTCGGCGACATGGTTCGCACCGCCACGAGCCCGTCGCGGGAAGATGAAAGGGATTTGTCGAAGGTGCGGATGGACATGAACATGTTCACCGCCCTCGTCCGCGGGTATCTCGATGCCGCCCTGCCGTTCCTGACCCGGGACGAGATCGGCCAGCTTGCCTTCGCCGGCAAGTTGATCACCATGGAAACCGGTATGCGGTTCCTGACCGATTATCTGAACGGGGATGTCTATTTCAAAACCAGCCGGCCGGGTCAGAACCTCGACCGTTGCCGCACCCAGTGCGAGCTCGTGACGTCGATCGAACACCAGATGGGTGAGATGCAGGCGGTGGTGGAGTCATTCGTTACCGAACAGCCGATGCGGGTTGTATCATGATAATACGGGGACAGAAACGGAAGGGCAGGGT
>JAUIHQ010000224.1 GCA_030432155.1 bacterium | reverse complement strand
CCCGCAGCACATCCTTGATCGCCGACCAGAAAATCGGGATGGACAAAATCACCGCCCCGGCGGCGGCGCTGAGATCGGCGACCAGGGGGTTGCCCCGTTGCAGGAAATCGGCGAGATAGGCGTTGAGGATAAAGGCGGTACCGGCAAACAGCCAGGTAACCCGTATCACCTGGTTGCGGCGGCCTTCCTCACCCGCATGATCTCCATGACAGCATGCCTGCATGTGTTGCGTTTCCTTCCTATTCGAAACTCAAAGGGTTCTTGCGCTCGGGGCCGAGGCGCAGGCGGATCTGCCGTTTGCCGTCGCCCCCCGAGGGCACTACGTATACGTTATCGACGTTGGCCAGGGCCTGCCGAACCGTCTCTTCCCGGAGCACGTCCCGGATCAGGTCGGGGTTGCGCTTCATCTGTTCGGCGATCCGGCGGAAGCTGTCGGCGTCGGCGCTGATTTCATTGATCAGGCGGTCTTTATAGGCCTGTCCTTCGCTGAGGAGCCGTCCCGCCTCGCCGTCGGCCTCGTTGACGATCCGTGTCGCGTAGGCGCGGCTGTCGCTGACCGTGCGGGCCTGTTCCTGCTCGGCCTGGACCACATCGTTGAACGCATCCTCCACCTGGCGGGGCGGGATGACGGCCACGAGGTCGAGGCCCTGCATGCGGATACCGGTTTCAAGGCTGATCAGGCGGGATCGCAAACGCCGCTCCACACCTTCGCGAAAGGCGTCGATCCCGGTTCGCAGGGCCGCATCCACCGGGGTCACCGCGCTCTGGTGCAGCACTGCGCGCTGCAGCTCGTTGGCGAGGGCGTTGACCGCGTCCTCCTGCCGCAAAGCGTAGGCGACCGGATCGTCGATGGTGTAACGCGCCGTCCACCGGGAGTGAAGCAGGTTGGCATCGCCGGAAACCGTATAGCCGTCTCGGCCCGGGGCGAGGGGCGTGCCGGGATGGATGTCGGCGTTGTCCTGGAAGCCCGCAGCCTGTTCATACCAGAAGGCATCGAGATCCAGCTTCTGGACCCGGGCGGCGGGGATGCGGATGATCTCGGAAACCGGCCGGGGCCAGGTCCAGTGGAACCCCGGCTCCTTGACCACGGTATCGCCGGCGCCCTGCAGTTTTCCCATCACCAGCACCAGCGCTTTTTCGTGCTGGTTGACGATGTAGAGCCCGCTGGCGAGGTAGGCGAGCAGCAACAGGCCCATGATCCATCGCAGAATGCGAAAGCTGATGCTCAGCGCCTCGCTCAGCGCAGCCTGGCCGTGATCGGTCTGTTCGATCCGGTTCAACGTTTGGCATCTCCGGATTTGAGAAGGTCATACGGCGCGGTATCGCTGCTGAGCACCACCGTGGCGTCGTTGGTCAGGGTGTCGCGCAGCACGTCGAGTTTCTTGAGGAAGATCGCCAGCTCGGGATCCTCGGCGAATACCTGGTAATACTGGGCGGCCGCGGCGTCGCCTTCGGCCCGCAACCGGCGGGCCTTGCCCTCGGCCTCGGAGAGGAGCCGGTCCCGCTCGGCATCGGCCGCGGCCCGGATCCGGATGGCTTCGCCCTGGCCCTCGGACCGGTACCGGTCGGCCAGCTCCTGCCGCTCGGCCCGCATGCGGTCGAACACCGACTGGGTGATGGTCTCAGGCAGGCCGAGACGTGAGATACCGGTGAACACGATGTCCAGTCCGTACCGATCGCGGGCCTGGTCGCGGATCGCCGCGAGGACATCACGCTCGATGTCCTCCAGTTTCACCGCGTCGGGATCGGTATTGATGAGGTCGGAGAAGGGCACACGGCCGATGACCGCACTTTTGTAGGTCCGGAGCAGTCCGTCGATGCCGGACTCAGCCTGAGGAACCCCGCCGAGCCGCTCGAGGAAGGGGATCGGGTCGGCAATCCGCCAGCCCACGAACATCGAGACGAGGATGTTCTTGCCGTCGCTGGTCAGGGTCTCCTCGAACGATCCCTCGTGGATATGGGTCCGGTTGTCGAAGGTGTGAATGGCATGGAAGGGCCAGGGCAGGCGGTTGTAGAGGCCGGCTTCGGTGACTGCGCGTACCGGTTTGCCGAGCGATGTCACCACCGCCACTTCGCCTTCGCGGACGATGAACAGCACCTGGGTCAGCACGAACAGGCCGGCCAGCAGCAGGGCAAACAGAATCATCATGCCGTTTTTCTTCATCAGTGGTCTCCCTCGGATAACGGCCCCATGTCCAGCACGCTGGTGAAGGGGTCTTCTTCAAAGTTGAAATACAGGATCTCGTCGGTGCCGGCCGGCGCATCCACGATAAACAGCCGCGAACCCGCGAGGGCGTCGCTCAGGGTCTCGAGATACAGCCGGCTCCGGAACACCTCCGGCTGGGTGCGATAGGCTTTCAAGCGGTTGGTGAAGTGATCGTTCTCCGCCTCGGCCTGGGTGGTACGGCGGTCGCGGTAGGCGGCGGCGGCGATCTCCGCGGCGTCGGCCTCGGCCCGGGCTTCTGGCAGGGTGCTGTTGGTGTAGGCGCGGGCGAGGAGGATGGAAGCCTCCCGCTCTTCCAGCGAACCCACGACCGATTGAAACGCGTCGGCCACCTGGACTGGCGGATGAATGCCCTGGATCCCGGCGAACAGAATCTCCACGCCCAGCTCCGCCTCATCGGCTCGCGACTGCATGCGGCCCCGGATGTCGTTTCCAACTTGCTCGCGTCGTCCCCCGAGAAGATCGGAGAGATCGTGCACCGCCGCCTCGGCGGTCATCGAACGGTACGCGACCTGGCGGATCAGCGTTTCGGGATCGCTGAATCCATAGGCATAGGCCGCGGCGTTGGTGATGCGGTATTCGTAGATGAGATTGATCGCGAGGAGGTTGACCGGTACCGCGCCTGCGGAACGGACATCGGCGGAGCGGCTGGCGGTGATGAAGAGGTCCTCGTTGCGATAATGCGGGATGGTCCATAGCAGCACCTCGCGACGGGTTTCATCCTCGTCCTCGAAACCCACCGCGCCGCCGAGAATGTCGTTGGCGGGAACGCGCCGGACGGTTTCGAACGGCCAGGGGAGCTTCCAGTGAAATCCACTGGCGAGGATGGGGTCGGCATCGGCCATGCGGCCGAAACGTTCCTTGATGCCGACCTCGTGGGGCTGGATCACGGTCATGGCGGTCATCGCGTAGAACAGGGCGATCTGAAACACGAGCAGGGGGATCAGGGCGGACCGGAGAAAGCCGCTGAACCAGGAGCCGGAAAGGCCGAAGCCGAACTGGTAGTCGACCGACTGGGCGATCGAGGTCGTCCATCCCTTCGGCGACAGTACCGACCGGAGGATCCGGCTTTCGTAGGCGGTGGATGCAAAGGTTCTGCGCCGGGGGCTGTAGATCATCACCAGCGTCCGCCAAACCAGCTCCAGCGCCAGCAGGGCCCAGACCCCGGTCATGATGCGGCCGGCCAGGGTGTCGGCGGGAATGTAGCCCCCGTGGACCGCAACCGCGGCTGCGGCGCCGAGGACCGATGCAATGCTGAGGAGCCCGGTATACAGCGCGGGGCCCCGGAGCAGCCGGTCGCCCGCGTTCCGGCTCATCCCCAGCATGAACCGGTACAGGAGGAAAAGCAGGAAGGCCTGACCGGCGAGGAACGAGGCGGCAATCAGGGCGTTCTCCGGCGCGGTGATCGACCAGGGCAATCCGTCATGGAGCCGCCAGGCCCACAGGCTGAGGATCAATGCGAGCACCGGGGTGGCGGCGGGGACGAGGAAGGTTTCGATGATGCGCTGGGTGCGGCGGGAGGTGACGGGGAGGTCGCCGGACGATCCGAACAGGCCGGACGAGGCCGCCTTGACCTCCGCGGCCCGGTTGCGCTCCTCCTCGGCCGCGACCCGTTCCAGCCGGATGCGCACGAGGGCCAGCAGGCTCACCGAAATCATCAGCAAATAGCCCGGCATCAGCGCGGCAAAAAACAACATGCCCGAGCTGGTGTAGAGGTAGGCGGTCACCAGGGCGAGAAGGCCGCCGAGGCCCATGGTCACGACCAGGGATGATTCACCGGTGCGGTTCATCGCCGGACATCCCCCCGGTCCATGAGTATCAGGCCGAAGGCGAGAACCCCCGCCAGGTAGACCGCGCCGTAGAGGAATGCGTGGCCGACGTAGGACCAGGCAATGGAACCGTGGACCAGTGCATCGACCGCCCAGAAGTTTTGCCAGTTCGGCACCAGCGCATAGGCGATCCGGGCCGCAAGGTGATCACCGCTTCGGCTGCCCAGCAGGTAATCGGACAACAGGCCGAGCATCAGGAGCAGGGAGCAGAGAACCATGGCGCCGGGGAGGTCAATGCGGATGGCGACGGTAACCGCGATCCCGGTCAGGACCAGCACCGCGGCCAGGATCAGGATCCCCGCAGGCAGAATCTCCCACGGAATCGCCGTGCCGAAGCCCGTGGCGTCGGGTCGTCCGGGCATCGCGCAGGACACCAGAAACGCCAGCCCGGTCAACAGCAGCAGCATGTGCCAGGCGCGGGAGACGAAGGGCGTCTGGAACAGGAAGTTCATCAGTCCGGCCGCGGCGAAGGCGAGGAGGCAGCCGGCGAGGAGGGGCAGGGACCCCCAGGGGTCATACACATAGGAGACGGCCGAGGTGCGGACCGCCAGCATGATGGCCAGCGTGCTCATCAGGCAGAACGTCGCCGCGGCGAGGGCCGATCCGCAGTACTTGGCGAGAAACAGGGTGGCCCGGTCGACCGGCTTGCTCAGCATCGCGGCCAGGGTCCCGCGCCGGATTTCCCGGGACAGGGTCGAGGCGGCGGCGTAACATCCGAGAAACAGGCCGGATACAAGCTGGAGGGCGAGGGCGCTGTCCCGTACGATCCGTTGCGATTCGCCGATGACATGGGTGATGATGAAGGGGAGGGCGCCGGTGAAGACGAGGGTCGATAGGGCAAGCAGCAGGAACACCGGCTGGCGGACCGCCTCGGTGTAGGTCTTGGCGCTGATGGTGATGAATTGTTGGACCGGTAGCCGCATGGGTCAGGTTCGTATGGACGGGTTTGGCGCTGAAATGTTCATCTATCGGCCTGAGAAGATACCCCATGCCGGGGGGAAGGTGCAATGAAAGGAACGGTGTCGGAACAGATTATGTCGAAAGCCCATGAGCTGGGCTTTGATGTCGCCGGCATCGCTCCGGCCGGTCCCGGGCGTCATGCCGACGCCTTCCGGGGGTGGCTGGCCCGGGGGTTTCACGGGGATATGGCGTGGCTGGCGAGGGATCCGGAGCGGAGGACGGATCCGCGCAAGGTGCTCGCGGGGGCGAGGTCGGTGATCTGCGCCGGTCTGTCCTACGCCTCCGGGGAGCCGCCGGACGAATACTGGAACGATCCCCTGCGGGGCCGGATTGCCCGGTACGCCTGGCACCACGACTATCACGACGTCCTGTTGCCCATGCTGAAGGAGCTGGGGGCCTGGCTGGAGGACCGGGTGGCCGGGGAGGTGGCGTGGAAAGCCTACGTCGATACCGGCCCGGTGCTCGAACGGGAGACAGCGGCCCGGGCCGGGGTCGGATTTATCGGCAAAAACACCCTGCTGATTTCCCCGAAGATCGGTTCCTACATGCTGCTCGGGGTGATCCTGACCGATGCCGAGCTCGAGCCGGGCCGGCCTGCGGCGGAGGAGGGGGCGGTGTTGTTGCCGGAGACGGAAGACGGAAAGCCCGGGACCTGCGGGCAGTGCCGTCGCTGCCAGGACATCTGCCCGACCCACGCCTTCCCCGCCCCCTACATTCTCGACAGCCGCCTCTGCATTTCCTACCTGACCATCGAGCACAAGACCGCCATTCCCGAAAAACTTCGCCCTCTGATGAAAAACTGGATTTTCGGGTGCGACGAATGTCAATCCGTCTGCCCCTGGGTCCGATCCTTCTCCCGCCCCGGATCCACCGTCCGCTGGGCCGCCTTCGACCCAGACCGCTGCACCCCGAGGCTGGATGAATTGGCTCAGCTAGACAGCCGCGCCTTCAACGCCAAATACAAAGGCTACCCCATGGCACGAACCCGCCGCAAACGCATGCTCCGCAACGTCGCCATCGCCCTCGGCAACAGCGCCCGCCCCGACCAGGCCATCCCCGCCTTGGAAAAGCTCATGACCGACCCCGAACCCCTGATCCGCGAACATGCGGAATGGGCGGTGGGGCAGTTGAAATCCCGATCATAACCCCGTCAGCAATTCCTGCGCTTTCCCGGTATACCGCATCATGGACCCTGGGTGCAGATTTGCAGTGTATCCTCGCCGGGGCGTAAGCGTCACGCCAAGCCCCTCTATCTGACCGCATCGTAGATGTCGTAGGCTTCGACCTATGACAACTACAACCTCTACGACTACAGATACGTCCGG
>JAUIHQ010000223.1 GCA_030432155.1 bacterium | reverse complement strand
AGGATCTCGAGGATCAGCACCCTGAGCTGGTGACACCCGATTCACCGACCCAGCGCGTGGGCGGCCGGCCGTTGAAGGAATTTGCCAGCGTTCAGCATCTCAAGCCGATGATGTCGCTCGACAACACATACGACCTCGATGAGCTCCGGGAGTTCGACAAGCGCGTTCGCAAAATTCTGGATACGGATGATACAGGGTACGTCCTCGAACCCAAGGTGGATGGGGTTTCTCTGAATCTGCTGTATGAAGATGGCATCCTCGTGCGGGCCGCCACACGAGGCGATGGAACGACCGGTGACGACATCACCGCCAATGCAAAAACCATCCGCGCCATTCCTCTCAGACTCACGATGGATTCACCCCCTGCCCGGATCGAAATCCGCGGCGAAGTATTCATGAGCATCGAAGGCTTCCGAAAACTTAATGAGCAGCGGGAGAAGGCGGGAGAATCACTGTTTGCCAATCCGCGAAATTCCACCGCCGGTTCGTTGAAACTGCTCGACCCGTCGATTGTCGCCAAACGCCCGCTCGATGCGGTGTTTTATGCAGTCGGTGCGGCGGAGGGCGTTGCCTTCGATACCCATCACGAGGAAATACAGTTTCTTGAAAAGGCCGGACTTCCCGTCCCCGCACTGTGGTGGCAGTGCGAGGGAATCGACGAGGTCATTGAAAAAGCGCAGGAATTGGCAGAAAAGGAACAGGAACTGCCCTACGAGATCGACGGCGCCGTCATCAAAGTGGATGATCTGTCCACCTGGGATACGCTGGGGACAACCGCCAAAGCACCGCGGTATGCGATTGCCTACAAGTATTCCCACGAACAGGCTGAAACCGTCATTCGGGATATCACCGTTCAGGTGGGCCGAACCGGAACCCTCACACCGGTGGCCGAACTCGAGCCGGTGTTTCTCGACGGCTCCACCATTTCCCGGGCCACGCTCCACAACGAGGAAGAGATCAAGCGCAAGGATATCCGGATCGGCGATACGGTCATCATCGAAAAAGCGGGCCAGGTCATTCCGGCCGTCGTCGAAGTCGTTCAAAACAAGCGGCCGGACGGCGCATCACCTTTCAACCTGAAAGAACACCTGGGGGGTGCATGCCCGGTTTGCGGGGGCCCCATATCCAGAGATCCGGAATTTGTGGCCTGGCGTTGTGACAACATTTCCTGCCCGGCACAACTCAAGCGGGCCATACGCCACTTTGTGTCCCGTAAGGCGATGGACATCGAAGGACTCGGTGACGTGCTGGTTGACCAGCTCGTGGATCAGAACCTCGCGAAAGACCTCGCCGACCTGTATTCGTTATCGGCCGAACAACTGGAAAAGCTGGAGCGAATGGGCCGGAAGTCATCGGACAACGTCATCCAGGCCCTGGAGGAAAGCAAAAGCCGGGAGCTCTGGCGCCTGATCCACGGTCTCGGCATTCCCCATGTCGGCGAGGGTGCAGCCCGCAAACTTGCTGCAGCCTATCCATCGCTGGATACCCTGCGTGGCGCAGACAAAGAGGCCCTGGAAGATGTCGAGGACATTGGCGCCATCATGGCCGACGCCATTCACGAGTTCTTCAACAACGAAAAGAATGCGGAACTGATTCAGCGGCTTCGCGCCGCCGGGTTACGCATGGAGGATGAACCGCAGAATCATGCGGACGACGCCGATCAGGATAACCCCTTTTTCGGGAAGACCGTGGTCGTTACCGGCACATTGTCATCCTACACCCGGGATGAGATCCAGGATGTCCTGCGCTCTCTCGGCGCCCACCCCGCCGGGAGCGTAAGCAAGAAAACCGACTTTTTGATCGCCGGCGAAAAGGCCGGATCGAAACGGAAGAAGGCGGAACAGTTGGGCGTCACAATCCTCGATGAGAAAGCGTTCCGCGAAAAGGCGGAACAGGGCGGCTGACGGCCGCTCGTCACCGTGTCTTGCATACCGTCCCGAACCGACTACACTTACCGGTCATGGACGAGTCCAGACAGGAGTCAGGCTCCAACGTCATGCCGTGGGAGAATCTCCCCGACCCGGAGTTGTTGAAGTGGCGAATCTGCGATCTGAAAGTGCGGATCGAGGGTTCGCCGATCGAATCCCGTGTCCAGAAGCTCTACGATGACCTGGCGGCACGTGGACTTTCGTTCCGCCCTCCGTGCTATCTCGCCACCGAATGGCTGACTCCCGACCGTATTCCGGCGGTGGGGGTTCCGTTTTACCTCGCACACCCCAGGCTGCAGCGGCTTGAAAAGTCGATGATGCTGGAAGCGGAGGGCGAGAAGGAGGAGGAATGCATGAAGCTCCTCCGCCATGAAACCGGACATGCCATCAACTATGCCTACAAGCTGTTCCGCAAGACACGATGGCGGGAGCTCTTCGGGCCGATGTCCATGGACTACGATCCCCACAGCTATGTCATGAAGCCGTACAGCCGGCAATTCGTGATCCACCTGGCCGACAACTACGCCCAGGTCCATCCCGATGAAGATTTCGCCGAGACCTTTGCCCTGTGGCTGACCCCGGGCGTGGACTGGCGGTTGAAATACAAGGGTTGGGCAGCGCTCAAAAAGCTGGAGTATGTGGATCATATCATGGCGGAGATTGCCGACCGCGCGCCCACAGTGAGGGGCGGGCCCCGTTATTGGTCGGCAAGCCGTACAAGATCAACGCTGGAGACCTACTACCGCCGGAAGCAGAAGGAGTTTGGCGAAGGGTACAAAGGCTTTTACGACCCGATCCTGCTCAAGCTGTTCAGCCGGGAACCGGCCTCGAAGAACTCGGTCAGGGCGCACCGGTTCCTCTCCAGCTACCGCAAGGAACTCGTGACCACCATTTCCCGGTGGTCCCGCATCCCGAAGTACTCCGTCCATGAGCTGATCAAGCGGCTTTCCAGTCGCGCCCGCGATTTAAATCTGTACCTTCGGGAGGACGAGACCACCGCGTTGTTTTCCGTAGGTGTGTGTATCAATTCCCTGCTGCTCGTCGAGCGGTCCGACTATGGAGAATCCGAAACCTGACATGTTCCGCATTGCTGTTCTAATCGATCTGGAAACCGTCCCTGACATCGATCCCGACTTTGAAGGGAAAAGCGATGAGATTCGCGAGTCGATGGAGTTTCACGTCATCGTTTCCCTGCGCGAGCTGGGATACGACACCCACATTGTACCCTTCGGGCCGGACCCGGCGGATACCCTGCACACCCTCCAATCCCTGCAGCCAGACCTCGTGTTCAACCTGACCGAGCATTTTCACGGGGATCGCCATCTCGATGTGAGCATCGCCGGGATGCTGGATCTGCTGAAGCTTCCCTACACCGGCAGCGGGGCGACCGGGCTGATGCTCTGCCGCGACAAGGTCACCTGCAAGCGAATCCTCGGGTATCACCGGATTCGCCTCCCCCACTTTTTTTCCGTACCGGTCGGACGCAGTACGATCCGAGAGAAAGTCGTCTATCCGGCCATCATCAAGCCGGCGCTTGAAGACGGGTCGGACGGCATCAGCATCTCATCGATTGTACGCGACCGGCAGGAGCTGATGGACCGGGTCAAACAGATACATGACCGGATGAAGCAACCCGCAATCTGCGAGGAGTTCATCGAGGGCCGTGAACTGTATGTGGGTATGATCGGCAATGACCGGATCACCTCGTTCCCGGCCCGGGAAATCCGGTTTGGCCGCATTGACCAGGGCGGGCCGCCCATCGCCACCGCGCGGGTCAAGTGGGACGAGCGTTACCGCGAGAAATGGAAGATTGAATACGGCCACGCCGGCCTGGAACCCGAACTTGAGGCCAAAGTCGCGAAGATCAGCAAGCGGATTTACCGTATTCTCCAGATCCGGGATTACGGACGCATCGACCTCCGGCTGACCGACAAGGGTGATATTGTCTTCCTTGAAGCCAATCCGAATCCCAACCTTTGTGCCGGCGAGGATCTATCGGAAGCGGCGGAGCGGGCGGGCATTGATCACACGGAACTCGTGGACCGCATTGTACGGATCGCCCGCAAACGCTATGGAATCTAACTCCCGCCATGCCCGCACCTGGGCCGGACGAGCCGTTCTCGCGGTCCTCGGGATCCTTCTCTTTTTCGGCATTGCGGAAGGCGCAGCGAGGTTGTTCGGATTCGGCTATCCAACTTCGTACCTGATCCCGCGCCCCGGCATGCCCGGACACATGATCGACAACCAGAACTACAGCGCCCGTTTTTTTCCGCTGAATGCCGCCCGTATCTCCGTCCCGCTGGATATCGAGGTTCCGAAACCTGAAGACCGGATAAGGATCCTGGTTCTTGGCGAATCCGCCGCCATGGGGGAACCGGAACCCGCCTACGGCCTCGCCCGCCAGCTTGAATGGATGCTTCAGGATGCCGACCCCGGCCCACACTACGAGGTGATCAATCTGGCCATGACCGCGGTCAACTCCTGGGTGTTGAAGGATATTGCAGCGGAATGCATACCTCTCCTCGACCCGGATTGGCTTGTCCTGTACATGGGAAACAATGAAGTTATCGGACCGTTCGGCCCGGCCACAACCCTCACGACGTCGCGCACCGGTCCTGTCCTAACGTCCTGGAAAATCGTTCTTAGCCGGAGTCGTTTCCTTCAGGCCATTCAATACCGTATCCGGGCCATGAATCGCCGGCCTCAGGAACAGTGGCAGGGCCTGGGCATGTTCCTTGAGAACGGGATTCCTCCCGACGCACCGGTGCTGGACTCCGTGTACCGAGCCTTCGAACAGAACCTCCAGGCTATTCTCGAAATCGCGAGGGCCAACGGAGTCCGGACGGTTCTTTCCCCGGTGGAGGTAAGTCTCGTCCACTGTCCGCCTTTCTCCACCGATGTTGACGCAACCCCGGAAGCACGGGCCGAAGCCCGCCTTGCATCAGACCGGGCCCTTCGTTATCTCGAGGACGGTCACGCGCGACGGGCGGCGGCAACTCTTTTACCCGCCCTGGACCAGCTTGCCGCGTACCCGAACTTCTCCTATCTGCTGGGCCTGATCTCGCTGGAGCAACGGCACATGGAGGCGGCCCGGACCTTTCTCTCCCGGGCCCGGGACGCAGACCTGAACCGCTTCCGGGCCGACAGCCGTATCCGGGAGATCACCCGGAACACTGCTGCACGACATGGCGTCATCATGGCGGAACCGGACGACCTTTTCACTGAGGAAGCCCGACACAGGCCCGGGGAAATATTCCTCGACCATGTCCATCTCGCATGGGAAGGCAATCGGGCGGTTGCCGGTTCATGTGTGTCCGCAATCACCGGACAAGAGGAAGTTTTCTCGGCCGATGATGACGACCGTATGATGGCGGCGCTGTGGTATCGTGACATCGATCACCGCCAACTCCTGCAGGACATGATTCAACGCTATCAGCAGAAACCTTTTCTACACCGGATCAACAACAGCCGTTTACTGCTCTCCCTGGTCGAAGACGCCAACCGCCTCGCCAAACGGGACCTGGATGCCGCGGAGGCTCCTGACCCGACTGATACCGATCCGCGATCCCTGATGCGTCTCTGCGAGCGATACCTGCGGGCAGGCAGGCCCGACTTGGCACAGCCTTACGGACGGGCGGCGGCTGCTGCCTATCCCCACCGGATCGACATAGCAGCCCGGAACCTGTTGATCGATGCATGGCTGGAGGAGCCGGCGATTCCATGGGACACCCTTTTCGACATGGATGTGCATGAGGGTCTGACCGTCCAATCCGTTTTAACCCTGTTCGACGATCTCCGAAGGGCCGGACGAACCGAAGCAGCCGGCTCCCTGCTCGAAACGGGACTGAAACACCATCCCGGACATCCCGACCTGCTTCTTCAACAGGCATACCTCCACGTTCTGTCCGGTAACCTGGATGCCGCGGGGGAGTTGTATGCGAAGCTGACCCGGGACTTTCCTGACCACCCCACCCTCGCCGGCGAACAGTTTGCGTATTACCTGATGTCCCGGCGCTTTGACCAAGCCCACGCCCTGTTGGATTCGCGGCCGGACTTGTTCCCCGGGCAGACCATCCTGCGGCGCGGACTTCTTGCCGTATCGGAAGGCGATATTGAAACCGGCCTGACCTTGCTGCAGAATCATATCGCAGCACACCCCGAAGACCTGCAGGGCATCATGCAGACTGCGCTGTTGCTCTACCGGACCGGTTCAGCGGATAAGGCCCTTGCCATGTATCGGAAGGCGGCCGAGCTCGCTCCCTACCGGCCCGACATCATGCGCACGGCGGGCGAAGCGGCGATGACGGCGGGCGCCTTTGAGACGTCAGCCCGTTTTTTGACCGATGCCCTGAAGCTGAACCCGGATGATGACGACTGCCGGCTCCAGCTCGCGCTCCTGTATCTCCGAGGTCCGGACAACAT
>JAUIHQ010000222.1 GCA_030432155.1 bacterium | reverse complement strand
TTTGGTTGTAAATCGGTATGCCGGAGGGCGTGAACCGGACCGGGCGAAAGGCGAGACCGTCATGGAACCAGTTCAGGTTTGCGTCCGACCGATAGCCCCACCCTCCGGACAGGGTCTGGTCGGTCGGAACGCTGACCCATGTCACTTCATCCGCACTCTGATAACCGTCCGCATCCAGATCCGACCACAGAAATGCCGCTGTCCCCGCAGGCGGGGCGGGAAATGCCGCCGGCCAGGCCGGCCAGCCCTCATCAATCATGCGCCGGTTCCCGAGCGCAGCCACCGCGACCCAATGGTCTCCCTTCCGCATGAAGACCCGGGGAAGCGCACCCGCTTCCAGATAGTAATCACGCTCGGTTCCGCTGACCGCGGATGTGAAGTGGTAACCATTGACGAACGCATTCTGATTGTTGTTCCCCCGGTCGTTCACCGGAAACAAACGAAATTCACCGGAGGGCGGGTCACGGTCATCACCCATCACTTGTGTAAGCGTGTAATCATCGGCGGGAAAATCGACGTCGAATGCAAGGCCGTCCAAGAGGCCCAGCGAGGGGTCGCTGTCGCTCATCGATCCGCCGGAACCCTTGTATCCGGTACCACCGAGATATTCGCGAAGGCGTTCGCCCTCCGGTGACCACACACTGAGGCGGCGGGGGTGCACCCCGCCCTGGATCCAGATCCGTATCGAACCGTCAGGCGCGGTGTCGGCGGCGATGCTCGAGGGTTCCATGCGGTTCGGATTCCAGGGACCGGGGTGTATACCTCCGGCCTCGCCCAGACGCTTAAGAATGGAAGCGCCGGCCTCAAAGCCGTCGGCCACAACGACCTGTTTGGCACGGGAATCGATCAGGACCGTCCGGCCATCCGGAAGCGCTTCCACATCCCCTGCGGTTTCGACCCCGTTGATGTCGAACATCCGGACCCCGCGATCAGCCACCTCGAAAAAGCGACCTCCGGCAACGCCGCCAATCCGCCCGCCGGGCAGAACTGCGACGCGCTGAATGCCGGGAACATCCATCGATCCAAGCGCTTCGCCGCTACCGGTCCGGAAACGAAGCAGCTTGCCGGAAACGGCCACCAGCACCTCGTCATGCCTGACCGCCATATCGAGGGCGGGACCCGGCAGTGGAATATCCCAGGCTCCGGTCAGAAACGGTATGTAGGCCCCGGTTTCCAGATCCGACCGGAAGAGCGCGCTTTGGGCTGAATAAATCGCATCGGTTGCAATGGCCACGGCAAAAGCCGGCGCCCGACCCTGCTCGGTTTTCTCCCAGATTTTCCGGCCCTGCTCGTTCAGTCCGATAAACGGGCTTCCGCACTCCACGGCATGATCACCGGCCAGCACAATGCGGGTAGGCCCGGGGGCGCCGGAGGGCGCCGCCGCCACCTCCACAAACGGGGCATGGTCTCCGCCCCACCCTCCGGAGCCGTCTCCGGTCGGCCACGGCGGCGTACCGGGATTATAGAATGAACCCTCATGGAGAACACTGATACCCGGGTGTTCAAGCCCGCGAATCCGATAGACTCCGGCCGGAACAACGTTCCCCCGGAAACGGCGCAGATCCCGGTCCCAGGGTCCATCGGCACGGCCGTCCCAGGGAACGGTCAGGATCACCCTGCCATCATCATCCACGCCGGTCGCGTAATCTTCCACCGGTTCGTAGGAAATCAGATTGCGGACCCGGTTGCCGTTCTCATCATCGATCACCAGGGAAAACCGCGAAGCATCCGACTCCACCTTCAGTTGAAGCGGGATCGGCCCCTGTGAACGCTCATCGAAACCGTCCGTTTCTTCCGGGGGAAGATTCCCTTCAGCCAGCAGCTCAAGGCGTCCCCAGCTCATCGGATTGTTATACAAAAGCACCCGGGTCGGATTCTCCTGATTGATCGGATCGGAGTAGAGGACCTTGGGCCATTTGGCTCCGGCCGGACCTCCCCAGAAGTACTCCCCGGAGAAGCTGAAATGATACCCCGGTCCAACCGCCGATGGGTCGCGTACAATCAGGTTCCAGGGAATCCGGATCTCCTGAACATATCCGCGGTCATCCGCCCGTTTCTCAAATGCCATGGCAAAGCCCTGTTGATCCACCTTCGGCCCCTCGCCGGTAAGCACCTTTTTCTCCGCCCCGGGATTGTTCGGGGAGCCATAGAGAAGCTCCGCGCAGGTTGCGTCGTGTTCACTCGAATACCAGGCAGTCAGGTGGATCTGGTCGCGGTCGGTCAGAAAGCGGCCCTGAAGGGAATCCGACTGCCAGCCGAGGGTCGGATCAGTGAAAGGATTGACCTTGTTGAACATCGGTGTCGGATCCCGCCAATCCAGTGCAAGATAAAGGGCATCCGGATCCCACATCGCGGCTACACGTACCGAATAACGGTCGCGGATGTTCCGGACGTTGTAGACCAGGATGTCCGCCGAACGATCCCACTCCTCGAGCCCGAGTCGGCCATCGATCTCGACCGCACCCGGTGCGGGAACCGCCCGGAGCTTTCCATGATTGCTCTGAGGCGGCAACGCCGCTGCCCAAAGAGGAATAACAACACACAGGAAAAGAACAGATCGTTTCATATTGAGCCTCAAGGATTGTCCGCTGGAGACGCGACGGCGGATGCAGGATAGAGATAGCGGGTAGGTATCTCTTCCTTGTCGATGACCCGGCTCCACCAGTAGAGTTTTATGGATGCATCCCCAAGCCGATCGGCATATTCAATCCGGATCGGGGTTTTCGCGCCCGCAACCAGATGAACCGTACCCTGTTCCCGACTTCCCACTCGCGACTCCAGGACCGGTTCGCCTCCGATCAGGATTCGGCAGTTGTCGTCCTGTCCCTTCCAGACCTCGAGTACGTATTCATCGGTGAACGGGGCTTCGATCATCCCTTCCCAGACCACGCGGAACCGGTTCGCGGGAAGCCCCGGCGCCGGTGGGCTGTCTCCCCAGTTGTGGGTTACGCCGGCATCGATCCGCACCACCACCGGGTCGCCGGCTTGAGGCTCGGCATAGTATTGACCGGTCAACCCGGTACCTGCCCCTTCGGGCGGCGTTACCGGTTTTTCGAGGGTTACCGTGCCGGACCGACGGCGTAGTCCGTTCCAGCCGGAAATCTCGTACACCGGCATGAAGCCGATGCGGGGCGAAACCCAGTACGTCTTGCCGAATTGCGTTCGGACCATGCAGCCGCCCTGGTTATCATCCCCCTGTACACGGTAGACCGAATCCGGCAAACCGTCATCCGCCCGGTGATCGAATGCGGACCCGGCATACAAACCATCCCGGGTGAAGATCAGTGCAGGCTGCATGGTTTGATCATTGACCACGATGGTGTCATCGGGCCCCTCAAAGATGTGCATCGGATAGAACAGCTTGCCGGCGCCTGCCTCGGATGGATCCTTGGAAAGGCTGCCGACCAGAAATTGCAAACGGCCTTCCGGCGACCACTTGGCAATCCTGGCTTTGATGATCGCCTGATACGGCCAGGCGCCGCCGGCATACTGACCGTGTTCCCGGATCATAACCCCGGCTTGAATCGATGCATAGACGCTGGAGGATGAATCCACATATACATCGCGCGGACTGTAGAAATCGGCGAGGCGGTCGATGACGCCGGCGGGTGTCTCCACGGAGGCCCAACTCCACCGCGGCAACCGATTGGTTGAAATATTCTTCAGGCGAAGGAACGAATATTGAGGGGATGGGTACACCAGATCATAGTCCGGTTCGATGTCTCCGCCTCCCTGGTACAGCGGAACACCCGGGTCGTCTTCGATGATCACTTCTTCGGGATCCATCTCTCCGTTTTCATTCTCATCCGACCATGAGAAAAACGGGGAGACGCCTTGAACATCTTCATATCCCTTGGCGAGAACTGCATCGGTCCACGGCTTGGGGTAGCCGCCGGGACCTTGCCCGCCGGGAAAGTGATAGTCCAGTCGATACGGCTGGTTTTGCGCCCGGGCGGTCAGGGCGGCCGGGATGAGTTGGCCGGTGGCCGGGTCATGGCGAAGCAAAGCCGGGAGGCTCGAGAAATAGAAGAACAGCTTCCCGTCGATATACAAGGGCCGGTAATCCCCGTAATGGAAGGGATACAGGCCGTCCAGCAGGCGGGCGGCATACCAGGATGCCTCCAGGGAAACATTCCCGGTCCGGTAATCCACCCGCCAGGCATGAATCCAGCCTTGAGCCGATGGCCCATAGAAAAGAGAAGGATCATTCGGGTCCACATGAGAGGACACATAAAAAGCATGACCGCCGAACCATTCCCGTACGAAGCGGGCATCATCTTTATCAAATGCCGCCACCCGGCGTACCGGGGACTCCTCCACAATCCAGAGCCACTCGCCGTCCGCATTAAGATCGATGACCGAGCCGAGACGCGACGGTTCATGAGGGCCCGATCCTCTCTCCGAACCGCCAAGCAACGGGGTTTCATTCCCGTCCCCGTCCAATCGTATGACCGTCATCTCCTCACCGGAACGGACCGCGGCATACAGCAGGCCGGATTCACCATCCGCGTCGAGCGCGACGATGCCGGAGGAATTGTCACGAAAGATCTCCGCCGACTGATCCGCGAAGGACATTCGCCAAAGCCGGCCGGACCGGTCCTTGACATAGGCATGACCCTGACCGTCGAGGACCGCTTTCGATGCACCGGGAATGCCCGTATGATTTCCGGACGGTTGAAGGGTCCGGGGATCACGCCACTGCACCGCATCCCGGCCGGGATATGCAAGAAGCACCCTCTCCCGGTCCAGGTCCACCGACACAGGCTTTTCGCCTCCCCATGTCGTATACACCGAAAGCCGAACCGCGCCACTCATCGGATCCAGGGAATAGAGCAGGCCATCCGGCTTCAGCAAAAGATACGTTCCGAAACCCGCTGCCGAATCAACCACGACCCCGCCCTGATAGAACTGCGGACGGCTCCAGAGCCGGCGGAGACCCCGCTCCGACATTTTCATGGCCATGTCCAGACCCTCGGTCTGACGAGCGGCCAGATAGACCCCGGTCTCATCTTGGGCGACCGATCCTACGCCGGCATGGTCCCCGATCCAGTGCTGGGACCACGATGCGGGCGGGCGGGTTTGCCAGTCCGGGTTCACGCCGAGAGATGTCACATACCGTGCCGTAAAGCCGTCGGTTTCCAGGAGACGCCATTCGTAATCACCGGCCGGCGCTGCTTCGCCCTCCTGATTCAATCCGTCCCAGACAAAGCGATGTTCACCCGCCCCCATGGACTCCGCCCTGAGCAGCTCGCGCACCATCGATCCGTCATCCCGATACACGGCAAGGGAAATTCTGGTGGGCGATGCCAGTTCGAACGAGATGGATGGTATTGCATCGGAATAAACCGGCAGAGAACCGCAAACACATCCTGCCGCGATGCAGAGAATCAACCTCAAGCATCCTCTGAAATGTAACCATGGTTTCGTCAACAGATTGTCCTCCCGGCTCTATCCTTCATGGTGGGTCATCGCCCAGCATTCAATGCCTACTCACCATACCGGAAATCCACGATGTACCACGCAACGATTTAGTGATCTCTATGTGATTCGTTGTCCAATTATCATCAGAGATTGGTACTACCTATGCGAACACGAACACGTTCGGGTTTGCTCACGAAAGGACCATGTTATGAAGTTAATGATCACCACCGCACTTGTCGCGACCCTCGCAGCCGGTCTCTTCGCGGAAACTCCTCTTACGTCCCTGCAACCAACTGCGGTTGAGTTCGGAACTCTTGACTATCCGGATGAAGGCTTGCGAATTCATGTGCAACCCCATGGCGCCGGACCGGGGAAATTTGATACCGGTGCATTTTACAGCGGCAACCAGCACTGGCCCGGTGCAACCAAGATTGTCAAATCCGTGCCCTGGGATGAACCAACCGTGACGAACAAATATAGCAGCCGGGAAACCGACCGCTTTATGGTTCAAGGGGAATCCATCACCGGAGTTGGTCTCTGGGTTCAGGTCACGATGATGTATCACTGGCTTGAGTACCGTATCCCCCAGGGTGCGTCTACGTTTACCGGCCTGGCCTACACCACGGATGATGCCCATGGTTACATGAACCGACATTACGTCGGATATCAGGACTTCGACCTTCTGGCCGAGGTGGATGGAAAGAATGTCTATTCGAATCATTTCAATCGAATCGCCGGTGACAATCCGGGCGAGCTGATCGGTGAATTGAATATCAGCCTTCCGGCCGGATCCTCGACCATCCGCTTTAAACTGCAGGCCTCATCGCATATTGACTGGAACAAGAACTCCGAGGTCGTGATTACCGAAGGAATGTTCAAGTAATCATTCCCTGCGTCTGCCCGGGAAGTCGCCTTCCTCGATGGCGGCGAGAAGAATGGCCATCGAGGGCCAGGCGGCTCTGACATGCCAGATTTCGCC
>JAUIHQ010000221.1 GCA_030432155.1 bacterium | reverse complement strand
TGCGGCATACGCGATCATCATCCGTACCATGACCGCCATGATACGTTTGCTGCCGCCGAAGCTCATCCAGCCGCCTTGAACGGTGCGCCTGCCGCAGGCTTTGGCGCCGTCACCCATTCAATCCATCCATACAGATAAACCAGGACGAGAAGAATCACGAATGCCTGCCCGACGATGATATGGGCAGCCTCACCCCATGCCGGGATCCTCTCGTATACGAGGAACAACCCGATGATCCGGACCAGATTGAGCCCATACACAAATGCCACACCACCCACCAGCCCTGCAATGCGCGCCCGCCAAGACGTCGGAAAAGCAAGGATGCCGGCCAGCAACAGGCCTATGACTTCAAATCCCTCACATCCCTTTCGTATGTCAATACCAGCGGTCATGCCGAGCAGTCGAGTTTCCATGGTCTGAACGAGCACGCCGGGAACAAATGAATTCAGCAACCAGGCCGCGGGCTTTGCATTCAACGTATGGTTGAGCGAACGGCCCACCGATTCCGGCATGGCACGATAGCCGATAAGGAATAGAAGGTAGATTGCGATAAACAAGGCAACAATGTGCAAGCATTGGAGAGGTCGCCATGTACCCGCATGATGCGTATTTTTCTTCAGCACACCCGCTGCACCTTGATTTTCATAAGGTTGCCGATTTTTTCAATGATGCCGGCCACGTGTCCGACCCCAATGGCACAATGATGAGCCGGTCCGGCCTTGCACCAGGCATTCATGAAGTCGGCCGCCGACAAACTGAATCGATAGCGACTGTTGGTGTTACCGATGTTCAGTACAGGGCCGTCAACGGACTCGCCCTCCGCCACCAGCAGCATCAGGCATCCGTCGCCCTGCTGAACCACACTTACAAGGGTCACCGGGCCGTGGCGTACCGTCATCTGAATCGACAATCCTCTGCCCGGTTTGCCGTGATAAACCGGCAGCGGCACCAGCCCGACCCGGCCCTCCGCAATCGCAGGATGAGCCGGGCCGTCATGACCGAAGTAGATCACGTCATCCACAAAATCGCTCAAATAGAACTCCGAAAACGACCCCCCGGCCCCAAGGAGATCCATGATTTTCATCGCCTGTGCGTTCTTGATCTCGCATTCCCCGGCCACCGGAAGGTGACGCGATGTGAGCAGGGTATTGCCGGGAATGATCGAGGTGACGATGTTTTCATACGGATTGCCAGGCTGACCCTCATAATAATAGGCCATCGAATCGAGTTGATGATTTGATGCGAGGCGGTCGAGGGCGACAGACGTCCGGGCCGCGCGTTCCAGTTCCGCCGGCTCGCAATCGCCGGCGACCTCGAAAACGTCACAAAACTCGGCAATCTTTGCGGCGACATCATCCGGCCCCACTTGTTCCCGCAGATGGTGAAGCTCGCACATTTCCAGCAGCTCGAAGTGCGTCCCGAACACCGCCGCCTGCTGGGTCAGGTCACTGTAGACATCGAGCATTCCGCAATAATAATGGCCCAGTACGCCCATGCGGCCATTGCGCATCGCCGCGCGTACACGAGCAGCGTCCAGCCACTCCCGGATTTCTCCCCATGCTTTCTTGTCTTCGAGGTGCCCGCTGACCAGGTGGTAATCAATGCCGACCCGGTTGAATACGCAGGCAATTTCGGGGGCGGAACAGGCCTGGCAGTTGGCCAACCATTCTCCGGTCATTTTACCGCGGTCGCCCATCCGATTGAATGCTTCGTAATCGATTTGCGGGACCGGTTGAAGGTTCAGAACGACGACCGGAACCGCCGCCCGCTGCACCACCGGCAGCACGGTCGAACTCAACGCATAGGTGGAGATGTAGAGAAAGATCAGATCAACCCGTTCCGCGGCAAATCGGTCACCCGCCTCACGAGCTTTTTCCGGGGTATCGACCATGCCGGCGTTGATGATCACAAGTTCATCATCAAACGATGACAACCTCGCCGCGATCTGCTCCTGATATCGGCCGAGTCGCTCACGCAAGCCGTTGAATTGCGGCCAGTAGGTATCCAAACCAATTCCATAAAGTCCGATTCTCATTGCGTCGCTCCCTTCCGTCGAGCATGCAGGTTCAGTGTATCATAGAATAAAATCATACCTCCCATGCGCAATATCCCTGCGGGCCGAGATCACAATTTTATCAGATTCAATATAATGATCACATAGTGTTCGGAAGGATGCGGGTTGAGGGAAATCCTCTGCCTGATATGATGCCATTTGAGCAGTATGCCGTAACATCATGTATCGCCATAGGGAGTCTAACACCATGAAATTACCGACTCGTATCTATTTTTTTGCCCTCTCCGCCATGATCGCTGCCGTCGCGATCGCCGCCGATGATGACGGTGACGGCATCCCCAACGACTGGGAGCTCGAACATTGCGGAACTGTGACCGGTTGCATAGCCACTGCGGCAACCGGCGATGGTGATAGCTACAACTATCTCCAGGAATACATTCTGGACTATGATCCCGCCGTAGCCGAAAGCGATGTGACGGTTGACCAGATCGCGCCTCGACTGGTTGAGATCAGCTCCTCCACCAACACGCGCACCTATGCACTGGACGGTAACGAAACGCTGGGTGACGGCGAATGGGCGGAACTGACCAGCGGTCCCGGATCGAACGGTGTATTCAGCATCGAAGACGCCAGCACGGTACCCGTGCAATCCTACCGGATCCGTGTGATCGCGCTGTAGACCCGCGGCGGATCAGATCGCGTTGTGCCTCTGCCGATAGTCACAAGGTCCCTCGCCGAGCACCTGAAGAAAGCATCGGGTGAAGTATCCCGGGTCGTTCATTCCGACCTGACGCCCCGCCTCGCTGATCGAGCAGGATCGGGTTCGGAGTACCTCCGCCCGCATATTCCATTTTTTCGCGCTTGATCCACTGGGTGGGTGAGCACCCGCAGTGGGTCCTAAAGAGCCGGCCAACAGTCGATCGGCTGCAACCCGCCATGTCTGCAAGCTCTGAAAAGGTGACGGCGCGATCCATGTACCGGCGGACATACCGTTGAAGTCGTTGCAATTCCGGGGGGGGGATATTCCCAGCCCGGCCAACGCCGTCCGGGCCGGCCAGCCGAAAACATTCCTGAACCATCAGGGGGCCAATACTTCGGGCCCACGCTACCCGTTCTTCGATATCATTGAAGCGGCGAACCACATACTCAAGCAGGGATGCAAAACCCGGCCGATCCCGAAGATCACTCTGGATCACAGGATCCCATCTCGGGTCGGGAACGTCCCGGCGGCCGGGATGACCGGCCAATCGGGCGGCCGGCCGGTGCGCAACTTCAAACTCCGGGACCACCGCCGGATCGTGATCCGGAATGATATGGACGCCGGCCAGCTCAAACGGCTGACGGTCCGCTGCCCGGTAGATAATGTGATGGCGCCAGGGAAGCAGAAAAATCTGTCCAGGCGTGGCCGAATATGTCTTTCCATTCACCGCAATGGAACCGCGTCCTTTGCGGCACCATAGCACCATGCGGCTTTCCACCGGTCCATTCCGGATCACGCCTGACGGCGGGAACTGATAATAATTCGCATAGATGACAACCGCATGACCGACCATCACTTTCCACCTCCTTCATGAGCTGATTGTACAAGTTTTTAACCAATATTACAGTATATTGATTGCTTTATCCGGTTCAGGATCAGGGCAAAAAGGAGAAAAATATGACCTCGGAATGGAAGACGCCCGATGTGGTTCTGATTGGCTTTGATGATGCAACCCCCCTGCTGATGAAACCCGAAGCACTGCGGGCCAAGGCGGAAAAGGACGGGTTTTTGTATTTCCGCCAGCGATTGCCCGCCGATTTGCTCCTCACCCTGCGGTCGCAGATTCTGGACATCCTGGGTGCCCATGGCTGGCTGGATGCCGGACAACCGAGAGATCTCGGTGTCGTCAATGCCGCGGCGGCGGCGGAATCTGATCGTCGCGATGAATCCATGAAATATATCGGCATCACCGCGGAAGCCTACATGGAGATTCAACGCCTTGAGCTGCTTCATCGGATTCCCCACCATCCGAACCTGCTCGCGATCTACGCAACCCTTTTTCAGGCCCCGGTCCTTCCCCATCCCCGGCATATCGCCCGTGTTCTCGTACCATCACCGCGCCTCGCCCCCACGCCTCCGCACCAGGATTATATTCATATCCAGGGCACCCACTCCTTCTGGACCTGCTGGTTTCCACTCGGTGACTGTCCGATGGACCTGGGCGGCTTGGCCATGCTTCGCGGTTCACACAGGGAAGGCGTACTCGACGTCGCCGAAGCCGAGGGAGCAGGCGGCCGGGAGACCATTCTCTGCGGCAAGGATCATTATGCATGGTTGCGCGATGATTATGCGTGCGGGGACATCATCACATTCCCCAGTCATCTTGTCCACAAGGGGACGCCCAACCGCCTCAAAGATCGCGTCCGCCTGTCGCTGGATGTTCGTTATCAGTCACGAAACGAGCCGATCTGCTTCGAGTCACTCCTCCCCCACACCCATGCCTACGGTCAGGAATGGGACGACATATACCGGCACTGGCAGGCGAACGACCTGCAATACTACTGGAAATCATGGAACCTTCAGGTGGAAGGGAAAGACGATTACTGGGCCCGGCATGTGAAAGAAAAGATCTGCTGAACAGTCAGTCCGCAGACTGATTTCCCCATCACGAGGGTGAACCAGACAGCACCCCGCTGAACTGGAGCGCGCGCTTCTGGTCGAATGGGCCTCTTTGGCATGGATTCGCATCTTCTCTATTCATACGCCCCGTACCGGTTCACGCAGTCGATGACGAACCGGTAGGTGTCGAGGGATACCTGGGGCGGAATGGAATGATCGGAATGGTAGATGTAACCGTTGCCGGGCATGGCGGCGGCAAACTTCTCCCGAATCTCGGTTTCAATACGGTCACGCTCGTTGGTCTTGAGGATCATGACGTCGATGTTCCCGCAAAAGGAGATCCGCTCGCCATACTGCGGCACAAGGATACGGACATCCATGCCCGCCTTGGATTCAAGGGGCTGCAGGCAGTCGAATCCCGCATCAAGGTAATCCGGGATCACCGCGTTGACATTGCCATCGGTGTGATAGATCCAATGCCCTCCCCTCGCATGAACCCAGTCGGCAATTCGCTTGTGATCGGGCCAGACCAAGTCCCGGTACATGGCCGGCGAGCAGAAGGTGGCGGTTTTGAACGCCATGTCGCCATAGCACCAGATACCGTCAATATCCACGCCGCAGGCAATCACCTCGTCCATGTATCGTAACACGGTATCGGTATAGGTCGCGGACATATCGCGAATCCAGTCCGGTTCCTCGATCATCGCATACATCATGCATTCGTCGCCGATGATCCGCCGCAGGGCCTCGAACGTTTCAAGAATATTGATGAACCGCCATTTGCCGCACCGTTCGGCCGCGGCGGCGGATGCCCGCAAATCGTCCGGCCGGTCCACAAGACGCCATGCCTGGAGCTGAGGTTTGACCTGCTGCTCCCAGTGGTCACGGTCCGTACATTCAAAACCGAGATGTTCCGGCGCACCGTCGCGGTTTTTCCAGTAGCGGACCCGCTCCCCCCACTCATCGATATAGGATTCGGATGCATGATCACCGTCAAACACGTCTTTCCGGCCGGGATACGGCGTAGGAACCGTCCAACTGATGCAGTGGATATCCGAACCCAGTTCATCAAGGATGCGGTGCATGGCGGATGCATGGTCGTTTGCGGGAAGTCCTTCCTTCAACCAACGGTCGTAGGTTTCTCCCCAGAAAGAATCGTGCCGCGGAATCCGGTCCATCGGTTGCCGGGTCAGGGCCCGGATCATTCGTTCACGGGAGGTGAGTCTGGCTGATGTGGAGATATGCATAGTACCCTATTTCATGGTCGGCAGAATGATGCCCCGCAGAATGATGTTCTGACAAAACAGGAAGACGATCAGGATGGGAAGCGAGCTGACGACGAAGCCGGCCATGACAATCCAGGGCTGACCGCCCCACCATTGAGAGGCCTGATAGATCCACACCGATAACGTCCACATGCTTTCCTTCTGGCAGACAATCAGCGCCCATTCCCAGCTTGTGTAAGCCATCATGAACGAACCAAGGGATTGGACGGCAAGAATCGGTTTCATCAACGGCATGGTAATGGTGAGGAAAATGCGTGCTTCACTCGCGCCGTCAATGGTGGCCGCTTCGTAGAGTTCTTTGGGCAGACTGTCGAAAAATCCCTTCAGCATGAAAATCGCAAATCCATTCGCGGCGCCCGGCAGCACCAATGCAAAAAATGTATTCAACAGGCCAAGATCCCTCATCAGCAGGTAGGCCGGAATCGCGCTGACCATGGCAGGAAAGGCCATCGGGGCGAGGAGGTAGAGTACGATTTTGTCCGTACCCTTTACCCGGAAGCGGGACAAGGCGTAAG
>JAUIHQ010000006.1 GCA_030432155.1 bacterium | reverse complement strand
CGAGTCGTTCGTAGAGGAGGCGGGCGGCGTGCTCGCCCATTTCGCGCATCGGCATGCGGACGCTGGTCAGTCCGATCAGGCCGTCCATGGGATCATCATCCCACCCGGTTACCGCCACGGTCTTCCGCGTTTCCTCGGGCAGGGATTTCAACCGCTCGAGAATGCAGACCGCGGTGGCATCGTTCCACGCGACAAAACCATCCGGCAGCGTGCCCGCATCCAGCCACGGATCAAGCGCCCGATTCACGTCGTTGGTCTCGTATCCGCAAGACGCCGTTTCGGCGCGGATGTGTGCATGCCTTGAAGCCGCTTGCACGAACGCAGCCCGGCGCTCGAGGGCATCGAAATTGTCGTCCGGCCCCCCGGCATGGACAAGGTGGCGGCAGCCCCGCTCGTGTACCAGTCGATCCACGATCCGGATCATCGCTTCCCGATTATCAAAGGTGATGGAATCACAGTGATACCACCGGGATGCCTCGGGAGGGGCGGAGGCGCAACACACCAGCGGAAAGTCGAACGCCATCGGTTGGGCGAACAACTGGGCCGGCGGGGCGACAAGCACCACGCCATCCACCTGTCCCCGGGAAGACATCCGGCGGAGCATCGTGTGATAGTCGCGATAATCCGTGGCGAACGAACACATGATGTGACCCTTCTGCCAGCGGGTCATGCGGTCGATCCCGTGAATGACCTCGGCAAAAAAACCGCTGCCGATGTTCGAAGCCAATACCCCGATAAGCCCGGTACGCCCGCCAGCCAATGCCCGCGCGGCTGGATTCAGCTCAAACCCATGCTCCTCAACCAGGGCCATCACCCGGCGGCGGGTGTTTTCCGATATGCGGGGATGATTCGATAACACACGGCTAACCGTGCTGACCGACGTTCCGGCCATCCGCGCAATATCCTTCAACGTAAGCGATTTGTCGCCTTCATCCATCCCGGCCAGCCTAGCAGTCCAGGGCGAAAACGCAACCGCTTGCACCTTTTCCTTTACACTCCCCGGCAGCCTGAGTACATTGTGCAAACGATTGCACGATGGTGTGCAACCGCGACACCGAAAGGAAATGAGCATGAAACATGTACGGATTGGAAAAATGCTGGTTCTGGGTGGGTTTCTCCTGGCCATGGCCGCCGCTTCGTCGGCCGCTCCGACCTGGATGGGCGTCTATGGACCCTTCAAGCATATGGACGACAGCGGTCAGACCCGAACCTTCAGCGTATTCCTGAATGACGATTACCCCGGCCTCAAGGCCGAAGTCGGGATCCGGATCAATGATGATGAATGGACGACGTACCCGATGTGGCATGGCGGCCATTACAACGGCAATTCGCGCTGGTACGTTTCCTATCCCACCCCGTTTCCCGACCACGCGGTCGTTCAGTACTACTTCCATGCTTGGGATGATTGGGGTTTCGAGATGTGGGACAGCAACGGCGGGGACAATTACTTCTTCCTCACCACCCCCATCGGCCCCCTCGCCTGGACGGGCAACACCCGGGATAACAGCGGCGAAGGCTACTATCCCCGAAGCTATCTCGAGATTCAGACCGAAACCTGGCCCGCCGGCGCCGCCATCAACAGCTACATCGTCTACACCCATGAAGGGGCGGACGGATGGAAGGTCCAACCCATGTATGTCAACGGCCAGGCCTACAACAACGACATCTGGAACGGCGGCTTCATCGGCTACACCCTCGGCGGCTGGATCGAGTATGCCATCGTATCCTTTGATGCCTTCGGCCATGCGTTCTGGGACAACAATGACGGCGCAAACCACCGGGCTCATGCCCATGAGGGAACGAGGTAAAAGACTCGGATATTATTGACTCGTGTTAGCACTTCGTGTATACACGAGTACATGAAAACGATCACCCTGGATGAGGAAGCGTATGCACGACTCAAGGCGTGGAAGCGAAACAATCGGGATTCCTTCTCGTCCATAGTCAAGAAGGTGGTTCCCAAGCCCGGCAGCCTCGGCGCGATTCTTTCCTTTGTTGAGTCGAGGACTCCGGACGAGAAAGCGGACGAGGCGTTGGAATCGACGATCTCGGAGCGCAGTTCGGTAAAGGAAGATCCATGGACTTGATTGCCGATACAACCTTTCTGGTTGGACTCTGGCGACGACAGGCGTGGGCCACCACGTTTGCCCAGAAACATGCGTCCCGGAGTCTTGGCATTCCCTGGGTTGTCCTCGGGGAGTTTCATCACGGAGCCATTCGAGCCGGTCATGACAGAGACGTCGTCGAGCGGTTCCTGACTCTGGGCAACCCCATCATGGATCCGGAGCCGGTCATTCCCGTCTATGCATCGCTTTGCGCGGACATTCAGGATGCGCAGGCGTATCGGAATATAGGTCAGAACGACTTGTGGATTGGAGCAACTGCCATCGCTCTGGATCGTCCGCTCGTAACCCGGAATCGCCGACATTTCGACATCATGAAGCAACTCACGTGCATCATTCCTCCTCCCGCGTAACCATGCGCATCGTGATCGCCCGTGGACCGGTGCATTGCAAGCCTTCCGCCCATGGCCTAGACTTCCGGCATGGGCATTTATGACCGGAACTACATGAAGGAGGAGCGGCGGCTGGAGGCGGCGACGTCCAAGCGCGTCCCGCGCACTCCAACCAACCGGGCTCCCCTGTGGTCGCGGATCAAATTCCGGCTCTGGCTCCTGTTTCACCCATCCAAACGATAGGGGATAGTACCCCGTTTCGTCATTGGGATTTGGGATTTGAAATTTGAAATTTCCCCATGGGGGACCGGGGCCGGAGTCCGCCATGCAGGAATTCGTCATTCGAAAATTCAGACATTCCCTCCCCCTCCCACCCCCTCCGGCTTCAGACTTCCGGCCCCCGCCTCCCTCTGGTAACGTCCGGACCGGATGAATCATGAATATCCAGAATCGTGGAAGAACCGTTCCGTTTCGCTGGGCCATGACTGGTTGACCGGCATGCGGGGCGGAGAGAAGGTGCTGGAGCTTCTTTGCGAGGGCTTTCCCGATGCCCGGATCCATACCCTGGTGGCCAACCCTTCCGCGGTGTCCGACACGATCCGGCGGCACCGGATTCAGCCCTCCTGGTTGAACGCGCTCCCCGGCGTTCACAAGTATTACCGGTTCTGCCTGCCGCTCTTTCCGGCGGCCCTGCGAACCATCCCCCGGCCGAAGGGCGAGCTGCTCATTACCACCAGCCACTGCGCGATCAAGGCTCTCCGCCATGGCTCCTCCACCCGTCACCTGTGTTATTGCTTCACCCCGATGCGGTACGCATGGACCTTTCACGACGAGTATCTCGGCCAAAGATCCTTCAAGCGCGCCATCGCCCGCCCAGTGCTGTCGGCCATGCGGAAATGGGACCGGCGTACCGCGAAGCGCGTGGACCTGTTCGTGGCCATCAGTCATCATGTTCGGCGCCGCATCGATATTTACTACGGCCGAAAAGCCGAGGTCGTGTATCCGCCGGCCGATACGGACTTCTACACGCCTTCGGGCACACCCCGTGAGGACTTCGACCTCGTGGTCTCCGCGCTTGTTCCCTATAAGAAAGTGGACCTTGCCGTCCGCGCCTACACCATGGCCCGGCAATCTCTCAAGGTGGTGGGCGTCGGTACGGAGCTTCGCCGACTCCAATCCCAGGCCGGGCCCACGGTGGAATTCCTCGGCTGGCAGTCCGACGAGGCTATCCGGGACCTGTACCGCCGTTGCCGGCAGCTCATCTTTCCGGGCGAAGAGGATTTCGGCATCGTCCCGGTCGAGGCCATGGCCTGCGGAACCCCGGTTATTGCGTTCGACCGGGGCGGCGTCACGGAAACAGTCGTCGATCGTGAAACCGGCATCCTGTTCCGCGAGCAGAGCGAAGAAGCGCTGATGGGAGCGGCACGCGCGGGCTGGTCGGTTCCATGGGACCACGACCGGATCCGCCGGCGGGCGGACATGTTCAGCATCCCGCAGTTTATCGACGGCATGAACCGCTGTATCGAACAGGTGCTGGCTTCATCACCTGAAACCTGAATCGGGGTGCGGATTCGGGCCCGTCCCTCGCCGCCATGGAATTGCTCTGGACGCTTCCAACCCGCCTTTGTTACGTTGCGGCTCTTTTCACGCAGGCAGGTATACCATGGATGAACTTCTGAAATTGTTGAAAAAGAACGCACTCGAGACGCCGGAAAACCTCTCGAAGATGCTGGATATCCCCATCGACGAGGTGAAAACCCGGATCGCGGAGTACGAAAAATCCGGCATTATCCGCGGCTATCGCGCCGTCGTGAACCATGACCAGCTTGACATCCGGCAAGTCACCGCAGTCATCGAGGTCAAGGTCACACCGGAACGCGAGGGCGGGTTCAATCATATCGCCGACCGGATCAGCAAATTCGATGAAGTCGAATCCCTGTACCTCATGTCCGGAACCTTCGACCTTCTGTTGTTTGTTTCGGGCCGGGACCTCAAGGACGTCGCCTTTTTCGTGGCCGAAAAGCTCGCCACCATCCCCGGCGTCCTCTCCACCGCCACCCATTTCATGCTCCGCACCTACAAGGATCACGGGGTCATGATGGAACCGGAAGAAGGGTATGAGCGACTCAAAGTCAGTCCGTAATTACGTCGCGTCCCATGTCCGGGACATGCCGCCGTCCGGCATTCGCGACTTCTTCGAGATCGTCTCGACGATGAAGGACGTGATCAGCCTCGGCATCGGCGAGCCGGATTTCGTTACCCCGTGGCACGTCCGCGAGGCCGCGATCTATTCGCTGGAACGAGGCATGACCAGTTATACCTCGAACCTCGGGCTGCTCAAGCTTCGCCAGGCGATCGCCGAATACCTCCACCGGACCTACAATGTGTTCTACCGGCCGGAGAACGAGATCCTCATCACCGTGGGCGTCAGCGAAGCGCTGGACCTCGCGCTGAGGGCGATTCTCGAACCGGGCGATGAAGTGATCTATCACGAACCCTGTTACGTTTCCTACAATCCGATCATCACCTTTGCCCACGGAAAGCCGGTGGCGATCCAGACCACCCAGGAGACCGGATTCCGCCTGAACCGGGCGATGGTGGAAGAGAAGCTTACCGACCGCACCAAAGCGATCATGCTGAACTTCCCCAACAACCCCACCGGGGCGGCGCTGGACCTAGACGATCTCAGGGAAATCGGCGAGCTGGCGGTGGAGCGGGACCTGATCGTCATCACCGATGATATTTACGGCGAACTGACCTACGACGGGCGGCATACCGCGATCTCTTCCCTGCCCGGCCTTCGTGACCGTACGATCTACCTTCACGGATTCTCCAAGGCGTGGGCGATGACCGGATTCCGCCTCGGCTTTGCCGCCGGCCCGGCCCAGCTCGTGGGCGCGATGATGAAGATTCATCAATACACGATGCTCTGTGCACCGATCACCAGCCAGGAAGCGGCCCTCGAAGCGCTGAAACAGCCTGAGTCCGATATCGAGGAAATGAAGGCGGAGTACAAACAGCGCCGAAACTTCATTTACCGATCGTTCGAAGACATGGGCGTACCTTGCGTGAAACCCAAGGGAGCTTTTTACGCCTTTCCCCGCATCGACAAGTTCGGCCTGACCTCGAAAGAATTCGCGCTGAAACTGCTCGATGAAGAAAACGTCGCCGTCGTTCCCGGCTCCGCCTTCGGCGCCTGCGGCGAAGGCCATGTTCGCTGTTCCTATGCCACCGGCATGGAGGAACTGAAGGAAGCGATGACCCGCATCCAACGGTTCATCCAGCGCCGAGTTCCGGCCGAAGTCGGGTGATTGCCCCGGTAAAACGGATTTGACCGGAACTTATTAACAACTCGAAGGGGTTGTTGACAGGCGTCGCGGCATGCCCCTCGCCCGATGATTCACGCATCCCGCTGCCAACCAGCGCATTACAAAGCAAGCCTGCCTCCGGGCAGTTATAAACAGATTCCTGCCTCGCATGTGAATAAGCTGTGAAAACTTCGTAATCCATCCGAATGTAAGCGGTTGTGAATATCACCATACAGGCGCCTTCAACCTCCCATCGTGGCCACTGGTTTCACCATCGCTCATGCGGGTTCCCGAGCGGCAGAGGGGATGACCAGACGGCGGCGGGATTCACCACCCCTGGAAGAAGTGCTGAGGACAAAAAAACGGGAGCGGGCGTTTCCGCCTGCTCCCGCTTCTGCGAACTGAATCGCGAATTACTTCTTGGGAAGGATCGCGTCCTTCGCCGCTTTCGCGACGCGGAACTTCACGACCTTCTTGGCCGGGATCTTGATCTGTTCGCCGGTCGCAGGGTTGCGGCCCATGCGAGCCTTGCGATGAACCAACACGAGCTTACCGATGCCGGGGATCGTGAAACTGTTCTTGGCTTCCTTGTAGGCGAGCTTTGACAGTTCGTCAAAGAACTCGTTTACCTGCTTCTTGCTCAGGCCAGTGGCTTCCGCCAGCTTTGTGGCCGTCTGAGACTTGGTCAACGCCATGTTGAATGCCTCCTTCTATCGTTGGTTAACTCGTTGATTCGCACCACGCGATCGAACGTGATTCGGATTGTGTCGCACTTGATCCGCAAAACAAGTGTTTTTTTGACGATTTCCACGTATTTCTTTGTTTCAGGGGCTTAAAACACCATGGCAGCGGCGATTTCACCTGCTTTTTCGGGATTTTCCAGGGTGGAAACAACATGCAGCGCAAAGGCCATCGTCGTACCCGGACCTTGGCTGGTGATGATGTTTTCATGCTGTATGATGCGTTCATCGGATCGTTTCGTACCCTTGAGTTTGCTGCCGGCCGATGGATGGCACGTCACCGGAACGCCATCGAGAATGCCCGCGCGATCCAGCACAAGCGGTCCCGCACATACCGCACAGATCCATTTTTTCGCTGCATGAAACTGCCGAACGATGTCCAGGATTCGCTCATCACCGCACAGCGTCTCGACCCCACCGTTGCCTCCGGGAATCGCCAATACATCAAACGACCTTGCATCAAGATCATCCACCACCGTATCCGGGATCAATCGAACACCGCGCGAAGCCGTAATCTCGCCCGGCTTCAGGCCCATGGCCGTCACCTCCCAGCCCGCACGGCGAAACACATCCACCAGGATCACCGCCTCCATTTCCTCACAACCCTCGGCCACCGGAACCAGTACCTTCATCGTCATCGCGTCATCTCCTTTCCCCTCCATCATCGCAGACCACAGTTCTCATGCAATGGTTTCATGCTTGAACAGGCGAGCGAGAATGCTCCTTAAATTTACTTTGCCGCCGACCAAACTAGGTGCAGATCGATGTCTCAATGAGAGTTAAACCTAACCAGGGCATACCCGACGACGAAGGTCACACGTACACCCTCGGGGGACCGGAAGTTGTGATCGTAGTAGGCACACAAGGCCCGGATGTCGCCCCGATGCAGCGGAACCTCACCGCGGGAAACCGCACCGCCGGTTACGCCCATGGCATGCAGAGTTCGGAGAACATGAGCCGCGGAGGGTTCGTCGTATTCAACGATGATGCGTTCGATTCGCCGCACCCGTGCGTCGGGGATCGCGCGAAGAGCGGCCTCAAAATCGTCGCCGGTCGGCAGCCGCCTTCGCGGAGGCTTGCCCGGTACCGCGGCCTTCCGGGCGTGGTGAAGTTCAACAAGGGTTCCATCCAGCATGACGGCAAGGGCGAGGTGCCCCCCGGGGGCGACCAGGGTGGCGACATGATGAAGGCCGGCCGCAAATGGATCGAGCCAGTGCAGGGCGCTGCTGCTGATCACAAGGTCGTAACGGATCCCGGGCTTGAATGTGGCCGCATCAGCCTGAATCCATTGTATGGTGGTTGACGGAAACCGCCTGCCGGCCTCCTCGATCATACCTTCGGCGAGGTCCACCCCGGTCAACGAGGCCTCGGGCCATCGCTCTGCGGCGAGGCCCGTCAGACGTCCTGAACCGCAGCCGACATCCAGAACCGAGGCCGGCGACAGACCCGGAGGAACCAATTCCAGCAATCGTCGGGCCACCCGATCCTGGAGACGCGAAGCATCCTGATACGTTTGCGCGGCGGCGGAGAACCGGGACCGAACACTCGATGATGGCTCTGGGTTCATATCTGGATGGTTAGAATTGAAAGTAAACGAATGTGTGGCTGCGGGGAACCGCAAACAGCGCGAGGGCAAGGAGGAGTCCGGCATAAAACAGGGCACGCCATACAACGGACTGATCCCCTATCCGCTCGAGCGGAAACCGTGTTCCCATCCGGGCATGGATCAACCATAGGACGATGAGGATTGCAAACCCCGCCCCCAGGGGTTCGCGGGGGGGCGCCATCCAGGCGGTCGGCGACACAAAACTCCGGAGGATGTGAAAGGCCTGGGAGAGGTCAGGGGAAAAGAATAAGGCCATGCCGACGGCATGCAACGCCATGGTCAGGGCCCACCCCGTGAAGGCGCCGGCAGGATGGCGGGCAATCCGCGATGCGCGTCGAAACCGCCGCCGGATGCCCATGAACCACAGGAGATAGATCACCATGAAGACCCCGTGCAGAAGACCCCAGGCGACATAGGTCCAGTTGGCGCCATGCCACAAGCCGACCAGACCCATGGTCAGCAGGGTTACCAGGGCCTGGCGCGGAAGATTACGCGGGTTCGTACCGCCCAGGGGAAGGAAGACGTAGTCCCTGACCCAGGTCGACAGGGTGATGTGCCATCCACGCCAGAACGCGGCGATGCTGGTGGCGGCAAGGGGAAGGCGGAAGTTTTCCGACAGGCGTACACCAAACAGAACCGCGGTTCCGCGTGCCATGTCGGTGTAGGCTGAGAAATCAAAATACAACATGGTAAACAACGCCAGCGCTGCATAGAGAAGATCGGCGGCGCCGCGCGTGGGAGCGGTCTCGAACACCGGCATGGCAGCCAGGACCAGGCGGTCCGCGACCACCAGCTTTTTGACCAGGCCCCACAGCAACAGGCGCAGGCCTTCCTCGAAATGTCCGGAGTCCGACGGCGCCGGGACCCGAAGCTGGGGCAGCAGGTGGTCGGCCCGCTCAATCGGCCCGGCAACCAGTTGGGGAAAAAAGGATACAAACAGGGCAAACACGGCGGGATTGCGCTCGGGGGCGATTCGGCCGCGGTACACGTCGATGGTATAAGCCATGCTCTGGAACGTGTAGAAGGAAATGCCGACGGGCAGGATCAGGTCGAGGGCGCTCGGCAGGGGGGACGCGGCCTCCCCGAGCAGGTCGTGTATGATGTGCAAACCGAAGTTGGTATATTTGAAATACCCGAGCATGCCGAGGTTGGCGGCCACGCTGATCCAAAGGGCGAGGCGGCGATCCCGGGGGCGGTCGTGAGCCGCGATCCAGCGTGCGGCGCCGTAGTCGATCGCGGTGGAGAACGCAATAAGCAAGGCATACCAGGGATTCCAGTAGGCATAGAACACATAGCTGGCCAAGAGCAGTACGGCCGTCCGGAATCGCGGCAGCGCCCGCACCAGAATCAACGACACCCCCAGCAGGACCGCAAATTCAAGGCATACAAACGTCACGGAAGCTCCCTGGCGAGTCGGGCGGCAAACGCATCATGGCCGGCGAGATTCAAGTGGGTGGCGGTGATAAAGCTCTGGTCGGGAATGTCCGCGGATAGGTCAAGGTACCTGACTCCGCGGGCCGCCGCGGCAGCGGCCAGGATGTCCGGAGGCGTAGTGCGTCCCGCGCGAACCCGTTCGGTGAGGGGCATATCGATGAGGATCGATACGGGAGCGGCCTGGGTAAGCTGGTCGAGAAAGGCCTCATAGCGCCACATCTCAAAGGTGCGATTCGGAGAAGTCCGCCATACCGGGGTCCACGCATCAAGGCCGGGCTGGCGACCGAACCAGTTGATCGACTCCTGAGGATGAAAGAACGGAGCCAGGGAGGGATTACATGCAAGCAGGGCCGACGGGAGGGTCCGAATCCGCCAGGCGGCGCCCATGCGGCCTGCTGCGATGTCGATACGAAGCCGCAGGTCACGGGCTTCTTGCAGCAGGGGTTCGGGCAAGGCTTCGCGGATTGTGGGGTCCGCGAGTAGTCGATACGTATCGGATACCCAAAGGGCAAGCGCACGCTCAACGCTTTCCGGAACGGTGAACGACCCCGGCGACACCACCGCGATGATGCTGGAGGGTTGCTTGCTGCGAGCGGCCGCGGCTAGAGTGATCAGATCGGTGAATTGTCCGCCCGGGACCGACCAGTTCACAATGCGAGTCGGAGTGTCGGCAACCGCAAAGCGGGATCGCAGTTGCCCTGCGTAGGTATCTTCGCACGCCATTTCACGGCCGTAGCCCTGCGAGTTGGAAAGCAGGATGATCAGCCGTTCGCCTTCACGGCGGGGCGGGGTGTGATCGACATAGTCCGACCATGCACGGCGGAACCAGGGGTTGCGTCCGGTGTCGGCAAGTCCGGCGTACCAAGCCTTCCACGCAAGATCGACAATCAGTGCAGTAGCGACGATCAACAGCAACAGGACGGACAGGATAGAGACCGGGAACCACCCGCGCCGGGTTGGGGGCGTACGAGCCATGGCCCGGATGCTAGTGAGTATTGGACGTGAAGGCCAGTGCGTTCACGTTTCGCAGCAGCGTGGTCTAGCCAGATCGACGCGGACCCGTTATCAGCATCGCGGAAAAGGCCTCCCAAGCCCTCAACACTTCTTTTTCAAGAGCACGTTCCCGGTACTTCATACGACAAATATGAACTGCAACGTTAGATTTGTCAGGACTTCGGCGGCCGGTACGTCAGCCCAATCATCAAATCCCAAATGAACCAATCCCCCCTCCCCATCACCGCACCCACTGGCGATCCAGGGATCGGTATTGGATGGCTTCGGAGATGTGGGATTCGCGGATGGATTCAGTTTCTTCAAGATCGGCGATGGTGCGGGCGACCTTGAGGATGCGGTCGTAGGCGCGGGCGGAGAAGTTGAGGTCGCTGATTGCCTGCTTCAGCAGGTGGCGGGCGGTTTCTTCCAACGCGCAGTGCTTCTGGATATCCCGCGGCCGCATGTGCGCGTTGCAACGGACGCCGGACCTTCGCCCGAACCGCTTGCGCTGCACCTCCCTCGTTCGCACCACCCGGCCGCGGACCGCGGAGGACGGTTCACCCGGCTCCATCGATGATAGTTCCCGGTAACTCACCGCCGGTACTTCGATGTGAATATCGATCCGGTCAAGAAGCGGACCGGAGATCTTGGACCGGTAGCGCTGGATCTGGAGCGATGTACACCGGCACTCGCGCTTGATATCGCCATGATAGCCGCATGGGCACGGATTCATTGCCGCCACGAGCATGAACCGGCAGGGAAAGGTGACGCTGGCCGCGGCCCGCGAGATCGTGACCTGACCGTCTTCCAGCGGTTGGCGCATCACTTCCAGCACGTTGCGGTGAAACTCCGGCAGCTCATCCAGAAACAGAACCCCGTGATGGGCAAGACTGACCTCTCCGGGCATGGGATGCGAACCTCCGCCGAGGAGGCCGGCATCGGAGATCGTGTGATGCGGCGTGCGGAACGGCCGCCTCGCCACCAGTGCTTTTCGCGACGGAAGCAGACCGGCGATTGAGTGGATCTTGGTGGCCTCAAGCGCTTCCTCGATACTCATGTTCGGAAGAATGGTGGGGATGCGCTTGGCGAGCATGCTCTTGCCGGTTCCGGGCGGGCCGACAAACAGGATGTTGTGACCGCCGGCCAGGGCCACCTCGATGGCCCGTTTGGCAAACTCCTGCCCCTTCACGTCCGCATAGTCGAGGTCGTACCGGGCGTTCCCCTCGAATACTTCATCCATATCCACGACATGACGGGACAACTCGCGATCGCCGGCCAGAAACTCCGCCGCTTCACGCAGGGTATGCACGGCATACACCGCCAGGCCTTCCACCACCGAGGCCTCCTCGGCGTTGGCGAGGGGAACGATCATCCCCCGGCACCCCTGCTCCCTCGCCATCATGGCAATCGGCAGAACACCTCGCACCTTGCGTACCTCCCCGCTCAGGGCCAGTTCACCGACGATGCAATACCCTTCCAGTCGCTCCGCGGGAATGCCGCCGGACGCGGCAATCATGCCAAGGGCAATGGGGAGATCGAAGCTTGGTCCTTCCTTCTTGATATCGGCGGGCGCGAGATTCACCGTGGTTTTTCCCATCGGAGGGGCGAAACCGGAATTGATCAGTGCGGTCCAGACCCGGTCCGAGCTTTCCTTCACCGCGGCGTCAGGCAATCCGACAATGATGACCTTGGGGTCGCCGCCGCCCTCGTTGACTTCAATCTCCACCGGGTAGGCGTCAACCCCCAGCACCGCACCCGATGTGACATCGGCCAGCATCACCCGGCCGCCCGAAGCGGCGCGATACGGATCCGGTCGAGTAGAAATGTCGTCTGATGTAGAATGCAGATCAGCAGGTTGGCCGCAACGTCCGCGCTGTGATGAATCCACGGCCGGTAGACCTGGTACGTCCGGTCCGACATGTAGCCAAGCGCCCTCGCCCGCTTGGCCAGATCCTCATCCGGCGACCATTGATCCAGATGGTGCTGGTGAAGAAAGTCTTCAACATCCAGCAACAGCTCCTGGCAGTCCGCCTTGGCCAGGTTGAGCTTGTGCATCGCCATGGCTTCGTTCATGGACCGGTCCGCGTAGATATCGACCAGGCTCTGCAACGCCTGCACCGATACCTTCGTCATCTGCAGCCCCGCCTCATCCCGCATCCTGTAGAGTTGGCGGAAGTCCTTCACTCCGTCGCAGATGATCTCCATGTTCCGGCTCGCCTTGAGCAGGCGGCTGCCCCCGAAAACAGACATGTGTTCCTCATTCATGCGGGAAAACATACCGGGGGTGGCGGATTTAGTAAAACGTTTTTATCGGCTTCGCATCTGCTTTTCGATGAGCGGGTTGGGTATCATCAGGCCGTAGCGGGGGTTGTCCGGTGGCGAAGCCGGGCCATCATGCCAAGGCCGATAAGCAGGAAAGCGATGGTTCCGGGCTCGGGTATCACCCAGCCTTCGAGCTCCAGATCATCCATATAGAACGAAGCGGCGCCGGAGAGATCCCCGCGGTCGAGGACAAGGAAACCGAACTGAACGATCCGCGTGGTGTCCAGGCCGGCGATGGACCCCGGGGACGTGATAAGATTGATGGCTGACGCATCCTGTTCGAATACCTGGAAGGCGGTCGAAGGACTGAGCAGGTCGCCGGTCTGGGTGCGAGCCGCGGTCCCGTCGGCATCCACAAGCTGAAACCCGAACATACCAAGGTTCGAACTCAGATCAGAGGTTGCACGCACGGCAACGCTGATATTGCTGAGGGTGACATAGGGTGAAAAGGGAAGGCGGATCATCCCGGCAAAGCCATTGTCAAAATTTACCGACAGGTAAGCGGAGTTGGGGGCGGATACCGCATCAAGACTGGTAATGCCCCGGTCGGCGAGGCCGGCGCCGAAGGCAATGAAATCATCCGGGTTCCCCGACCCCACCGGCTGGTCGTCGAAATCATCCTGCAGGAGGACCGCCGCCTTTCCTGCCCATGGGCACAACAAAAGGCAGCCGGCCAGTCCCGCGACGGCAGCTGAATGCTTGGCGTTCATGACGATACCGGATGAGTACAGCCCGCCCCACCCTTATTTAGTTATACTTACAAAGGTCGGTCGGCGTGTAAAGAGGTTTCTCACGAAATCACGCCTGCCGGACCGACCCGCTCCGGTGAACAGCACGCCGCATGGAGCAGCTCCAGCGGTCGGATGCTGTCGATCCATCCCCCCGGCCGGGAACGGTGTAACCAGGTCGCCTGAAACACATCCCGAAAGGCGCCCACCGCCGCGCCAAGGTCCTGCCGGACCGGATCCGGTAATCCGGACACGCCGGCTCCCTGGTGATCAAGCCGGGCAAGGGCGATGCGACAAGCCAGCTCCATTCCGGAAAGGGCCATGCCGACCTCGTTGCGGCACAGACTGCCGTCGTCACACCGGGGCATCGCACAGGAGAGGGCGCTCCGTAAGCCGTTCATCGCTTCAAGGCTTCGCAGAAATCCCGCCCGGTCCTTTTCTCCATACACAGCATCCGCCATATGAAGATCCTGATCGAAATGATACAGGGCATGAAACAGGGTGGATGCATTGAACGGCTGGAGATGAAACAGACGGTACAGATTCCCCATCTCGTACAGAATATCGCCCATCCGCCCGTTGCCATCGGAAACAATATGCACATTGATTGCATCCACCAGGTCGCGCCGGTGCGGTTCACGGGATGACCAGGCATATGCCCCGGCCGCCGCGACCGCCGGGAACGAAACCACCATCGGTTGCCAGTGGCCGTTGTCGCCCCAGTCGGTGACGAGATAGCCGGACGCCCCATGATATTGCCCCTGGCGTGCCGCCCTGCGCATGTTGGCCAGGCCCTGTTCCAATCGCCCGCCCAGCGAGTTCCATGTACCGGTTCCGGGACACACCCACGGCTTCAAACCGGCATCGAGGTAGCGATCAAGGTGAGGCCCAAACGCAGCATCGGCCTCATAATCCCACACCAACGGAATCGCATCCCCGGGCAGCTCCGGAATCAATTCCGGGTATCGATTCATCATGTCTGCCCAGAACATCATCCGTCGTCCGCGCGTCCGCACCAGGTCGTCGATCTGCAAAAGAAAGTCCAGGTAGACCCGGCCAACACCTTTCTCTTCACACACCGCCGCACTCCGGCCCTTCCCCAGATCCACGGTCTCGTCACACCCGACATTAAAGAGATCCCCCCCGAAATGCGGTAGCAGCTCATCGTACAGCCCGGCGAGGAACAGGCGGGCACGGGGCTCCTGCGGACACAGTCCGAATGGCTCCACCTGCCGTCCGAACTCCGTATCCACCTCCTCAAGACATTCCGCGAGGTGATGATATCGGGGGTGCTTCAACCACGGCCGCAGATGCCCGAAGGAATTCTGATTGGGAACCAGTCGGACATGCCTCTCCCCGCAGTACCGGCTCAAGGCATCTACATCTTCTGCTGTCAACGGGGATGCGTTCTTCCACACCTCACGATGCTCCCGGTAGGCAAAGGTGTGCTCGGTGTAGAGCTGAAGGTGATTGAGCTTGCACTCGACCATCAGATCGACCAGCCGGTACAGAGCCGCCAGGGTGGGCACGCGGTTTCGGCTGATGTCCCACATCAACCCTCGCTCGGGGAAAACAGGCTCATCCCGTATGTCCATGCAGGGGAGATATCCAGATGGGCCATACTGCCGCAGAAGTTGTCGAAGCGTGGTGAATCCCCTGAAATGTCCTTCCCGAGTCGGCGCGGCTATGTGAATGGAGGATGAGGTGATGCTCAGCCGGTATGCTTCCGGTGATTCCGCATCCCGGCCTTCAAGCCGGAGATGAATCCCCCCGCACGTAACATGCCGTTCGGTATCGCCATCCCGGCAGGTATCGATCACCCGGCCCCACCACGCATCAAATCCGGATGCCGACAGATCCCCTTGCAGGATTTGATCGCCGGAACCGAGTTCGTGGATCCCGCCGGTGCGGCGCACCGCACATGGCCATGGCCACAGAATCGGCTCGGGGCAGGACGATCCGATGGCGCCGTCAACCGACATGAAATCGTCCCCGCCGGGCACTTACCCAGGCCATCAGCATGCCGAACCCCAAAAGAAGGATGGATGCGGGTTCGGGGACCACCATGCTCCGGAAATCATCCACGAAAAAGGTGACGGCCTGGTCCGGAGCGCTGGGTTGATCATAAAAATCGAGGCCATAGCGTACAATATTCGCAGTGTCCAATCCGGGAACCGAACCTGCGGCCACGGTTGTCGGCAGGTCGTTGATTGATTGTGAAAACGTCTGGGGCGAGGTGGTCGGCGAAAAGAGATCCGCGTAGGTCGTCCGCATCTCAGTCCCGTCTGCATCGTACATATGGAATGCAACAAAGCCCCCGGCCCCGGTAATGGCCGCATCCGCCCAGACCTGCACCTCGAGGATCCGGTCGGTCAGATCCATGGGTGTCGTCAATGTATCGTGCAGAAGTATGGACCGGAATGAAAAGACCGGCCCGCCACCGAGATCAACGACAGCATAGGCAGCCTGCATTACCGATGTACCGCCAAGGGACGCCACCCCGCTGTCAAGGGTTCCGGCCCCGAAGACACCAAAACCCTCCGGCGGTCCGCTGTCCGCCGGCTCCGCTTCAAACGAATGCACGAAGTCGGCCCGGGCCACTCCTGTCGTGACAATCAATCCGGCGATAATGACACCTGCACATCTATTCATTCATCCGCTCCGTTTCACCATACCCAACACTTTATTAGTTAAACTTATTAAGTCAAGGGCAAACCTTCCCGCGGCCGGACGGCGGCGGGGATCTGTTCGCGTAATGATTTCATTGGCAAAGCCGTCCTTCGGAATGGTAGGTATAGCGCCACTACCATGAAGGATCCGTTGCCAACCATCATCAGCGGCCGACCGCAGCTGAACCGCCGCATCAACATGGCTCTCGTGCTGGATCTCATCCAGCAGCACGGCACCCTCTCCCGGGCCGACCTGGTGAAGTTGACGGGTATCCGGGCAACCTCGATGTCGTCGATCGTCGAGCACCTGATTGATGAGCAACTTCTTCGCGAGACCGGCCTCGGGGTTTCGACCGGGGGACGGCAGCCGACCCTTCTCGAGCTCAATCCCGGGGGCGGGTATGCCGTGGGGGTGGAGGTCCGCCGGAAATCGATGCACGCAATTCTTGTGAATCTACTCGGCGAACCGGTGGCGAGGGAACACATCGAGCCGGGTGCGTCTGACCCGGAATCCGTGTTTGATTCCATCACCGATGTCGTGGCGCGGCTCTGCACCCAGGCCCGCATCGCCCGCAAACGTCTGCTCGGGCTGGGCATCTCGGTGCCCGGCATCATCAGCCGCGATGAAGGATCGGTTGTGTTGTCCCGCCCGCTCGGCTGGCGCAATGTGTCCGTGCAAGCCCCCCTCCACGAGAGGCTGGGTGTTCCGGTTCACGTGCTGAACAATGCAACCAGTGCGGCATTGGCGGTGGGTTTTACCGGCGGCAACCATTCGACCGGTTCCCTGCTCTACCTGCTGGTGTACCTCCGGCAACGGAATGCAGAACAATTGACCGAGGTCGGGTGCGGTATCGTTCTCGACGGACGCGCCTACCTGGGCGAGACCCACATGGCGGGGGAGATCCGGGTCGATATTCCCCATCCCCTCGCCCTTGCCCGCCGGGAGCGGGCATCCGGCACGCCGCGGTCCCTCGACCGGCTGATCGCAGCCAGCCTGGAAACGCCCGCCGGTTACCGGGCATGCTGGGAAACCTTTGCCCGGGAGCTGGGCCGGGTCCTCGCCTGGGGGCTCGATCTGCTCGGGCCGGGCCGGGTGGTGATCGGTTCGGATGTGGACGAGTTGGAATCGTTGGTCGGCGCCACGGTGCGCGAAACCGCGGAGGCGAACAGCATGTACCAGGTCCTTCGCGAAACCGGCGTGGTGGATGATCCGCCGCGAGCCCACATCGCATTCAGCGGTATCGGTCCCGACGATCTCGCCCTCGGCGCGATCATACCCCACCTGGTCGAATTATCACTCGCCCCCCGCCTGCGAAGCAGCGTCCTGATGTAAACCGGCAGGCAGATCCCGCCACGTTTCGTAATAGTGCACGGCAAACCCGCCGAATCCGCGATGACCCTCAAACGCCTGAGATGTTTCCTCAAACGCAAGCTCCACATCCCGCCGGGTCTCTTCCGCAAATGTCACCTTGTCGAGCATCCGGATATCGACCGTCAACCATGGGCCGGACCGCCGGACGTTGGATAGCTCGGGATCCCGCACGACGGATTCACGAAACACACCTTCTACGTTTTCCGGGGTATTTGCTGCCGGCTGAAGCCGCGCCAGCGAGTCGCCCAGGGAGGCCAGCGCACCGGACAACTCCGCCGCTCCCGGTTCAAGCTCCGCATCATGCATCAAGCCGATCCACACCCGTCTGCCGGCGGAAACCGTGCGGATCCGGAATGAGTCCCAAAGGTAGTTCCCGGCCAGTGGTCCTTCCGCCATGGATTTACGGTGGTCATCCGCCGACATGGATCCGGCAAAGGTGACGGACCGGGGCGGATAGGAAAACGTCTCCACCCCCAGCAGGACCGGCTTGCCGGTTCGCGCGGCATGGTCCACCTCCCCGCGGCCGTGAGCAATGATGCCGTCCATACCCCCGGCGGTATCCCGGTAATCCATCAGCGTTACCTGGTCGACAAGATCGATCAGGTGGAAGGCAACCGGCTGGGACTTGCCGGCGTACCGGAAATCACGAATGACCGGATCCTCGGATTCATCGAGCCAGAACGGTATATCGACTCCAACCTCCAAGTCTGCGCCCAGCGACCGCACCAGACCCATGACTTTCAGATTACCGTCCAGCCACTCCTTGATCATCCCTGCCCGGTCGGGCCCGTGAAACCCCGCGAGCAAGTAGGGCTCATTGTCGAACCGAATGCCGGCAAACCGTTCCGCCGGCGCACAGCTTTCGTTATACGCGACAACCGCACGTACCAGGGAAAGCAGCCGGGAATGCCAGGTCGCGAGAACATAGTCCGGACGCCCCTCCAGGGCATGTACCTTCATGCCTGACCCGCTGCATGCCCGTATCAACCCCGCCCATTCCTCGGGATACCGAATGGGACAATCAGCATCCGCAGGATCTCCGACGCCGCACGCCGGAGTGAGTTGCATATAAAGATCCGTCACCTTCTGCTCACGGCAGAACCGGAGAAACCGCTTCTGTTCCACCGGGTCGGTCAGAACTCTTTCCGACGACCACACCCAAAGGGCAAGACGCAACCGGTCGCTGGTTGCGGGATAGGCCTTTGTCGACAAGGGGACAGGCGTGTCGGGGGCTGACTTAAGGGCCAGGTCATCAATCACAAATCCTCCTTCCCCTTCGTCTTCCATCATCCAACTGATCGATGCGAGGGACGATGGATCCACACCTGCCCCGGCAAGAGGGATCACCACCTCCTGCCAGTTGGTGGTGATTCCTCCAGGCAGAACATCTCGAACCCGCCCGACCCGGACCGCGTCATCGCGTGCGAACCATGCTGCATCGGCCAGGCGGATCGACGGGTTTTCGTTTCCGCGTTTCCCCCGGATCCAGAACGACAGAAAGGGCATGGCTGTCGCATCGACAAACAAACGACCGTCGGCCGGGGCGCGGGAATCGAACAGGTGCATCCAGACCCCGGCCTCGCCCTTCCGAACCCGGTACTCCACATCCATCCCCGCGCCGGCGCCACCCCGGCCCGCCCCGCGGCGGATGCGGGGGATCGCCTTCGCCTCTCCCCGTGACCATCCATTGTATCCGCCGCCGAGGTCGTTGGTGATACCGGAATCAAAACGCCAGAGAACCTGCAGACCGCCCTCCTCCGCAGCCGCAGCCGCGAAGGCAACCGGTATCAGGACCAGCCACATCATGAAGGATCGGCTCATACGTCAACCTTACCGCCGGGGTCCGTCGATTTCGACATCATCCACATACACGACGCCCTGGCCGCCGGCATATACGATGTTCAAGACAACCCGCGCGTACACGGCGCCCAGCGGGACCCTTCCCTTCACCTCGAGCTCCTTCCATTCATTCGTGGCATCCTGTTCATTCAGCGTTTCCGAGTGCTCGGCATGCAGGGTTTCGTGATCCGCGTTCTTGAACTCGAGGCGGATCCGGGCAAAGGCGCCTCCGGACAACGGTTGATCCTCCTCCGATTCCGCGGGATGCAGAAACCAGGCCGAGGCCTTCCAGGTATCGCCGGCACGGGCGGGAAACTCCTGCCAGAGAGCGGGCTGGGCCCATGCCTTGTAGGCTGCGATCCCGGTACGGGCGATGCCGGCGAAGGTTCCGTAACCGGCCGGGTTGTCACCCTGCCAACCCTCGGCCCGGTTCATGCCGGGGGACTCTTCAAAACCGGAATTCACCGCGATGTTGTCGGCGGCTCCCGCCGTACCGGCCGACAGGGCAAGGATAAGAGCCAGGAGCATTCGTTGTGTTTTTTTCATGATGAGGTCTTCTTTTCAGGTGAGGATGTTTTCGGGTCGTCCGCCGCATCCAATCCACTCCAGTCCATGCGTCCGATCAGGCGGAACAGAATCCATGTTGCAACCGCCGCATAACCGGCAAATACCCACGCGGAACCGTATTGGCCGAAGCAGAATCGGCCGGCGCTGAACACCATGGCAAACAATCCTGTGACCCCGAGGGCCCAACAGGCCCACTCCGCCCTTCCCACGCTCAGATGGCGGGGATAACCGGCTTTGCGGGCGATCGCGCTCCAACGTCCCGGCGGGCGGATCCGGCGATAGAATCGGACAAGATGATCCTCCGACTCGGGGCGGGTGAGAAAGGTGACAGCCAGCCACACAACCGTCGTCAGCGCGATGTTGAGGGTGAACCGGACCGCGTATTCGTCTACGAGATAGGCCGGCGCCCCCATGGATTCAAACAAGGAGTGAAACATGTGCGTACCATTCATCAACCCATAGAGCAGCAACGAGCTGATCATCGCCGAAATTTCCGACCAGGCATTGATACGCCACCAGTACCATCGGAGCAGAAGAACAAACCCGGTACCCGACATCAGCTCGAACATCGTGAACCATCCGGTCGCAACATGATCTGCAACGAAGGCATATACCCCGGCCAGGATCGCAAGCAGGATCGAGGTGACCTGCGAGACTTTGACCAGCACATGTTCCGATGCCGTGCGGTGTACAAATCGCTTATACAGGTCGTGGACTACATACGATGCGCCGAAGTTCACATGCGTGGAGATCGTGGACATATAAGCCGCCATCAAAGCCGCCACCAGCAGTCCCTTGATTCCCGCGGGCAACAGAAGCATCAGCATCACCACATAGGCATGCTCCTGATCGAAATCATGCCCGTATGCACTGATGTCGGGAATCAGTACGAGAGAAACAATACCCACAACAATCCACGGCCAGGGGCGCACGGCGAAATTAAGAAAATTGAACCACAACATCGCCATCACGGAGTGTTTCTCATTCCGGCAGGAGAACAGTCGCTGGGCGAGAAACCCGCCGCCTTCACCACCGACCCACCATTGCAGACCAAGAAAGACGACCAGCGACCAGACGGCGAGTAGTCCGCCGCCCCTCAGGTCAAACGGGGGAAGAAAGCGGGTGATTCTCGAGGACGGAACCACACGGTCACCCCGCAGAGCGGCCATGATTTCGCCACGGTCCCGGATACCTGCCGCATCCAGCGCATGCGTGACGTCCTCCATCGGCAGGGGAATCGCTGCACGTCGGAACGTATCGCCCTCGCGAATCAACCATCCCGAAGCCGCCAGCGCCTCCGCGGACTCCATCGTGGTGAACCGGGAAAGGGGAATCAGGTACGCTTGGCGCCAACGGGCCAGCGCCCGAAGCACATCATCTCGATGAGCCCCGGCAAGTCGAGCGGCAACCTTGTCTTCCGACAGGCCGTTCGCCGTCCACCGCAGGTTTCCTTCATGAGGGATCATCATCAGCCCCACGGCCAGAAGCGCCGGATCAGGTTCCGGGGCCTCGGTTTCCGTGTCCGCGCGGTTATGAACGCCACCGCTTTCAACCGAGGCCGTTGCCTTCTCAATCATGGCCTTCGGCCCGCCAACAACCGCGAAGCTGATGGCCATCAACACGATCGTACCGGTCATGGCCAGGGTAAACTGAAAGAAGTCCGTAGCCATGACCCCCCATAGCCCGGAAAACGTGCTGTAAAGCGCGGCGATACCGAGGCAGAGCAGGATCCCGGTTACCTTGGCGGGAATGACCGCATCGCCCAGCAGGGGCCATTGGGCGATGATGTATGGCGCAGTTGCGGACACCACATCCGCACCCTTGGCAACCGCATGGGGAAGAAATCGGCCTTCAAGAAATACCAGCGTGGGTATGTTGAGTGTGACGTCCATGATCTTGGTCATGGCCAGGGTCACCCATCCCATGACCAGCGTGTTCTGTATGATGGCCCGGTACGAAGCGTGGAACATTCGTAAACCGGCCGCGGGACGGCCGGCGTAGCGCAGCTCGTTGAATGCCACATCGGTCAGGAGTTCGGCCCGTCGCCACAGCCGGGCGAAGAAGAAGGTGCAAAGCATCATACCCATGATCCCGCCCCACCAGAACCAGTTCCGCTCCAGGCCGACGGTCCTCATCCAGCCCGCGATCACAAGGGGCGTGTCTGCCGCAAACGATGTCGCAACAATGGATGTTCCCGCCACCCACCAGGTCATCCTGCGGCCGGCCACGAAATAGTCCGACATGCTGGAGGTTGCGCGGCGGGTGAACACCAGCCCGATCACCAGCGTCGCGGCGAAGAACAGCCCGATCACCAGCCAATCCAGGCCCACGAGCGGCTCCAGAGGAAGAATGCCATTTCCCGTATCCATGCCGACACTTTATTAGTTTAACTAACAAAGTAAAGCCCGTTCTTCCAGCGTCCGCGCCAGGCAGGGATTTCATTGCAAATCGTCCGGGTGTAAGGCAGTCTGTCGGGCCGGATAATGATGCAGCGTATCTTCAGATTCACCGGCACCACCGCGGCGCTTGTCGCGGTGCTCGCGACCATGGGGGGACACTGGATGTTTCTTCAGTCGGTTGCCTGGAGCCGCATGATCGTGGAGTACTCGTCTTCATACGGCCTGACGGAAGGTCTGTCCCGCACGTTTGACGGCGACCACCCCTGCCCGATGTGCAAGAGCATCGAACAGGCGAAGGTCCGGGACACATCCGCCACCGAAGGCTTGGCGGTTCCCACCCCCCCGTTGCGCATGGAGGCATTGCTTTCATCCTTCCGCCTTCGCTTGCCGGATCCGGCGGACCGGGACGATCGATACCGCACCGTCACAACGTGCCGATCCCAGTTCTCCTCCGAGCCGGCCGTTCCCCCTCCCCGCGTCGTTCCCGACACCTTCGTCTGAACCGAACGCGCCTGGATGCCGTTATCTATATGGGGCAGCCCGAAGGCTGTGCCGCTTCGTCACGTTCACATCGACTGAGCGGACATCCAGCTTACCTACAAAACGTGGAGAACAATCTTTGAAGAATCTATCGATCTGTCTTGCGGTCCTGATGACCGCTGCAACTGCGGGTCTGTCACCCGCCCAGGATCCGGCTGCCCTGGATCCCATTGACGTCAAAGCGCCGCTTCAGGCGCCGGGCGAACGGTCGCTGACCGCCGCCGCGATGGACAATCCGTTGACCCTGTCGGTCGCGGAAGCCGTGAAAAGCCTGCCCGGCGTTACCGCGGTCCACCGGGGGGCCAACGCGGCCGAACCGGTCATCCGCGGCCTGGGCTGGGAGCGGGTCCAAACCCAGCTCGGATGCCTGCCGCTGTACGGCGCCTGTCCCTCGCGGATGGATCCGCCGGCTTCGTATGTGTCGGCGCATGCCCTGCAATCCGTATCCGTCGTCAAAGCACTGCCGTCGGTGACCCTCGGTCCCGGCGGGACCGGAGGACGGGTGATCATGGACCCCGCGGTCCAACGTGGTCCCGATGCCGAACCCGGCATGGAGGGTACCGCAGCCTTCACCTGGGATGATGGCCGCGACGGCTATTCTGCTTCGGTAAAGGCCGAAGGCGGCGACGAGAATCTCGATATCCGGGCCGAAGCCGGCACCGCGGATCTCGATGATTATGAATCGGCCGACGGCAAAACCGTACCCGCGGGACTGGAAGAATATACCGGTTCGCTCTCCCTCGGCTGGGATCCGGTCGAAGGACAACGGGTATACGGTTCCGTCCTCTACAAACGGGAAGAGAACGTTGACTTCCCCTCGCTGCCCATGGACATCCGTGAGTCGACGGCCTGGATGGCCCTCGGCGGATATCGGATTCTGCCCGCAGAGGGATCGGTCGAACGGATGGAGCTCAGCCTCGGGCTGGCCGACATCGATCATCTCATGGACAATGCCGACAAGCCGAACCGCGGCATCATGGAAGCGGAGACGCCTTCCACCGCGAAATCCTACGCCGGCAAAGCGGAAGCGGACTGGCGTATCAGCGAGCAGTCCGTGCTGACGATCGGAACCGACGCGGAGCGAATGGAACGGGACGCCACCCGTACCCGCCGCATGGTTGCTTCCGGCATGACGTTCCGGGACCACATCTGGCCCGACGTCACCCGCGACATCGTGGGTGCATTCGCGGAGTGGAAACAGGACGCCGGCGACTCCATCACCCTCCGCATCGGCGGCCGGGTCGATTACGCCCAGAGCGAGGCCGCCGGAGCGGACGACCTGATCGCGGTCGGCATGGGGTCCCCCCCGGCTCCGATCCTCGACCAGTATGCGCGTTTCAACGGCGAGAACGCCGCGGTGGATGAAGTGGACGAAACCCTGTTCTCCGGCAATGTTCTCGTGGAATGGGCGGCGAGCGAACGTGTACGGTATTACGCCGGCGCGGGACGAGTCAGCCGCTACCCCGCGGTCACGGAACAGTTCTTCGCCTTCGCGCCCGCCCCCGGCGGATACCTCGTCGGCAATCCCGCCCTCGATCCGGAAACCAAGCTGGAGGCGGCAGTGGGAACGGTGATGACCCACGAAAAGGGTTCCATCGACATCTCGTTGTTTGCCGCGCAGGTGGATGACTATATCTACCAGACCAGCGTGGCCCGTATGGATGTCAACGGCGACGGCGCACCGGACAACATCCGCAGCTTCCGCAACGTCGATGCAGAACTCTACGGCGCCGAGGCCGAAGGGAAGTTGCTCCTTGGCGAAGGCTGGTCCGTTCCCGCGTCGCTTGCATTTGTAGCCGGGCGCAATACCACCGACGGCCGGGACCTTCCGGAAATTCCGCCGCTGTCCGGCGAGATTGCCCTGCGATTTGATGCGGACAGCGAAACGCGCCCTTGGTGGTGCGAAGCGGGGATGCGGTTTGCGGCCCGCCAGGACAAGATCGACGAAACCTTCCCCGAGGATGAAACCGGAGCCTTTGAGGTCTATCACCTCCGCGCCGGCGTTGAGATCGTCCGCGGTCTTGAGCTGGAAGTGGGAGTCGAGAACCTGCTTGATGAAGAATACAACGAACATCTGACCCGGGAGGCGCTGCTCGCTTCGGGCGATCTCGCACCCGGCGACGAGGTTCCCCAGCCGGGCCGGTATGTGTATGCAACGGCAAAAGTCATGTTTTAACCGGTTGGATGGATGAACGATCTCTGTGCCGCGGCCATCGCGCCGCGGCACAGGGATTCTCATCGTACATGCGACATGTCGGGAGTGATTATGGAAACAGTGAGTGATTGGATTCAACGGGGAGGGTGGATGATGGCGCCGATCATCCTGTGCTCCCTGATCGTTGTCGCCGTGGCCCTGGAACGCCTGATTGTACTCGGGTTGTGGGAACGAAACGTGGCCGCCCGGGCTCGTCAGGCTCGGGACCGGATTCTCGCCGGGGGCGAGCGCGACCAAGTGCCCATGCCCCCCTGCCTGCGGCCCCTGATGGAAACCGTCCAAACCGCGTGGGGTACAACGCAGGCACGGTTCGAGGAGGCACTGGTCGTTGCCTCCCACCGGGTCAAGCGGCGGCTGGAATCCCACCTTACCACCCTCGCGGTGATCAGCCAGGTGGCGCCGCTGCTCGGGCTGATGGGAACCGTGCTCGGGATGGTGCAGGCGTTCTATGCCGTACAGCAGGCGGGCGGCGACGTCAATCCGTCGGCCCTGGCCGGCGGCATCTGGGAAGCGCTGCTGACCACCGTGTTCGGACTCGGGGTTGCAATCCCCGCCTACCTTGCATGGCATGGTTTCGAGCGGCTGGTGCATACAAGGCTTGAAGCGATAGAGGAACTGCTCGATGCGGTACTGACCGTGCATGGGGAGGAACAAAGTGGTTGATCGGGCGCAACGCGGGCAACCGGGAGGTTGCCCCTCCGGAAGTCCTCTCACCGGAGGATCAAGCCGACCGATGTCCACCGCGCCGCGGGGAGGTTGTCCCTCCGGAGGCCCACACCCCGGAGGGGCAGACTCCTGCCTGCCTTCAGGCGGATACAAGATCACGCCATGAAACCGCGCATCCGTCTTGCCGAACGCCAGCGTATCCGTCCGCGGATGGATCTTACCGCATTGGTGGATTGTGTATTTCTGCTGCTGATTTTCTTTTTGCTTTCGTCATCCTTTACCCGCCAGAAACAGCTCGGCCTGGATCTGGAGCCCATGAGCGGGGGCGAGGAAACCGCTCCGGACCCGTCGGCTCTTGTGTGGGTCATCGAAAAGGATGGAACGTTGTTTCTCAACGAAGAGCCGATTGCCGAGGAAAACGTGCGGCCACGGTTGGCCGAAGCGGCGGAGCGGAATACCGGGACGCCCATGGTGATCACCGCGGATCGTGATGCACCGGCAGGGCGGGTTCTTCATCTGCTGGATGAAGCAAGGGCGGCCGGCCTGTCGTCCATCGAGCTTACCGGCCGAACCGGGCAGGATGCTGCGCCGTGAACGCGAAAGCGCTCTTCATCCTCTGCCTCGGCGCATCCGCCCTTCTTCACCAGGGTCTCTCCCGACTGCCGGTCGCCCCTCGCATCCATCCCCGTCCCATCCCTCCGGCATCGGTGGTCCTGCACATCGTGAAAGCGCCGGAACCGGCGCCCCCGGTTCCGGTGGAGCCAAAGAAAATGGCTGAACCCATTCCCCCGCCGCCTGAACCGGAACCGGCGCCCGAGCAACCACCGGAACCCGTTGAAGAAGTCCCGGCGCCGGAGGAACCGGAGCCGGAACCGGAACCCGCCCCGGAGGTCCTTGAGGATGCCCAGCCGGATGAGGAGGTTGTGATGATCACGGCAGAAGCCGTGGCCGATGCGAAGGACTCCTACTGGGCGATGGTCAGCCGGACCATCGCGGCCAATCTCCGTTATCCCGCCTCCGCCCGCCGTACCGGCATTCGCGGCACCGTTACACTGCACCTCGAGATTGCTTCAGACGGAACACTTCGCGAGGCCTCCCCGGTCTCCGACATCTGCAGCCGCATTCTGGTTCGCGAAGCTGAGCGTGCAGCCCGTGCCGCATCCCCCTTCCCGCCCCCTCCCGCCGAATGGTCCGCACCGGTAACCGCCAACCTGCCCATCCGGTTTACACTGGAGCGGTGACAGGGTGGGTTGCCGATCATCGGGGAAACGGCTCATTCCATGAACGTGAACAATCCGCTCATACCCAACCATGGGGGGCAGGAAAGCCCCCGCATGATGGTGAAGGATATTGGATCGGCCTGACGAGGGCGGTTTACATAAATCCGTATCCTTTTCATTGCCGACTTCGACCTTACTCGTACACATACTTACAAGGGGATCGTGTGTACGAGTATGTGCACGAGCAGGAGATGAGCGGCTACGACATGTTTGAAACCGCCCGAGAGGGGCGGGACCACTACCTTTCATCTTTGCATGCATCTGCCAGTTTTTGTGCAAGCACCGAGGCATGGGGCGGACGGATGTGGGCGCCATGGCGGCCGGGGATATCGACGATGGTAAGATCGGAGAGATAGGGGCTCCAGCCCAACGCGGGGTCGGCGGTGGCGAATGCATGTTCCGGCTGCTCGGCCCGAAACAGGACAATCCGGCCGGTGTAGCACGCAGGCTTGTAATCCCGCAACGACCGGATGGCGGCATCGAGCAGATAGTGATACCGAAGCACATGAGGAAGCGCGTCACCACGGGCCTGACGATGCCGGGCGCTCCGGACCGCGCGCATCCGGCCGATGTGCTGAGCAATGCCTGCACCAAGGTCGGACCAGCGCCAATGCCTCGAACCGGCGGGCATCCACGCCATCATTCGATGATGATATCGCAACGTCCACCCGCGGCCATGCGGCACCAACCACCGGCCGGGCAGGTTGGTCTCGATCAACGCAACAAGATGGACCGCCCGGCCTCTCGTTCGGAGCTCCCTCGCCAGCTCGAGCGCGGCTACACCTCCGCCCGAGGTACCGCCGACCAGGCAGGGGCCGACCGGAAAGATTTTCTCTACGATATCGGCCCATCGATTTGCGAGTTCAACCAGGGAAGAGGTTGCCGCCTCCCGGCCATCCACCCCGGGATATTGCAGGCCGATAAGCGGGCGATCCGGCGGAAACGCCGCAGCAACATCCCGGAGAGAGTTGGCATCGGAACCGATGCCCGGAACAAGAAAAAGCGGCGGGCCGCCGCCGGACGACTGCAGGATAACATACCGAACATGTTCCGCATCATCTCCCGTCCCGTCGATCACCCGGGCCAGGGCCTCGATCGTCGGTGATCGATACAACTGGTTCAGCGGGAGATTTCTACCGGTGGACCGGCGGATGCTTTCCAGCAGTGCAAGGCCGGAAATGGATGTTCCGCCGAGATTGAAGAACGAATCGCCGACATCTGTCGGCTCTCTCCCGAGATTGCTTTTCCACAGGCGCTGCAGCATGACCTCGGTCGGTGTGGATATCGGACGGCGGGATGCCTCGGATTCAAGCCGGTCGCCGGCCAGGGTCTGCAGCGCACGACGGTCCACCTTCTCGGCGGTGCTTCGAGGAAGCGAATCGAGAACCCGAAAGGCGGTCGGTATCATGTGGCCCGGTATCGACACGCCCAATTGACGCCGCATCTCATCCACCGTGAGCCGGGATCCCTGCTTGAACACAACATACGCGGTCAGGAACGATTCCCTCTTTTCATCCTCGCGGGCTATGACCACCGCTTCCCGAATGGCCTCGAGCCGGTGCAGCGCCGCTTCAACTTCGCCGATCTCCACCCGGAATCCGCGGACCTTGACCATGAAATCCTTCCGGCCGAGGTGATACAGATTGCCGTCTTCGTCAAACCTTCCGATATCGCCGGTCATAAACATCCGCTCCCCGCTGCCGTCGAGCGCGGGTCGAAACTTCTCAGCATTCAATGCGGGACGTTTCCAATACCCATTGCACAGGTATCGGCTCTGGACGGCGATCTCTCCTTCTTCTCCCGGGGCAACCTCCCGTCCCTCGGGATCGAGAATCCGGACGATCTTGTCCGGTCCAGGCTTTCCGACCGGAAGGATGGCTCCGTCAATCGGGGTGTCGTGATCGATCCGATACATGGCGATCAGGTTGGTTTCGGTGGAGGAGAGACCATGAAAGAGGATTGCAGAGCGGGGAAACGACCGCTTCCAGATATCAACGTCATGCGGGTGATACCTGTCGCCGCCGATAATCGAAACCCTCACGCATTCCGCCACCGGATCCCGGCTTTCGTGACAAAGCATTGATCGGAAAAGCGCCACCGAAGGGGTCAACACCGTAACGTGGTGGTCGATCAGGTGTTGGCGAAGATCCTCCAGGCTTCCCTTTACAGCCGGATACACCGTGGTCGATGTCCCCGAAAGCAATGCATTAAACATCGGTGCGGTTGACGTTCCGAAGGTGAACGGGGTGATAACAGCATGCCGATCATCGTGCGTGAGTTCACATGCAAGCACCATCGAGCACGCTTTGTGGAGCAGATTCCGATGACACCAGACGATCCCTTTTGGCTCACCGGTTGAGCCGGACGTGTAATAAATGGCAGCCGGCGTATTCCCGTCGGCCCGAAGGGTATCAAGCCGACGCTCATCCCCGGCCAGCTCTTCGATTCTGACAACGGTCTGCTCCGATCCGGCGAAACAGCAGGCAGCGGAATAGGACGCGGGATCGGCAAGCAGGTATCGAATTCCCGCATCCTGAATCAGGCCTAGGTTGCGATCGGCCGGGCCGGTCGGGTCGAGAACAACATATATCCGGGTGGCGCGGATCGCACCGACGATGACTGCCACCGTGACGGCGTCATGAGCCATCACCAATCCCACCGGCTCCGTACCGTGCAGCGACGCGATGCCGGCGCCGATGCGGCGGGTCTCGCCCTGAAGTTCCCGGTAGGTGATGGTGCGAGAGGCATCGATCACCGCCGGATGATCCGGAACCCGTTCCGCGACCCGGTCAAACCGCGCCGTAAAGGATCCCATGCACTCATCCTTTGTCCAGGTGATGTCCATCCAACCGCCAACCTCCTGCTGCACTTTATCAGGTACGCACCATTTCCCAACGCCTTTTCTCGTGCATCACTTCCGCCCATTCCATAAGCTACGCGTCATGAACGACACCGAGGACAAGCCGGACATCAATCATCTCGACCATCCCGCGGACATTGCCGACCGTCTGCAGGAGATCCCGGTCGAGGACGCGGTGTCGGTGATACGCGAGCTGCCCACGGAAACCGCCTCGGAGGTGCTTTCGGAACTGGATGAAGACGTAGCGGCCGGTATTACCGCACAGATGACGCCGGAGGAAATCGGCGAGCTGCTGGAGGAAATGCCGCATGACGAAGCGGCGGATATTGCCGCTGAATTACCGCCGGAACAGCGGTACGAGGTGCTTTCGCACATCGATCCCGAGGAGTCGGCCCAGGTCGCGGAGCTCATGCGGTATCCCGAGGATTCCGCCGGCGGCATCATGTCCGACGAATTCATCGTTCTGCCCGACGATATCACCATTGAGGAAGCACTGAAGCGGGTACGCCAGGATGAGGATGCGGATGAGGATATCGAGGGTGTCTCGTATATCTATGTTCGGGACCGGAACAACAAGCTGGCCGGTGTCGTCACCATTCGTGACCTCGTGTTCCGTCATCCCAAGCGCATGATCCGGGATATCCTCAAACCCGACGTGCAGTATGTGCGGGTGGATGACGACCAGGAAAAGGTGGCGCGGATCTTTCAACAATATCACTTCATGGCCCTGCCGGTGATCGAATCCGATGGGCGGCTGGTCGGCATGGTCGAAGCCAACCAGGTGATCGACATCATCCAGGAAGAGGCCACTGAGGACATGCAGCTCATGGTTGGTCTGTCCGGTGAAGAGAACACATTCACCCCCTGGAACAAGGCCATCTACAAGCGCCTGCCGTGGTTGTACGTGAATCTCGCGACCGCCTTTCTCGCTGCGGCGGTGGTCGGCCTGTTTGAAGGTACGATCGCACGATGGACCACCCTCGCGGTCTTTCTCCCCATCGTGGCCGGCCAGGGCGGGAATGCGGGCATGCAGACCCTTACCGTGATCATCCGGGGTATGGCCCTCGGAGAGATCGAAGGCAAGGCGGGCCGGAAGGCTTTGTTCAAAGAGTCGATGCTTGGCTTGTTGAACGGCCTTGCCGTGGGTCTCGTGGTCGGGATCATAGGCTATGCGTGGAAAGGCAGTTTTCTGCTGGGGATCGTGGTCAGCATCGCAATGTTTCTCAACATGTTTGCCGCGGCGCTGTCCGGGGTGATGATCCCCTTCTTCCTGAAGTCCCTGAAGATTGACCCCGCTCTCGCCTCCAGCATTTTTCTCACCACGGTGACCGACGTGGCCGGGTTCTTTTTCTTCCTCGGGATCGCGGCCATCGCCATGGGCATGGTGGGGATGTAAGGCGTGTATGAAGCAATGGCGTGAAACGGCGGAGGTGTTTGCGCGGGTGGCGGATTCCATCGGGAAGGGCGAATCCTGTACGGTGGCGCTTCTCCACCAGATCAAGGGTTCTTCCTACCGGCGGCCCGGTGCGAAGCTGTTTATTGCCGGCGACGGCGGCCTTGCAGGCAACGTGAGCGGGGGCTGTCTTGAGCTGGATCTTCGGGAGCGGGCGGCCGCGGTGATGACGTCCGGCTCAACGGTGGAAGCCATTCATTACGATACCGGCACGGATGAAGATACGATATGGGGTCTCGGGCTGGGTTGTGAGGGTGAAGTCGATATCCTGCTGCGGGTGTTCCGGCCGGATGACCGGAAACAGGTTGATGATATTCTTCAGCAGATGCAGAAGCAGAAACCTTTCCGGATTGTGTGGAACCTGGCTGACGGCGCCATCGAGATGGATGCCGGCAGCGGGGAGATCGAGGACGAGAGCGTCTATCTCGACGCGTTACAGCCTCCGCCCGCCCTGGTTCTTCTGGGCGGGGGGATCGATGCCGAACCGTTGATCGCGGCCGCCGACACCGCAGGATTTGATGTTACGGTCATCGATCACCGCGAAGCCAACCTGCGTTTTCAAAACCTGCCGGACCACGTCAGAACCCACCATCTGCGCTGGACGGATCCTTTCACCTTCCCCGGTGAAACCACCTGCGTCGTAGTGAAAAATCATGCGCTGGAGGCGGACCGTCAATGGGCGCTAAGGGCTGTGCAGGCCGATATCGACTATCTTGGCCTGCTAGGCCCGAAGAAGCGTTGCCGCACGATTCTTCAAGAGCTTCCGGAGAATGTTCGCGGCCGGGCGTACGGCCCGATCGGGTTGGATGTGGGCGCGGAGGGAGCCGAGCAGATTGCGGTGTGCATTATCGCCGAGATCCTCGCCGTGCTCGCCGGAAGAAGCGGCGGTCATCTGCGCGACCGGGCGCAACCGATCCACGCATAAACGGGACCGGCCTCTACCGCATTCGATTCGAAGTGAACGATTCCCGCTCCCGCGTCGTTACCACTCCTGTAGTTCACACAAACAAGGAGATGATGGTGAAACATAGTCTGTACCAAATTGCGCTATTCCTGTGCCTTCCGCTTTCAACTTCACTTGCCGCGGATGTGCCATCGAACAACCCGGCTGTCATGGGCGACCGCGGTTCGAGTGAGGATTCGTCGGATTACCGCGGTACCCGATCATGGGAGCTTCCGGCTATTGAGGTGGACGGCCGGAAGGTATCCAGCCTTCGTGAGGAGGACCGGATTGGGAGTTATGGCCAGCCGCGATGGACAGCCCACCGCCGTTTTCCCCGATCCAGAATCTATGTCGTTCCCGAAGGGAAGATGGAATTCGAATACTGGCTGCGGCTGGACGTGCCCGAGGACGGCCCGACAAAGGTTCAGAACTTCTATGAAGTCGAGTTCGGGCTGCCGTATCGATTCCAGTTCGACCTGTATGTGGTTGGCCGCAACGAGGGTGACGGGGGGCCGACCTATGTGGACCAGTTGTTCGAACTTCGCTACGCCCTCGCTGACTGGGGCGTGATCCCCGGGAATCCGACCTTGTACGCCGAGTACGCATTACGGGATCAAGCGGCGGATAAAGTGGAGTACAAACTGCTGCTGGGCGACGAGCTGACCGTGGGCTGGCATTGGGGTTTCAATGCCGTATATGAAGCCGAACTGGAGGATGAGAAGGAAAGAGAATACGCGGGAACCTTCGGCATCAGCAAAACCATCCAGGATGAAAAGCTATCCATCGGTGTGGAGGCGGAATACGCATGGGCTGACACTGCGGAGGACCGTGGAAATTTTGAGAAATCCCTCTATGTGGGACCGAGTATCCAGGTTCGACCGCTACCCAACACACACCTGAACCTCGCTCCGCTGTTCGGCGTTTCCGATGATGCCAATCCCGCAAAGATTCTTGTCAACTTCGGATGGGAGTTCTGATACCCGGCCGGTGGGGGCCGAAAGGCCCCTCCGGCTCTTCTTTCACCCAAACACCACCGGCGGGCGTTCGAGATTCTGTACCGGGCTTTGCCCGTTTGCCTCCAGCTCACCGAACCATGCCCGGACCGCTGCGCGGATGCCGGTTTCGCTTGCGGTGTGAACATTCAGCAGATTCGGCAGCGCCGAGAACATGCGAAGGTGGTAGGGCGAACCGAATGAGGTGAAGACCACGTTCGGCCGGTCGCTGTAGAATCCGCCGATCATGATCCGGTTCTGGGCTCCGACACAACGAACCGATGAGTACGCCCAGGCGGCACGGAACAGAAAGTTGACGAAGATCGCATCATAATCCGGCGCCGTTTCGAAAAAGCGGAAATCGTCGAGGTTCACAATATGATCCACCTCGAAGCCGCGTTCTTTCAGCAGGTCATCGATCAGCGGCATGTCGGCGCGATCTGACGAAAGAGTCATGGTGAGAACCCTGGCTCCCGGCTTGAGGTTCTTGAGAGGGAGCGTCCTGTTGAGGTCCCGCACCTGCACGAGGGCCTTCTCGGCCATGGTGCGCGATGCGGCACGATACACATCGATTCGTTCCGGTTGAGGTGGGGGCGGCGGCTCGATGGTTTCATGGAGGCCAATTCGAGCTTTCAGCTCGAGAACCCGGCGGCAGGCATCCTCAATGCGTTCTTCCGGCAGTTCTCCGCTGTCCGCAGCTTCCTTGAGGTACCCGAAGTCCTTGGGCAGGTGCGGGAACAGGTACATATCGCATCCGGCCTTGATGGCTTCGATGGTGCGAGTTCGCCGATCGGCATAGCCCCCGACCCCGCCCATGTTCATATCGTCGGTCACGATGAGTCCATCGAAACCCATTTCTTTCCGCAACAGATCGGTGATGATGCGACGGCTGAGGGTTGCGGGGCGGTAGCAGCCGCGGCGGTCGCGATGGGCATCCCAGCAGGGCAGGGCGATGTGGCCGATCATGATGCTCCACAGACCGGCATCAAACACTGATGCGAAGGTGCGGCCGGAGATCGACTTCCAATCTTCGAGGGAGAGGGAGTTGATGGTCGTCACTACATGTTGATCCAGGTCGTCGATCCCGTCGCCGGGAAAATGCTTTGCACAGGCTGCGAGGCCGTGGTCCTGCATGCCCTTCATGAAGGCGACGGCGAGGCGGCTGATGCGGTCCGGGTCATCACCCAGCGACCGGGTGTTGGCGATGGGATTATCCGGATTCCTGTTCACATCCACCACCGGGGCGTAGGTCCAATGGATCCCAACCGCCCGACCCTCCCGGGCTGCCGCTTCCCCCATGGTATACGCCAGGTCCGGATCATTGGCCGCACCGACCGCGAGGGGATCGGGAAACGTCACCGCTCCTTCGACAACATAGCCTGCCCCGCCTTCAAGGTCCGCGGCGACGATCATCGGAATTCTGCTGGCCCCCTGAAACCGGTCCAACCACTCCCGATGGGTATCCCCCGGGGCTCCACTGACAAATACCCCTCCGAGTGGAATATCCTCCATCAGCGTCAGCAGTCGTTCGGCATCGGTGTAGCCATGGACGGTCGGGATCAGTAGATGGGCAATCTTTTCATCCCGACTCATCGAGGCAAGCTGGCGATCAACCCAGGCGACCGCAGTATCCGGCAATGGCGAAATCATATCCTATCTCCAAAATGTAAGCGCATACAAAAGGCATATTGGCAGGCTTCAGGGGAAAAGCAAGAGCGAAGATTACCCCCCTGAAATAGGGACAGGTGATTTTCTGGCTTCATGAGGAGTTGAGGGACGGTTACAATGGGGTCAGGTCTGAATGGCACCCGGTTAAGGAAACACAGCCGTCCTAATCGTAATCGAAATCATGATCTTAATCCTTCATGGTAAAAGGATTAGGATTATGAGCATGATCACGATTACGATGGGAAATCAGCTTAAACTGGGGACAGGAGAATTCACGATGATGAAACATGTTCTGGTTACAGGCGGTTGCGGTTTTATCGGTGCCAACTTTATCCGCTACCTGCTCGAAGAGGTTGGTGATTTTGACGGGCGGATTGTCAATGTCGACAAGCTGACCTACGCGGGCAATCCCAAGAGCCTGGCCGATCTGGAGGCCTCCATGGGCGACCGATACCGGTTTGTCCGGGCTGACATCTGCGACCGGGAGGAGATGGGAAAGATTTTCGACGACTACGAAATCGACACGGTGGCCCATTTCGCCGCCGAGTCGCATGTCGACCGGTCGATCGTGGCCCCGGATGACTTTATCCGGACCAACATCTTCGGCACCTACACCCTGCTCCAGCTTGCCCGTGAGCGTATGGACCGTATCGGACTGTTTCATCATGTCAGCACCGACGAAGTCTTCGGTTCCCTGGGGGAAACCGGCCTTTTCACCGAGGAGACCTCCTACAAACCCAACAGCCCCTACTCGGCGTCCAAAGCATCGTCCGACCATATCGTCCGGGCATACCACCATACCTATGGTTTGCCGGTCACCATCTCCAACTGCTCGAATAATTACGGCCCGTATCAATTCCCCGAGAAGCTGATTCCCCTGATGATCATGAATGCCAGGGAAGGTAAGCCGTTGCCGGTTTATGGTGACGGCAAGAATGTCCGGGACTGGCTGTATGTGCGGGACCACTGTACGGCCATCTGGCGGGTGATGACCCGGGGAGACCGGGGCCGGACGTACAACATCGGCGGCCGCAACGAAATGGAAAATATCCGCGTGGTGGAGGTGATCTGCGACCTTGTTGATGAGCTGGCCGGCCCCCTTGAGGACGGTCGGTCACGCCGGGAGCTGATCACGTATGTCAAAGACCGCCCCGGGCATGACCGTCGCTACGCGATCGACTGCACACGAATGGAAAAGGAACAGGATTGGCTGCCGGAAGAGTCGTTTGAGACCGGCATCCGGAAAACCATCCAGTGGTATCTCGACAACCAGGCGTGGGTGGATGATGTCCGGAGCGGCGAATACCAGGACTGGATCCAGGCTCACTACGGTTGATGCGAGGTGTAGGCGAGAAATACGGTCCCGTTCTCGATACGGGAGCGGAGATGAAATCCGCAGGGATTCTTTTCGTCGCAGACGAAACATGACCCGGTCCGGGGAAGGATGCCGGACAGCTTCGTCCTCGGCTATTCCAGATCTTCGGGAGGAATCTGAACCCGCATCGTGGTGGACTTGAGGCCCTGTTCCTGGCTGACGATCCGCTCGATCAGAGACGACACCGCGTTCTTGCACGAAACATCGCCGCCGGTCACCGACAGCACCGGCACGGCTTCCGTCAGCATCAGGAAGGAGGTCAGGTAGCTTTTCTGGGTCGGCAGGAAAAACGTCTTGCGGCACTGGGGACAGTTCCCCCGCTTGCCGGCATCCCGGTCGCGCACCCACAGTTTCTGCCCGCAATACGCGCAGGAAATTTTGAACTCCGATTCCTTCGGCTCCCGGAAAATCAGGATTGATTTGGGCAGGAAAGGCTCATCGATCAGCATCCGGTACGCTTCCTTGATCTTATCCATGCAGACCCGGTCGAGGAATTTCACCAGCATCAACGCGGCATCGGCTTTGCGAATCACGGCATCCAGCCCGTCAGGGCTGTTGTCATACAGGCGGAAGAGTTCCATATCCACCTGCATGCTTCCAAGCTCCAGCGACCCGACCGTGTTGGGATCGAGATCAAGGGATTTGAAGTAGGATGTTCCAATGCCTTCGGCAAAGGATAGTACGGGGACATAGGCTCGTTCCGCCGAGTTGCCCGCGGCTGGCGCTTTATCGTTCATGGATTGGATGGTAGCACCGAGAACCGAACCCGGGCAAGCGTGAAGCCTTGGCGGGCATGAATACGCCCAACCTCCGGTTTACAGCGGATCACCCCCCGTGTCCGGGCAGTTTGTCGAGATTTTCATCCTTCCCGCACACAATCAGGGTGTCATCCTGGGTCACCCGATAGTAGCGGTTGGGAATAATGGGAATCACCTCGCGTTGCCCGTTGCCCCGGGTGCTCCGCGATTTGACCAGCATCACATATACGCCATACTCAAGCGGAAGGCGGATATCTTCAAGCGACTTATCCCAGAACGCCTCGGTGGGTTCCCATTCCTGGGCGGAGAAGCCCTCGGCAATGCCCACCCGGGGGAACTGATCCAGGCTTCCCATCCTGCGAACGAGACCATCCGCCGAGTCTTGTTTGATGATCTCGTAGTTGTAGAGCATGATGACATCCTTGTAGCGGATGACCCCGAGAAGGCGGCCCCCTTCCCTCTTGTCCACCACCGGCAGCTCGGGCAGGTTCGAGGCCTCGAATTTCAACATCGCCCGGCTCATGCTTTCGTCACGCAGACAGGTCGGAACGGTCTCGTTGGCGAGATCGACGGCGAGGACCCCGTGTTT
>JAUIHQ010000220.1 GCA_030432155.1 bacterium | reverse complement strand
ATCCCCCGCTCCCGGTTGTCCCGGCAGGGGCACAGATTCTCCACGGTTCCATCCTTCAGCACCCTGCCGCGGGTCTCGATTGATCGACCGCCCGCCTGCACCTCGCCGCTGATCAAGCCGTCCTCGAACGAAGATCGCAGCACCGAACCCCGGGCGTATACATGTTCGGCATCCTGGAACACCGAAGGTCCCGCCCAGTCCAATAATGTTTTGCGCGAGAATGGCAGCATGGATACGGTCAGGGCACTCGTACTCTGAGCTTTCGATCGGTGGCGACAACAAAACAGCCATGCCATCGCTCAACAGGTTCCGTCCGAAATAACTCGGCGACACGCGAGATGAGAGCGCTACGGTTCGGGTCCTGTAGCCTTACAACAAGTATTCCGCAATGCGTTCCGGGACGGAATGTCCGGGTGTCAGAAAAATCCAGGTCCTGTGTCACCAGAAAACGACCTTCCGACTGCGCAGCACTCCAGATTACATCATCCGTCCTACCCGCCAGTCGTTCATCATAGAGATTATCCGCATCATGACCCAGAGCGGTGAGTATACCGGTCAAACGTCGCGGTAGATTCTCATCAACCTTGATCTTCACGCCGGATGTGGAATCGGAGGGAGGGGTTGATCTTCTTCGGCAACCGTGGCAGCGAAAGCAATCACCGCCCGAATGGAGTCCTGGGTAAGGCCTGGAAACTCTTCGAGAAGTTGATCCACCGTATCGCCGGCGGCCAGGCAGGCAAGAACTGTCCTCAACGGAACACGTGTACCGTCGATCACAGGTTGTCCACCACAGATCGACGGATCACACTTTATGTATTCCTGATAATTCATATGAACATCATACCGATATGGCCGCCGGATGAACAGCATGGATACGGTCAGGGTCCCAGGGCCAGGAATCCCTTTTCGAGCAGGTCACGGCAGGCCCGGTTGCGGGCGTCCTTGGACTCGCTGCCCATCACCACGGCGATGATCCGGCGGCCGTTTCGTTCGGCGGTAGCGGCAATGGAAAAACCGGCGGCCCGGTAGTACCCGGTTTTCAATCCATCGCATCCTTGGACATCCCCGAGCAGTGCGTTATGGGTCCGCATGATGAAGGTGTCGTTGCGAAAACCCCGTTCCGGGGTGGATGTGATGGCGAGGATCTCGGGGTGCCGGACCGCTTCGCGGGCAAGGATGGCGATATCGCGCGCAGTGGTGACATCCGGCTTCTGTCCCTGGCCGGGGGGCAGGCCGTGAACGGAATGAAACTCCGTTTCGGTCATGCCCAGCTCCCGCGCCTTCCGGTTCATGCGCTCCACGAACGCTTCCTTGGTGCCGGCGATATGTTCGGCCAGTGCGACCGCGGCATCGTTGGCGGACTGAATCATCAGGGCATACATCAGGTCTTCGACCGGAAAGATCTCACCCTCCTTGAGATACACCTGGGATCCGCCCATCCGCGACGCGTGGGCGCTGGTTACCACCGGCGTTTGCGCGGTCAGACGTCCCGCATGGATTTCATCGAGCACAATCAGCAGGTCCATCAACTTCAATACACTGGCCGGGTAGACCTGACGGTTGGCGTTGCGGGCAAACAGGACATCCCCGGACGCAGCATCCACCACGATGGCTCCGGCAAACGGATCCCCCTTGATCGGTTCAAGGGCCCGGGCGGGAAGGAGGCCGGCAAACAGAAACAGGGCGGTCAGGACAACGGCGCTTCGCATGGAGATCATGTGTAATAGGGATTGGCGCCGGCGGCGTGATCGGTGACGTCGATAATCTCGCGTACCTGGGGGGCCACACGGCGGATCGCGCCTTCGACGCCCTGCCTCAGGGTGGCCCGGGCCGACGCGCAACCCTGGCAGCCGCCGCCCATTTCTACGTGCACATCCCGATCCTCAACCTTCACCAGCTTCACAAAGCCGCCGTGGGAGGCGAGGGCCGGGTTGATCCGCTTCTCAAACAGGTCCCGGATATCATCGGCCACGGAATCCATGGGCCGGTTCATCAGATCCTCCAGCACCGAAGGATGAATCGGCTCCATGCCCTCGCCGCAGGTGGTGCGAATCGCTTTCGCGATATCCGGAGCGAGATGGGGCCAGGGGGTGGGCACATTCTTTTCGACCGTCACCGTGGACCCGCTGACCTGGACGGATTCGACGCCCTCAACATCAAACAGAGCATCGATCAAGGGTGAGCCCTTCCCCTCATCCCGTGAGGCGAAGTGGATCGTCCAGCCATCGAGAATCCCGGTATCGCAATGGAAATTACAGACCCCCGGATTCTGGGTGAGTTCACCGGTTATTTTGAAGGTTTCCGCCATGCCCATACCCTAGCCGAGGCCGGCCAAAGTGCAACCCCCGAATCTGCGTCTTTTCGCTTGCCAGACAACCGCGCTCGGGTAGGGTGGCCGCCTTTCGGAAGGAGTGTCTTCATGGCGGGCGAATATGTTTTCAACCTGATGCGGCTGACCAAGCAGCACGACCGGACCACGGTGCTGAACGAGATCAACCTGTCGTTCTTTTTCGGGGCCAAGATCGGGGTGATCGGCGGAAACGGGGCGGGTAAATCGACGCTTCTGCGGATCATGGCGGGCATCGACAAGGATTTCATGGGCGACGTCCACGTCGCGAAAAACACCCGTGTCGGCTATCTCGCCCAGGAGCCGGAGGTCGACCTTGCCAAGACCGTCGGCGAGGTGGTGGCGGAAGGCGTCGCCGAAGCGAGGAAGATCGTGGACCGGTATGACGAGGTTTGCGACAAGCTGGGAGAGGATCTGACCGACGAGGAGTCCGAGCGGCTCAACGATGAGCTGGGACGGCTCCAGGACCAGATTGATACCCACGACCTGTGGGATCTCGATCACCAGGTGGACATGGCGATGGATGCCCTTCGCTGCCCGCCGGCCGACATGCCGGTTGCCTCGATTTCCGGCGGCGAGCGGCGCCGGGTCGCCCTGTGCCGCCTGCTGTTGACCAATCCCGACGTGCTGCTCCTCGACGAACCGACCAACCACCTCGATGCCGAGTCCATCGCATGGATCGAGGCTTTTCTCAAGCGGTTCCAGGGCACGATCGTGGTCGTCACCCACGACCGCTACTTCCTCAACAACGTCACGGAATGGATCCTCGAGCTGGATGGCGGGCATGCCTACCCCTACAAGGGCAATTACGAGGCGTGGCTGGAGAAGAAACAGGCTGATGCCCAGAAAGAGGCCAAGGCTGCGGCTTCCCGTAAGAAGCTGATGGAGCGGGAGCTGGCGTGGATTCGTATGAACCCGGCCGGCCGCCAGACATTCAACCGAGCCCGTTTGAAACGGTACGAGGAGATGGCGGCTCAGGATGTCGATACCCAGGAAAGCAACCTCACCATCCAGATCCCGCACGGGGAACGGCTGGGCGACCTTGTGGTCCGGGCCCGGGGGCTGACCAAGGTGTATGACGAACGGGTCATCATGGGCGATGTCGATTTCGAGCTGCCACGAGGCGGTATCGTCGGGGTCATCGGCGGCAACGGCGCGGGGAAAACTACCCTGTTCAGGATGATCGTCGGCCAGGAGAAGCCGACCAGCGGCACGCTGGAGATCGGGTCGTCGGTCCAGCTCGCCTACGTGGACCAGACACGGGACAACCTGCATGCGGACCATACCGTCTTCGAGGAAATCAGCGGCGGCGAGGACACCGTCGACCTCGGCGGCCGCACCATGAACAGCCGGGCCTATTGCGCCCGGTTCAACTTCAAGGGCGGTGACCAGCAGAAACGCGTGGGTTCCCTTTCCGGCGGCGAACGGAACCGTGTGCACCTTGCCAAACTTCTTAAACGTGGAGGTAACCTTCTGCTTCTCGATGAGCCGACCAACGATCTCGATGTCGAAACCCTCCGCTCGCTGGAAGACGGGCTGATCCATTTCGGGGGGTGTGCAGTGGTCATCAGCCACGACCGCTGGTTCCTCGACCGGATCGCCACCCATATTCTCGCCTTCGAGGGCGACAGCAAGGTGGTCTGGTTCGAGGGTAATTATGAAGCCTATCACGAGAACCGCCGGGAACGCCTGGGGGATGAAGCAGATCGGCCCCACCGGATGAAGTTCCGCCCGGTTTCAACGAAATAGGCGGGACAGGCGTCCAAGATTTCGATAGGTTGCAACTTCTCATGAAGAAAAGGCCCCCAGAGCGCGGGGAAGCCCGCGATGAAAGAGATGAAGGCGGATTGATGTACGTCCGATGTGCCTATTGCGGGCGATGGATGGACGCCAAACCGGGTCATCTCAATATGATTTCCCACGGACTGTGCTCGCCCTGTTTCGAGCGAGAAATGGCGAGAATCGACGAGATGGCGGAAGAAAACACCGGGACGTGACATTCGCGGTGCCGCAGAAACTCCTAACCTCTTGTGAACAAGGAGGTTTCGCGCCTGATCAGCCCGGCCCAAGCCGCTTGACGGACCGGCAGTAAGCGAGATAATAGCGGTTTTTATGCGATGAACGTTTCAGCATACAACCAGCAGGTCCGTGGGATCCTTTGCGCAGCGGCCGCCGTCGTTATGTTCGCAACCGGAACCCGGGCATCCATGGCCGACCGTCGTACGCCGGTGGTGGAAGCTGTGGAAAAAGTCGTCCCGTCGGTCGTGAATATCGGCACCGAGGAGATGGTCCGCCGGGTGTACTCCGACCCCCGGGCCCGGTTCCGAGCCGATTTTTACGACCTGCTGGTCAGCGATATGCTCCAGCTCCCCCCCACCCCGGGCTACGGGATCCGGCACTCGCTGGGTTCCGGGGTGATCGTCAACCGCAACGGCTACATCCTGACCAACTATCACGTGACGGAACGGGCGTCGCTGATCCGGGTCATGCTCTCCGATGAGGAAATCTATGAAGGGACCTTCATCGCCGGCGACGAGGTCAATGACCTCGCCCTTATCAAGATTAACGCCGGCCGTCCTCTCCCCGCCGCGACTTTTGCCGAAGACGATGACCTGCTCCTCGGCGAGACGGTGATATCGATCGGCAACCCTTTCGGCCTCGCCCAGACCGTGACCGTGGGTGTGCTGTCTTCCAAAAACCGGGAGGCCCGGCACGAGGGGCAGGTTCTGTACCGGGACATTCTCCAGACCGATGCCGCGGTCAATCCGGGCAGCTCGGGCGGCCCGCTGGTCAACGTGAACGGGGATGTGATCGGGATCAACGTGGCGGTCCACCAGGAAGGGCAGAACATCGGGTTCGCGGTTCCGATCAAACGCGCCCGGGCCCTGCTGAACCGGTGGCTGACCCCCAAAATGGCCCGCAAGCTCTGGTTCGGTTTCGACATGCAGCAATCGCTTGAGTCGATAGAGGTCGTTGATATCGACACCAACAGCGTCGCCTACGCCCAGGGTATACGGGACGGCGACCGGGTGGCGGCGTTCGAGGGGCAGCCGGTGACGGATCTGATGCACATCAACCAGGCCCTGCTTGAGCAGGACCCCGCGGTTCCGGTCCGTCTCCGGTTTGATCTCGGCGACGGCATGAGCCGCGACCTTTCCCTGTATCTCGAAAAGGTTCCCGAACCGTCCGGAACCGACCTCGCCCATGAGCGGCTCGGGATCGTATTCTCGGAGCGCGGGGGCGAGAACGATCCCAACCAGTTTCGTGCATGTATCGCCATCGAAGAAGTCGATGAGGAAAGTCCGGCCGCCCGGGCCGCCCTGGAACCCGGTATGCTGATCACCAGCATCAACAACCTCGAAGTGAAAACGGCCCAGGATGTCGGTATGGCGCTGGCCAAGGTCCAATCCGGCGATCCCGTAAACCTTCAGGTGGTGTCCCTGTTCAAACGGGGAACCCTGATGGTCGCCCGCACATCCAACCTGCAGCTTACCGCGAACTGATGTTCTTCCCGGCATGATTACGGTCTCCCACCTTACCAAGCGATTCGGCGCGAGGGCCGCGGTCCATGATGTCAGCTTCGACGTCGGCGACCGTGAAACCGTGGGCATACTCGGACCCAACGGCGCGGGCAAAACCACGATCATGCGCCTGCTGACCGGGTACATGGCCGCGTCCGAGGGCGTGATACGAATCGGCGGTACCGACATCGGCCGCAAGCCGGACGCCGCGCGGAAGCGGATCGGCTATCTCCCCGAAAACTGCCCCCTGTATGAAGATCTCAGGGTCGATGAATACCTGCGGTTCCGGGCCGGGCTGAAGGGCGTACCCGCGGACCGCATGCAGGTCCGGATCGAAACCTGCAAGGAACAGACCGGTCTTGGGGAAAGCGGGCGGCGGATCATCGGAAATCTGTCCAAGGGTTTCCGCCAGCGGGTCGGCCTCGCCGAAACGCTCCTTCATGAACCCGACCTCCTTATTCTCGATGAACCGACGATCGGACTCGATCCCAACCAGATGCGGTCGATCCGCGCCCTGATCCGGGATCTCGCCCGCCGCCATACCATCGTGTTATCCACCCACATCCTGTCCGAAGTGGAGGCGGTCTGCCGGCGGGTCATGATCCTGCATGAAGGCCGCATCGTCGCGTCGGATACGGTGGAACAACTGAAGGCGGGACTTCGCGCTCCGGGCACGGTCGTTGCCGAGATCCGAGGACCTCATGGCGAGATTCTGCAACACCTGTCGATGTTGAGCGGGG
>JAUIHQ010000219.1 GCA_030432155.1 bacterium | reverse complement strand
CAGGTCTGCCTGCCCGAGAAGGGCGGCGCGGAGTGCGTGATCGATTGCGCGGATCTTCTGATGTTGTCATCCCGGTGGTGGAGGTCCCGTGCACCGGACCGTGTCCTCCATTTCGGCGACCGACTGGTATCCAAGCGTCTGCAGCAAGCGGTGGCGAACCTGGAGGATGTCCCACTGATTCGTATCGGCAATCGCGATGACCGGCAGGATCCGCACCACCGGGTTTCCTTCCGGATCACCGCCTCGCAGGACGAATGGGGCCGGTTGTTTGCCCGTTGTACGAACCGGACACAGTCCGGCTGGTTGAAACACTGGCGCATCGCCGCGACGTCGGTCGATGGCATTCTGCAGACCATGGATGTTTCCGATGCGCCGCTTACAGAAATGGCGGCCGCCCGGGAATGGAGCGGCCTGCTCGACGCATCATCCCTCGGATGTGCCGCGAGCAGCATGCCGATTCGCTACATCGATATGGCCGGCCGCCGCAACCCCGGCGCCAGGATTCTGGCCAATCGTGGAGCGAGCGGGATCGATGGTACGCTCGCCACCGCAGCGGGAGCGGCTTCCGGCGCGGGCAAAAGGCTTTTTGTCCTGACCGGTGATCTGGCGATGCTCCACGATCTCAACTCGCTTCCCCTGGCCTCGGCCTTGTCCGAACCGCCGGTGATTGTGGTCATCAACAATGATGGCGGGGGGATCTTTCATCTGCTCCCCGTGGCTGCCCATCGCCGGCATTTTGAAGCACTTTTCGGTACGCCGCACGGGTTGCATTTCCGGGATGCGGCGGCGTGGGCGGGTATGGATTATTACCGGGCGGAAGGCGACATGGGATCGTTTCACGATGCCCTCGCATCCGCCGCGGGCTCGGACCGTCCGTCGATCGTGGAAGTAATCACGAACCGACGGGAGAATGCGGCCATGCTCAAACAAACTTATCGGGACATCCGTCGCACTCTGGATGCGCTGATCCGTTCATGAACCCGGCGCCCGGGCAGAGTCCTCACATCGTGACGGTTCACGGTTTCATGGGCGGAAAGGAAGATTGGGAGCCCGTGATCGACCGAATTGATTTCGGCATATCCTGCACCCATGTCGAGCTCCCGGGGCACGGTCAACAGGCTCCGATAACACCGGATCGGGATATGATGGAAGTGATGATGGATGCGGTTTGTGAAGCCATCCCCGCGACCAGGCAGCGCCCCCTGATCCTGGCCGGCTATTCCATGGGCGGGCGTATTCTTCTGCATGCCCTGGCCGGACGGCAGTTAACGTGCGATGGACTGGTCCTGGTGTCAGTTTCCGAGGGCCTTGAGCATGCTGAGGCGCGCAATGATCGGGTCCGCCGCGACCATACATGGGCGGACATGCTGCGAACGAAGGGTTGGGATGACTTTCTGGATGCCTGGTATGGCCAGCCTCTGTTCGGGGGCATCGGGAACGTCCCCGGCATCATGGATCGCGTACGGCATCGCCGGAAGCAGCTTGATCCCGGGGTCATGGCTGACGTAGTGGAGCGCATGTCACCGGGACACGTTCCGTATACCGGAACCGTGTTGGCGAATCTATCCGTCCCGGTGCTGGCGCTGGCCGGAGAAAATGACGCAGCTTATACCGCCCGTATTCAAAGATGGGAGGGCTTGAGCCCGAACATACGAGCGGTTATCGTCGATGGATGTGGTCACAGCCTGTTGGAGGAGCAACCAAATGCGGTGGCCGACGCGATGAGGACATGGATAAAGGAGATGAATGGATGACAGACAGGATCAACTGGGCGGATGCAGGTACCTTTGAGGACATTCGATATCACAAGGCCGAGGGCATCGCCAAAATCACCATCAACCGGCCCGACGTCCGCAATGCCTTCCGTCCTCAGACCGTGGTGGATATGCAGCAGGCACTGGCCGATGCGCGAAATGACGAGACCATCGGGGTGATTATTCTGACCGGCGAGGGCGACAAGGCTTTCTGTTCCGGCGGCGATCAAAAAATCCGCGGGGATGCCGGCTACGCGGATCAGAAGGGCGTGCACCGTCTCAACGTTCTCGACTTTCAGCGGGATATCCGGACCTGTCCCAAACCGGTGATTGCGATGGTGGCCGGGTATGCGATCGGCGGGGGCCATGTGTTGCATGTCATGTGTGACCTCACGATTGCCGCCGACAACGCCATCTTCGGCCAGACCGGCCCGAAGGTGGGGTCGTTCGATGGCGGGTTTGGCGCTTCCTATCTGGCCCGGATCGTCGGTCAGAAAAAAGCGCGGGAGATCTGGTATCTCTGCCGTCAGTACAATGCCCGCCAGGCGCTGGAGATGGGTCTGGTGAATGCCGTGGTACCGCTGGCCGAGCTGGAGGGAGAGACGGTGAAATGGTGCCGTGAAATGCTCCGGCATTCGCCGCTTGCGCTGCGGTGCCTGAAGTCGGCCCTGAATGCGGATTGCGATGGCCAGGCCGGACTGCAGGAATTGGCCGGCAACGCCACGCTTCTTTACTACATGTCGGAGGAGGCGCAGGAAGGGAAGAATGCGTTCGTGGAGAAGCGCCGGCCCGACTTTTCCAAGTTTCCCAAGCGGCCCTGACCGGCCAATGCGCACATGCAGCATCCCGGAATCATCCTCGTCTGGCTCCAGGCCGCGCGACCGAAGACGCTGTTTGCGGCGGTTGCGCCGGTGCTGATGGGAACCGCCATGGCATACGCCGACGGGTCCATGCACCTGCCGGCCGCACTGGCCTGTCTCGCCGGGGCGCTGCTGCTCCAGATCGGCACCAACTTCAGCAACGACTATGCCGATTTCGTCAAAGGGGCGGATACCGAGGAGCGGATCGGTCCGGTCCGGGCGACCCAGGCCGGCCTTGTGAGCCCGGGCGCAATGAAAACCGCGGCCATTCTCACGTTCGTGGCTGCTGCCGCGGTTTGCGGTTATCTCGTTACCCGCGGCGGATGGCCGATCCTCGCGCTCGGCATCCTTTCGATCCTTGCCGGCGTGGCCTATACATCCGGACCCTATCCGCTCGCGTACCTCGGGTTGGGGGATCTCTTTGTGCTGATCTTTTTCGGCCCGGTGGCGGTCGCCGGCACCTACTACGTGCAGGCACAGACCTTTTCCTGGCTGCCCGCGGCGGCAGGTCTTGCGCCGGGACTGTTGGCGGTGGCGATACTTGTGGTCAATAATCTGCGTGATATCGAAGGTGACCGCAAGGCCGGCAAGCACACCCTGGCTGTCCGTTTCGGAGCTTCCTTTTCCCGGTGGCAGTATACAGGCTGCATCGTTCTCGCCGCAGCGGTTCCCCCGCTGCTCATTCGGTTTGCCGGTCCCGGACATGTGAATGCGCATGTTGCCTCCTTGATTCTCCTCATTGCGATCCCCCCGATTCGTATGGTATTCGCCCGATCCGGCCGCGCGTTGAACCCTCTGCTCGGTATCACGTCGATTCTTCTTCTGACCCAGAGCATTTTGTTCTCCATCGGGTGGAATCTCTGATGCCGCCCGTGGACACCCAGGTCGTGCCGGTTCGATCGATCCGGAGCCTCGACCTTGAACTCGCATTGGATCCGCCGGTCCGTTTCGGGCCGGTGGTGCATGGCCGGCGATCCATCCGGCTCCTGGTTATCGAGGACGGGGAGGGTCATCGCGGGTGGGGAGAGGTTTCTCCATTGCCGTCATTCAGTCGTGATACACCGGCCGATGCGGATGAAGCCATGGAGCGTGCCCGTTCCCAACTCAGCGGTGACGGCCGGACCATTGCGGCATGGGTGGAGTGCAGCGATCCCGATCGTACCGCACCGGCCTGGCGTTTTGGCTGGGAAACCGCGTTGTTGCGGCTGGCAGCGGATCGAAGCGGATCAACCTTTCGTGCCTTGGCGGGCGGGGGGGCGGCGGACCGGATACCTTCCTCCCGGCTCCTCACCCGCTTTGATCCGGACATGATCCGCGATGCACTGGACAAGGGGTGGGCATCATTCAAGTGGAAGGCGGGCAGGGGTACGCTTGATCATGATCTGCATGTCCTGCAGTCGATGTCCGGTTTGTTGGAGGGCCGGGCGAAGGTACGAGTTGATGCAAACCGGGGGTGGGACCTTGAAGATGCCCTGCGGTTTGCCGACCGGGCGCCGCAGGACGTTGTGGATTATATCGAGGAACCGCTTCGTGCTATCAGCGATCTTTCCGCCTTCGTCCGGGAATCTCCACTTCCCCTGGCACTGGATGAAACCCTGCGCGAGGAAGAATCGTCCGCCTTGTCGGAGCTGGCCGATGTGTTTGTTCTGAAACCGACACTCACCGGCGGTGTGACGGAAAATCGTGCATGGGCGGACCGCGCCCGGGAGACCGGTAAGCGCCTGGTGATCAGCTCCGCCTTTGAAAGCGAGGCCGGACTGCTGACGCTTCTCGAATTGGCCCTCGCGCTGGACATCTCCGAGCCGGCGGGTCTGGATACGGCCCGGTACCTTGTCGGGGGACCCGGGGGAGGGCGCCTCCTGCCGGATGGACCGGTTCTCAATCCCGGGGAGGTTTCTTCATCTATTGAGAAGGCCGTTCTGGATACGGTAGGATAAGGCTTCATGACCGACATTCATTGCCCACTCGAAGAAGCGGCGGCGATATCCCGCCATGAACCCGCGCTGGCCTCGCCGGAGCGGGATGTATTGTTCTTTGATTACAATGAGCTGGTGTGGGCGGTGGCGGAGAACCTTCGCCGGTCCGGCATCACCCCCGGTGAACGCATTGCCCTGTATCTTCCCGCCAACTGGGCCTATCCCGTGTTTCTGTTCGGTGTCATCCGGGCCGGGGCGGTTGCCTGTCCGCTGTCGTCCCGTCTTCCCCGGGAGGGTGTGCGGCGGCAACTGGAGTGGATCCACTGCACCAAAATCATCGCGTTCCGGAAAGAACCGGGGAGCGACCCTCTCCCCGGAATCGAACTGCTGGATCCCGACACCCTGCTCGTCATGCCCGAGGACTTCATCCACGAGCATGGGTCGCTGAGGGTGGATCTCGAACAGCCCGCGACCATCCTTTTTACCTCGGGAAGCTCCGGCCGGCCCCGGGCTGTTCTGCATACCTACGGCAACCATTACTACAGTGCCCGGGCATCCAACGCGAACATCCGACTCCGGTCCCATGATAAATGGTTGATGAACCTGCCGATGTATCATGTCGGCGGCATCGGTATCCTCTTCCGCTGTATCCTGGGGGGAGCGGCGGTTATGTTCCCGGAGCGGGGGGAGAGTATTGCCGAGGCGCAGCAGGCAACCGGCGCGACCCACCTGTCGCTCGTGCCGACCCAGCTTCAGCGGCTGATGATGGGAGGCCTTCCGCCCTCGATCAAGAAGGTGAAGGCGATCCTGCTTGGCGGGGCGCCCATCGATCCCGGCAGCCTCGCATCCGCGCTCCATGCCGGATTGCCGGTTTACGGAACCTGGGGCATGACGGAAACCGCATCCCAGGTGACCACGGTCACTCCGGTGACGCCGAAGACAAAGCGAGCGACCGCCGGGCTTCCCCTGAAACATTGCGAGGTGAAGATTGCCGATGACGGAGAAATCCTGGTCCGGGGGTCGAGTCTGTTCAAAGGGTATGTGGAGGGCGATGCGGTAACCCGGCCGGTTGATGCCGAGGGCTGGTTCGCGACCGGGGATCTCGGGCGCCTGGATGATGATGGCTATTTGCAGGTGATGGGTCGCAAGGACAACATGTTTATATCCGGCGGCGAGAATATCCAACCGGAAGAGGTTGAACAGGTCATGGTCGTTCGGCCCGATGTTAACCGGGTGGTGGTGGTGCCGGTTGAAGATGCTGAGTTCGGCGCCCGGCCGGTTGCCTTTGTGGACGGACCGGTTCGTTCGACGGAGGCATGGTGTTCCGAGCTCGAGAAGATATTGCCGCGGTTCAAAGTACCGATTGCCTATTTCGCATGGCCGGACGACGGAAGCGGGCCGGATGAGAAAGTGAACCGTGAATCCTTCCGCCAACTCGCTGAGGCATTACGTCTGGCCAATGAGCTGGAAGCGAACGACTAGCCCGCATATTGCACGAGCAGCAGGCTGCTCGCTTCATAAGCGCCTTTGAGCGAAAAAAAATTCGCTCAAAGGCTTCGACGCGGTGCTTACGCACCTTGCTCAGGGGTAGCCCTGAGCGGAAGCGGCGCAAGTCGCTGGAGTCGAAGCCCGAAGGGCGAATGTTGCACCCTGCTGATGCAACATTCGGGCTAGCCTGATCAGATCCCGAGCGAGGCTCGCATCACCAGTCCTTCGATTTTTCGACCGTCCCCGGTCGTGAATACGACCTTCGCGTGAATGGTGGATGCCATGCCGACGATGTCAATTTCCGCGCCGGTGCGGAGGAGGCCGAGTTGTCGTGACGGTTGCTCCGGATCGAGAAGCATGACGCTGCGGGAGAGGGTGAAGGGGCCGGTGGGGATCTCGGGAAGTTCCTGTCCGCCGCCTTCAGCCAATGCCCAGGCCCCGCGTTTGTTGCGTTTGGCATCCGCCTCAGCGCTTTTGAGTTTCAGCCGCATCGATGACTCGCTCATATAATCGTCGTGCACTTCCTGAAAACCGTGAATGCGGGCCAGTCCGTTCTCCACCAGCGCAACCCCGAGGTCGCCGGCATCGGTTTCGAT
>JAUIHQ010000218.1 GCA_030432155.1 bacterium | reverse complement strand
GCGTTCGTATACCTGATTCCGGCGGTGATGTTCTTCAGTCTCGGCGAAGTACCCGGGGTCATCGCCACCCTGATCTTTTCACTCCCGCCGGTGGTCCGCCTGACCAACCTCGGCATCCGCCAGGTGCCGAAAGAGATCAAGGAGGCCGCGATATCCTTCGGATCGACGCCGCGGCAGATGCTGATGAAAGCCGAGCTTCCGGTTGCATTGCCCACGATCATGGCCGGGGTGAATCAGACCATCATGCTTGCTCTTTCGATGGTGGTGATTGCGGGGATGATCGGAGCAGGGGGGCTGGGCAATATCGTGCTCAAGGGTATTACCCAGCTCAAAATCGATGTGGGATTCGAGGGCGGGATCGCCATCGTGATCCTCGCCATATTTCTCGACCGGGTGACACAGGCTCTGGCCACGCCCGACAAAAAGAAAACCTGATAAACAGGAGGAAAGACATGAAGAAGAGAATCGCAACATGGGCCGGCATGATCGCCGCCGCAGGAATCATGGCCGGATTGACGGGCTGCAGCCAGCAGGCCGGAACATCCGCCGGGGGAGATGAGGCCAAAAGCGCCGACCTCGTGTATGTAAACTGGGCGGAAGGTGTTGCCTATACCCACCTGGCCAAGGTTGTCCTGGAGGACAAGCTCGGTTACGAAGTCAACATCACCGCCGCCGATGTCGGTCCCGCCTACACCGCGGTGGCCCAGGGCGACAAGGATGCGTTCATGGAAACGTGGCTGCCGGTTCTTCATAAGGATTATGTGGATCAGTTCAAGGACCAGATCACCGATCTCGGCCACGTTTATGAAGGCACCCAGAGCGGTCTGGTCGTCCCGGCGTACGTCAAGGCGACAAAGATCTCCGAGCTGAACGATCACAAGGATGCCTTCGACGGCAAGATCACCGGGATCGACGCCGGCGCCGGCATCATGAAAACCACCGAGCAGGTGATCGAGACCTACGGTCTGGATTTCAAGCTTGTTCCGTCAAGCGGTCCGGCCATGACCGCGGCGCTCGACAAGGCGGTCAAGGATCAGGAAGCGATTATTGTGACCGGATGGCGTCCGCACTGGATGTTCGGCCGCTATGACCTGCGGTTCCTGGAACAGGACGAGGACAAGATGATGTGGAAGACCGGGAATATCCATATCATGGGCCGGAAGAACCTTCAGGCTGACAAGCCTGAGCTTGCTGCGTTCCTGAGCAGCATGTTCTTCACCGATGCTCAACTCGCGGATCTCATGCTGAAGATCGAAGAGTCGGATGAGGATATCGAGGATGTTGCCCGTCAATGGATGAGCGACAATCCCGACGTGATCGCAAGCTGGATCCCGTAAGGATCGTCCCATAATACAAAATGAAGGGCCCCCATGCGGGGCCCTTTTTTTCGCCCAACGGAAAAGGGAAGGGGGAGAGGACTGAAACCTGAGACCTGAGACCTGAAACCTGAGACCTGAGACCTGAAACCTGAGACCTGAGGCCTGAAACCTGAGACCTGAGGCCTGAAACCTGAGACCTGAGGCCTGAGACCTGAAACCTGAGACCTGAGACCTGAGACCTGAAACCTGAGACCTGAGACCTGAAACCTGAGACCTGAAACCTGAAACCTGAGACCTGAGACCTGAAACTTGAGGCCTGAGTTTTGGGCGTTCTGCTCCGTACCCGGGGTCGGGTTGTTTTCAGGTGGTGGGTCGTTCAAAGAACTCCACCACGCCGGACTCCAGGTTGTATTCCGCGCCAACGATCAACAGGCCGTCGTCCTGGATCAATGCCTCAAGAACCGGGGATGTGGTGCGGAGGGCCTGGGTCGACATGCGTACATTTGCCCGGGTCGCCTTTCGGGCGAGAGCGGGAGGGTCGTTGCGAAGTTCGGTTTCGAGCAGGGTCTCGATGGCGGGGCGGATGCGGTCCACGATGGATCGAAGGTTCGGAGACTGGTTTTCCTTCGGCTGCATCAACTGGTTGATGGTCGCCTGGATGGCCCCGCAGAGAGTGTGGCCCAACACAACCACCAGCCGGGTCCCGAACATTTCCGCGGCATATTCAATGCTTCCAATCTGGGATGCGGCCACAACATTCCCGGCCACCCGGATCACGAACAGGTCGCCGAGTCCCTGGTCAAACACCAGCTCCACCGGTACCCGCGAATCGGAACAGCCGAGGATGACGGCAAAGGGTTGTTGTCCTCCAATGAGCTCCCGTCGGCGCGAAGAGGGGGTGTCACCCTGGTAGCGGTGTTCACCGGCCACAAACCGCCGGTTCCCCTCCATCAGCCTTTCCAGCGCCTCGCGCGCGGTTGGCATACCTCTATCCCTTGCCTCCTCCATGTGCCGGTTATTCTGGCAACCGGCTCATGCCTTGTCCATGTCGGAATACCCATCCCGCGCATCCCGGCGGCTTGACCCTTCACGGAACCGCTTCCATCATACACCCATGTGGAAATCGAACGGTCTGATGACGCTGGTAACGGATTTCGGGACGGTAGATGGCTATGTAGGCGCCATGAAAGGGGTTGTTTTATCCCACGCCCCAACTGCCGCCATTCATGACATCACCCACGCAATACCCGCCCAGGACGTTGGTGCGGCCGCATGGTGTCTCGGCAATGCCGTCCCCTGGTTTCCTGAAGGAACGCTTCATGTTGCGGTTGTGGATCCCGGGGTCGGTACCGATCGGGTGATCCTTGCCGCGGAATACCGGGGCCAGGTGATTCTTGCCCCCGACAACGGCATGATTTCATTTCTATGTGAGCCTGGCAAAGGCGGGGTCCGTGCATTGAAGCCGGACGTGCGGGCCTCCGGTACGGTGAGTACCACGTTTCACGGCCGGGACATGTTCGCCTATGCCGCCGGCCTTCTGCTGTCGGGCAGGTCCGAGCTGCTTGAACTGTCCGATCCCGTCGAATCGTGGGTTGATATTGCCCATCCCCCGATTCTGCGAGAAGAGGGGAAGCTGACCGGTGCGGTGGTGCACATCGACCGGTTTGGCAACGCCATCACCAACATTCTGAGCCGCGACCTTCCCGGGAATGAGACCCGGGGCATGGTTGTGTCATGCGGAACCGTTGAGCTACGAGCCATCCTGCCATCCTACGGTCATGCCGAAGATGGGGATACCCTGGCCCTGTCCAATTCCTCCGGCCGGCTCGAAATCGCTGTCCGCGAAGGTTCCGCGGCCGATGTCCACCGCATCCGAATCGGCGATCCGGTCACCGTCCGCTTCATCTGAATCGTCTGTGTTCCTTCGTCCGGTGGCAGGGCGGGGGATGGAGATGATTGGTGGATTGGTTCATTGGATGAGGGGCCAACTGCCGAAATGAGCGTTCGTGAAATGGCTCAGCCGTTTCACGGTAAGCGCTATTTCTTTGTTCGGGCCATCTTGTATTTCACGCCAGGAAGAGCGCTGAAATGATCATCTTGGGTCCACAGCGTGGCTGCGTTGGCTCTCGATGTAGCGTAGATGATGCTGTCTGCCATGGGTAGTTTGTGTTTCAAGCTGATGAGGGCTGCACTCAGTGCGATGTCTTCAGTGGTATCTACCACCGTACCTTGTTTCATCTGTGCAATCGCCTGAAGCGCTTGCGCCTCATTCGCAACGATGTTGATCTTCTTGAAGACCTCATACAGGCAGGTGACGGGAACAAGCAGTTGATCAGTCGCCTCGATGGGGAGAGTGAAGTACTTTGCGTTGGATTCGCCAAAGAAATACTCAATCCAGCCTGATGTATCGACCAAGTTCATACGCGATCATCCTCGTCTCGGACAAAGGTGGCGTCCATTCCGTGGAGAAAGCCGCGCATCTTGCGCATAGGTCGTGTCCGAACGAGTTCGATCCGGTCGTCAAAGCTCAAAACCTGAAGCTTCTCGCCCGGTTTGATGTGCGTGCGCTCCCTTACTGCCTTTGGTATGACCACTTGATATTTCGGTGAAACGGTGACTGCATCCATATCGATCTCCTATTCGTATAACATATACGCTATCGATAAGGCCTCGTCAACAGGCTGATCTTCTTTGCCCGAACGACCGCGCTCTCCGGCGGGCACCCGCCGCGGGTGGCCGTAGGCGAGAAGCGCGTGGTTGGGCCGTCAGTATCCTTCTTCTTGCTGTGCTCGGAGTCCATCCCGCAGTTTCTCCGTGATCCGATCCCGCAGGCTCTTCGGGGCGAGGACCTTCACGTCCGGCATCCAGGATAGGATCCAACGGACCAGTTCCTTGCGGCCCGTCGTCTCCATCCGCATTTCGAACCGCCCGTCGGATCGTGTCCGGAACTCCTGGCTGGGGTGCCACCGCGATCGGTACCACCGCCTCCACCAGCCGGATCTACTGGATAAGGGTTCAACTGGCGCCGTGACCGCACACCCTCTTGACATGCATGCATTGCCTGCATATTCTGCATGCATATGCATACGCCCAAGACAACCCAATACACCCTCCGCAACATCCCCGACCGGGTCGACCACCGGCTCCGGGAAGCCGCCGCCCAGTACGGAGCGAGCCTGAACCAGACCGCGGTGGAAGCCCTGGCCCGGGGGCTTGGCATGGACGAAGCACCCATCGTACACCATGACCTCGACGACCTCGCCGGAACCTGGGTCAAGGATCCGGCCTTCGACCAGGCAGTCAAGGCGATGGATCGGGTGGACAAGGACCTCTGGTCATGAGAATCGTGATCGACACCAATCGCTATCGCGATTTCTGCGAAGGACACGAGGAGGTCGTCGGGGTGTTGCGCCTCGCCGAGCGCATTGTCCTGCCTTTTCCCGTGCTCGCCGAACTACGCGCAGGCTTTGCCGCGGGAACCCTTGCCCGGAAGAACGAAAGGGTCCTCAACCTTTTTCTGAACCGGCCCCGGGTCGCGGTGGTTTTCGCCGACGAGCAGACGACCTTCCACTATGCCCGCCTGTTCACCCAGCTTCGCGTCCAGGGCACTCCCATCCCCACCCACGATCTGTGGATCGCCGCCCTCGTCCAACAGCACAACCTTCTCCTCTACTCCCGCGACACCCACTTCAGGCACCTGCCGCAATTGGCCCGGGTGGATTAACAGCCCATATTTATTCAGTTATTTCGGCATCCATGAAGACGACCCTCGAAATGCCGGACTCCCTGTTCAGGTGGGCGAAAGAAACCGCACTCAAGCGCGGTCAGACGATGACGTTGTTTTTCAATGCCGCGGTCGAAGCCAAGCTCAACGCGGAGGAAACCGCGGGGCGGAACAAGCCCTGGATGGCTTTCTCCGATGACCCCCCCCTGGCGAATGTCATCCTTTGCAAATCTGACGGGCGCGGCCGTTGGATTTCCTTAAAACCATGATAACCAATTTTCGATAAGGCGTGTGTTGGCATATTTGCGCCATATACCATTGATAATCTGCATTATTTATTTTCATTGCACCAGACTTGTGTATTTTTTCTCATTTTTCTGTTGCGGCATCCTCGCGAAGGGTGCATTTTGTGTCTGAAACGTGAAAGTGAAGGTGTTGCTATGATATCGATGAAGATGGAAGGTGCGCAGGCACTGGTGAAATGTCTCGAGCGGGAAGGGGTGGAGTATATCTTCGGACTTTCCGGCGGGGCGGCCATTCCCATTTTTGATGCGCTGGTCACGACCGGCACGAAGATCAAGCTGGTCCTGGTTCGGCATGAACAGGGCGCGGCTCATATGGCGGACGGGTATGCCCGGGCCACCGGCCGTCCCGGGGTGGTGCTGGTCACCAGCGGTCCCGGTGCGACCAATACCATCACCGGCATCATGACCGCTCACATGGATTCGGTCCCGATGATTGTCATCACCGGTCAGACCATCACCCCGATGCTGGGCAAGGATGCGTTCCAGGAAGCGGATGTGTTCGGCCTGACCATGCCGGTGGTGAAGCACAGCTACCTGGTCAAGAACACCAATGACATTCCCCGGATCGTCAAAGAGGCGTTCCATATCGCCAGCACCGGCCGTCCCGGACCGGTTCTGATGGACCTGCCCAAGGATATCAGTTCCGGCGAATTCACCGGTGAGCTGGACCCGGAGATGGATCTGCCCGGATACAATCCGCACAAACCGCTTAACGAGGATCATATCATGGCGATTGCGAATGCGCTGAAGCGCTCCCGTCGTCCCTTGATCCTCGCCGGTCACGGTGCGTTGATCTCGAAAGCGGACAAGGCGATCAAGAAGCTGGCGGAGACGTTGAAGGCGCCGGTCACCACGACCCTGCTCGGCAAGGGGGCGTTTGATGAGACTCATCCGCTGTCCCTCGGCATGCTCGGCATGCACGGAACCGCCTATGCGAACAAGGCGGTGGTCGAGTGCGACCTGATCATGTCGATCGGTTCCCGTTATGACGACCGAATCATCGGGCAGGCGCCTCGGTTCTGCCGTGACGCCACCCGGATTCATATCGACATCGACGAGGCGGAGATCGGGAAGATGATCAAGGTTCACCATCACTGCATCGGCGATGCCCGGGAGATTGTGGAGGAACTGATCCGCCATGCCACCGAGCTCGATACGAAGGAATGGCTGGAGCGACTCGACGGCTACAAGAAGAAGTACCCCCTGAAGTACAAAAAGCAGGGTGGACTGAAGATGCAGCACGTTCTCGACGAGCTGTTCAAGATGACCCAG